>CAZITV010000162.1:0-5183 GCA_964542255.1 uncultured Victivallaceae bacterium
TGCTCCAGGCCATCTTCACGGAGAATGGCGATATTTATCGATGTACCGAATTTTTCCTGGATAGTTTTGACTACTTCATCTGAATAAGCCGCCGCCATAACAATGATGGCAGCCGGGAGATTGTTATGTATCTGTTGCGGTGAGACGATGGGGATGTGTGTGGCCGGGGTGTATTTACCCTGCTTAAACGGTGCCGAATCGATTACATATTTAATTTTATTCTGCAAATTTGCCATTGACATTACCGCCAGGGCTTGATGACCTGCTCCCCAAACCGCCACCGCGCCGGGTTCAAACTGCCCCAGGTATCGTTCAATTTGTCCGACTACCTGCTGCTGAGCTTGGTAAAAACTGCTGATGTCAAGTTTAGTTCTTTTTTTAACCACTGCCGAAATGATATAATCATGCCAAATATCTTTACATTCAATTACATCAAAACCATTTAACTGCAGTGTGGATATCAGTGTCGCCCGGGTGAAATAAAACAGGTGATCTGTGATAAACTCAGAAAAAAGTTTTTTCTGAAGCATCATATCAAAATTTGGAACCTCAACTAACCCGACGCCATTTTCTGATAAATTGTTATAAACTCCGGTTAGCACCTCATTAGGGTTGGGCAGATGCTCCAGATAATTTAAAATAAAGAATGCGTCAAACGGACCGTTGTCAAGCTTTTCATTGCTGTGTTCGATATATCTTCTGGATACCTTCATCCTGTCGTTGATGCACTTGGTTACCGATGCTTCGGCATATTCAATACCGTATGTATCCGCGCCGCATTCTTCCATCAAGCTCAGGTACTCTCCGCGGCCGCAGCCGACTTCAAGAATTTTTTTCCCGCGCAATTCCTGATGCCAGATAAAATCACTAAACTGCAATAGGCGAAACTCCCGCATTTCCTGCGAGAACGCCGTCGCACGAATTACTTCACGGTAATATGGCACCGGATCATTGCTTAACTGAACCAAACCGCAGCCGGAACATTGACATATCGTCAAATCACTGCCGTGTTCTTCCGCCAAGCCTGACTTATCGGGAAGGTGTTGCGCCGCGCACGGCATATTCTCGTAACGCAGCAGCGGTTCTGTAAAAAAGGGATGATGACAAACTCTGCAATTATTTATTGGCATAAATTCCCCCGTATTGCGCAAATCTTGTTATATTCATCCCGTTCTAAAAACGGCCAGAGGTCTTCCATCGGCAGCGATTCCATTTGTCCGTTCGGCAGCACTTTTGATGACAGCCGCGGTGAAGTCTGAACTCCCGGGTCCACGCAAACCTCGCAGATAACTGTGCCAGGCATTGCCAATACCGCTTCAACTTGCCGTTTTAAATCAAGCTGGTTTTCGATCTTGACAGCTTGAAGACCGTATGCTTGAGCAACTTTACAAGTGTCCGGCAGTGTTAATCCGCTCTCCGGATTGCACGCGACGAGATTGCCGTCAAAACGGTTTTTCTGCATATTATAAATTGAGCCGTAACCGTTATTGTTCAGCACAAATATTTTGATGGGCAGATTGAGCCGGTGCAATGTTTCCAACTCCTGAATATTGTGTTGTAGTCCGCCATCGCCAATAATGCCGACCGTGGTTTTGCCGCCAGAAGCGATACACGCGCCAATACTGGCCGGCAAGCCAAAGCCCATCGAACCAAGACCGGGCGTATTCTGCAACCGCTGACCAGCCTTAATCTTGAACGCCTGAAGCGTAATTTCCGCGCAGGCACCGGAACTGCCCGGCACAATCACGCAGTTGCAGGGCAATATTTCAGACAACGTTTCCATCAAGTAATAGGTATTGACCGGAACCGCTTGATTTACACAGTATTCCGGCAAAATAACCGGAAAACGCCGCTGCCACTCTTTGCATATTTTTAACCACGCTGAAAAATCCGGAATTTGGCAATCCGGCAATTTTTTTTGCAGTAGTTGAATAACCTCACCGGCAGCGGCAGTAATCTGCAATTCGAACGGCATCTCCAGCTTATTTATTTCGGCAGCGTCAATATCAATAATAATTTTTTTAGCTGCCGGCGCAAAATTACCATGATTAAAGCCTGTCTGACATAAATCCAACCGCGTTCCCAGAATCAATAGACAATCACAGGTCTGCTGTACAAAATTCGCACCGCGCTGCGCGACAATCCCGGGACGGCCAACAAACAGCGGATGCTCCTCCGGCATAAAGTCCGCCGCTTTCCACGTGGTCATCACCGGAATGCCAAGTTGCTCGGCAACGGCAATAAACGCGGGAATGGCATTATCGTGGCGGATAGCGTTGCCGGCTAATATCGCCGGGCGTTTGGCGCTCAAAAGAGTTTGCAGCAGCTTATCCGTATCCTGTTCCAATTTTGCCAAATTTAGCGTCGTTGGCGGCGGAGTAAACTCCGGTAAATTTGCCTCATCAATCATGGCGCCTTGAACATCCAGCGGCATATCAATCCACACCGGCCCTTTGCGGTCGTGGGTGGCAAAATATAAGGCTTTTTGCAGCTCATATTTGATGCGGTTTGGCTCCATCAGGCGTACCGCATATTTGGTAACCGGTTTCACTATCGGAATTATATCCACCTCCTGAATGCCCATCTGCCGGATACCGCGCGCGCCGATTAAATCCGTGGTTTTCGCCTGCCCCGAAAGCACCAGCAGCGGTGTCGAATCAATCCAGGCACCAGCCACGCCCGTTATGGCATTGGTTGCGCCGGGCCCTGTGGTTACCAGTGCCACCCCAAGTTGATTATTATACTGCGCATAGGCCTCGGCGGCAATGGCTGAGGCTTGTTCGTGCAGATTGCAGACAAACTTAAATGCCGGATTTCTTCCCATTGAATCAACCAGATGCATACAGCCGCCGCCGGGCAGCAAAAAAATGTCGTGCACCACGGTATTTGCCGCGATGTACTCAAAAATAAAATCCGATACTTTTTTCATCAAAGACCTCTATATAATATTTTTTAAAAATTCATCTTTCGTAATTCCGGCGGCGCGGTTCCATGGTTGCGGGAAAACCAGCGCGGTAATTCCCAAATCGGCAGCACCTGAGACATTCTTTTCGTTATCATCAATAAAATAATCGGCTTTGCCGATGCTGCGCAGCAAATCAGCTTTGCACTCATCATAAATAATCATTGTTTCGCCGGAACGAAACGACGGAACAAAATGATAGGAGCGGAACCATAATCCAAAATGCCGCAAAACCCATTCGGCTGATAATGGCGCAAACTTTGCGGGCACTGCCGTCATTGCGACATGACGGTAAGCATCACCGCAGGATCGAAACCAGGTTAAAACTTCAGGAGCCGGAATCATACTGCTTAACCGGCGCTGCCTGAAATCGTCCAGCGATGCTAAATAGTCATTCAGCGTTAAACCTGTTTCCTGCAGCGGTGGATTTGTCTTTAACTGGTCATAGCTTCCTGCTGCCGGATTCTCAGCAGCGAATTCTTTAAACCACTCAAAAGTTAAACAGTTTAAAACATCATCAACATCCCAGACTATAACCTTACGGTAAACCATGCCGCCCCGCTTATATAATATTTTTTTTCAGCCAATCAGCATGAAACGTCATATAAGTTTTGCGCTGCGACGTTTCAGCAATTTTATCATCGTCATAGAAGGAATCATTTTTATAATGGGTGGTGGATATTTCTTCCAGTACCGCACCGCTGCTGCTGGCGAAACTGTGTTTTTTGTCACGCTCAACAACAATAATATCGCCTTCCGCATAGTTGCGCTCAACACCGTCCAGTATCAAACTCAAATTGCCGTATAACACATGGAAAGTTTCTTCTTTCAATTTGTGCGCGTGCATTGGATTTGCCTGCCCCGGCAGAAGCAGAATGATCTTTTTGCAGTATTCGCGGTTGACGCAGGTGATAATTGTACAGCCGCACTCATGAAATTTGTCAATACCGTAATGATGTGATAATTCTAATTCTAATTTGTCCTGAAGCCGCAGATTGCTTTTTTTGATTAATTCGCAAACCGCCTTAATTATTTCCAGCACCTTTTCCCGGATATTTTTAGTTTCAATATCATCAATCATTACCGGCGCGCGTTCAGCAATTTCTGACATCGCGGTGTATAGCATATATTTGGAAAGATCGTTCGCCAGCAATTGACCATCGCAGCTGGGAATCGCGTAAAAAAGCTCTTGCGGCGACAAACGGCTGCCGGCGGATACCTTGCCCCGGCAGAATACTCCGCGCCTCAAACCTCTGATATCATCACGTTCCTTTACTGAAATGTCACGCCTTTTTCCGGAAACACCGCACATGGCATAAGCTTTCACCGCGGCGTCCAGCCAGCAGCGCACCTGTTCAGGAGACGATGAATAATCATTCAGTTTATACTGCCCGGCCGCCACTCCAACATGCCGCTCAAACGCGGCAGCCCCTTTAGCCACGGCAATCTTAACCGGATCAAAATCATTTGGCGCTTCGTGAGTCGAAAAACCAATCGGAACCGGCGCATAACGGGATTTGAAAAAATCAATCTGGTTCATTTCCAGCTCTTTGTCCGGAGTCGGATAGGAGCCAACGCAATGCATCAGACATAACTGCTTGTTGCGGTGTTCAAAAAATGTTACCACCTGGTCAATTTCCTCAATGGTTGCCCCGGCGGTCGATGCAATCAGGGGGCGGTTGGTGGCGGCGATACGTTCCAGTAACGGCCAGTCCGTCAAAGAACAACTGGCAATTTTTATGATTTCAAAGCCGTGTTTTTCTATCTTATCAACAGATTTTTCATCAAACGGAGTACAAATTGAGATAAAACCCAGCTTATCCATTTCCGCCTTCATCCGCAAAAAATCTTCTTCTGCCAGCCGGGTTTCTGAAAAGCGTTTTACATATTTAATATCCTGCCGGTTTTGGTAGTCAGGATGAATAAAGGTGTCCAAATCACGATATTGAAACTTGAAAGCAAAACGGAAATCAAAGTTCTGAGTAACCGAGTGAAAGTCGCGGATAATGCGTAATCCGTGTTCAACGTCACCCATATGGTTGTTCGCCATTTCAAAAATAAAAAGTTTAGAAAAAATATCGGCATTCATAATCTATTTCCTATCGGTTAATAAATTGCTTAATATGGTCAATCATATATTGCAGTTTCTCGGTCGTCATCCCGGGGTAAACCCCTATCCAAAAACTGTCGTTCATTATCTTATCTGTGCACTTCAGTTCTC
>CAZITV010000163.1:0-3845 GCA_964542255.1 uncultured Victivallaceae bacterium
CTTTTTACTGTTTTTTGAATGGGTTGTTCCTGAATTTCCGGAATATCCAGGGTGATGTCTTTGCCGGCGGCTAGTGCCTCAATGCCTTTGGGTGTAACATTGATGCAGGGATATTCTGAATGTCCGCAGGCCGCGATATAACCAAATTGTTCCAATGACTTAATGTAAAGCAGAATATTGTTTTGACTGATGCCCTTGAGTTCGCCAAAACGGTGATGCAGATTTAGTCCGGCATCAATGATTTCAACGCGTTTAGCGCCAGCCAGCAGCAGGCTGATTTTGCCTCTGCCGAATCTGCCGTTAAGCTCTAAGATTGTCGCGATAATAGATTTGGCGATTTTGGATTCATCGGCGCTGACGCTGCGGCTGCCGCCATGCACCGTGACCTGGCAGCGGTCACAGTTCTCACATTTCCAATTATCTGAATTTTCACCAAAGTAGCTGATGAGAAATTTCTGCCGGCATTGGCGGTGATTGGTATATTTAATCACCTCTTCAAGACGGGCAAGTTCAAAATCGTGTTTCGCGCGCAGTGCGTCAAAATCTATCTCCAGCTTGGTTTTTTCCGGACACAGCAGTGTCGTGGTGCTGCCGGAAAAAGGCGGTGTCCATTCTAAACATTCATCCTCAAGCGCACGGATTACCCGCTTAATTTGCTCTTCGTTCAGACCAGACACCTCGGCAAGCTGCTCGTAGGTACATTCCATCGGAGTAACTAATTTGTCACCGAAATGTTTAATGCAGCGGTGAACAAACCGCGACCGCTGGGTGGATTCTGCCGCATGCTTTTGCTTTAAACTGTTAATGTCGCCGGTAAAACGTATGGCGCCGCAGTTATTAGAACTGAACCCGCGTTCGATGTATCCGTTTTTAATCAGTATCCGCATGGCGCTGCTGAGCTGGTTCTCGGATTTTGCATCCGGAACAGTTTTCGCCAAAGTTGACAGTTTTACCTCAATAGTTTCGCTTTTTTCGTGTTTGGCGATGCGCCGCAGTTCGGCATAAAGCGCTTCCAGCATTTCCCGCGGCGGATTATTTAAATCAATCAAAAATTCCTGAATAAAACGGTCTTGATAGGAAAACAGCAGCGTACATTCTGCCGGCTCGCCATCGCGGCCTGCACGCCCCGCTTCCTGGTAGTAGGCTTCGAGCGAACCCGTAACATTATAATGAATGACTCGGCGCACATCCGCCCGGTCAATGCCCATTCCAAAAGCGTTGGTAGCGACTAAAATCGGGGCGGGGTCGTTCATAAAGTGGTCTTGCGCCGCGGTCCGGTTATCATCAGTCATTCCTGCATGATAGGCAATACAGCCGAACTTCGCCATGTCTGCGGTAATCTGCCCTACCGCCTTGCGCGTTGAGGCATAGATGATGGTCGGAGCCGGAACCTTTAACAGTTTATGCAGTGCACTATTTTTGGCCTCGGCATTGGCGCATTCAATCACTTTGAACGATAAATTGGGACGTTTGAATCCGGCAACATGAAATTCCATGTCCGGACACTTAAGTTGAGTTTTTATATCTTCACGAACCAGTTTGGTTGCCGTTGCGGTAAATCCGCAGACTTGTTTGATGTTGTAATCTTTAATCACATTGCCAAGCTGTGCGTACGATGGGCGGAAATCGTGACCCCACTGGCTGATGCAGTGTGCCTCATCCACCACCATCATCTCAGGCGGACAGTGCGACAGCAGTTGTTGAAATGAACTCATATAAAAACGTTCCGGCGCAACATAGAGTAATTTAATTTTGCCAACCGCGGCATCATGCATGATGCTGACCTGTTCCGTGGTGGAGACGGTGCTGTTGATGAATGCTGCCGGCAAGCCTCGTGCCAAGAGTGCGTCCACCTGGTCTTTCATCAGCGAAATTAGCGGTGACACCACCAGTCCGTAGCCGGGGTTCATCATAATAGGAAGCTGGTAACATAGCGACTTGCCGGCACCGGTCGGCATAATTACACATAGATTGCCGCCATTGAGGATATCCAAAATAATCTCCTCCTGATTGTCCAGAAAACCATCAAAACCAAAATATTGTTTTAGCGCCGTTAGTGTTGTCTGCCGCATAGCTCTCCTGCGATTTTCAAAATTGCTTAGGAAGTGGAACAAAATACTCTATTGAATTGCTGTCGAATATCATTCAAGAGAATGCTGCAAACCCATAGGTTATTTTGTGCTAGTTCATTAATTATTAATGGGATTAAAATGTCATATCTATATTATTTTTCAATCTGTCAAACTTTAAAAAGGGTAGTTTTCATTTTAAACGGGGCAATAGACGAGAACAATTAGGATTCTGATTACAAACTGCCGCGATTTGGGCAAAAATCAGCGTCAAAGTTCTAATCGTCTATCAAGGTTTACGAATGGTTTCAAGCGTGTGTCCCGGGAAAAATGTGTGCCGGCTTATGAACAATTGCTTTAATTGGCACGCCGAAACCTTTTTTCTGCGAACCGCTTTGTGGTCTGGGACAGTTTTTATTGTAGAAACGTTCCGTAGTAACTTCGGCATAATAAGGATATTGTTTTATCAGTTCCGGAGTTGCATCAATGGGAATATTTTGAAAGCGTTTGTAAAACCAGAGATACTGTTCAGGATTTTGACGAACAATGTTTTCGACAACTTTCATTATAGCCTGGGTCATTTCTAAATCATCAGAATAAGCTTCGGTTTCTTTCGGCAGCTTGGCAAAATAACTCTTATAACGGTGACCATCACGCATACAACCGCTAACCACAATCACCGCATTTAACTTTTTGCCGAACATTGCAGGAACACGGCTGACCGGTACTGGCAGGCCGAGGAAGTTGATGAATACGCCGCCATCCCTTACCCTGGTGTTTTGGTCTGCCAGGGTTGCCAGCGCATAACCGTTTTTTATTGCTTTAATCATCTCTTTGACGGCGCCTTTGGCAGGGATAACCAGATTGCCGCCGGTGCTGCGGCTGTTGTTGATGAGCTTATCAATTTTAGGGTTCCGCACCTCTCTGGCGATTACCGCAAACTTGTCGTTGACAAAAGTTCTAACCATTAATCCGGCCAATTCCCAATTACCGAAGTGCATGCAGACATAGATTAAGCCGCGCCCGGCATTGGATGCAGCTTCCCATTCCCGTGCAATTGCAGGATCAAAGTCAAGATATTGACGCACTTTATCCGGTCTGCCGCTGAACCAGAACAGTTCTGCTACCGAAAGCACTACATTGTAAACACTTTTACGGGCAATTGCCGCGATTTCCTCTTCCGGCTTTTCGGGAAAAAATATTCGGAGATTGGCTTTGGCGATATTACGCACTGATGGCAGCAGATAAAGAAAAAAACCGCAGAACGATGAAATCTTAAAAAGAAATTCATGCGGCAGCCAGCGCACCAGCACATAAGCAAACAGTACCAGCCAATATTCAGCCGTGTACCGCAGCGCTTTTAATGGAGTCTCGCGTGTACTCATACCGCCTCCTGAACTTCAAATCTGTAAGCAGAAATTTGTAAAATTGTAGTTATGGCAAATGCTCTTTCTGAAAGCGGATTCTGGGGAGAGAACTTGAGTCTCTGTCTCGGGTATCTGCTTTACGGTTATTTCATCAATTAGCTCCGGATTGAGCTCATTACCGTAAATTTATTTGCCAGATATTTCTGCGGTTATGTGTTGGCATATCATCCACCAGCATACCTTTAATATACTCTCACAATACAGTTTATGCAAATTAATCGCCGGTTTGTAATTTTTCTGGGTCTTCATCAAAATTAGCGGGTAAACCCGCCTTCGGCGGACAAGCCCTCCAGTAATACCGGTTTTTGTCTTATGACTCCAGGCTGTTCCCATTGGCTATTGGATATTC
>CAZITV010000163.1:3945-5126 GCA_964542255.1 uncultured Victivallaceae bacterium
TATTGGATATTCGAGCCTTAGCTTGATAGCTATGAGCACAGCCCTCCAGTAATACCAGTTTCAGACTTATAGCTCCAGGCTGTTCCCATTGGATATTGGATATTCCGTGTTGGATATTGGATATTTGAGCCTTAACTTGATAGCTATGGGGAGCCGCCCTCTCAGAGCGAGGGCACTATACCGGAACACCCTCTTGCGGTGTATGATTTTACCGTTAGGTAAATGAAATCCACCGCATTGGTTTTGTTTTCTTTCGTGATTTTTCGAGTGTTTCGTGGTTAAAAACGGTTTTATTTTTACTCTGCGAGCTGTGTCTGTGGTGCGAAAAATAGAATTCAGTTTAACCACGGAATGTTTACCCGCTCTCAGGCGTGGGATGGAATACACTGAAAAAATAGGACATAATTAATTTGCATTTCCAGTGAATACAAGACATACTTTCTGATGTGGCAGGCTGCATTTATTCTGTATTCGCAAATCACGAATATATATTATAATATGCTATAAATAAGTATATTATAGAATCAATTTGCGAATAATATAATATATTATTATATAGGTACTAAAAAATAAGGATTTAATATGAAGCCGCAAGATATATTATTAATGATAAAAATTTTTCTAAAAGAACCGGGAAGTTGGACTATCTCCAGAATGGCGCATGAACTCTATGTGAGCGGCTCTGAGGTTCATTCGGGCATCAAGCGCTTAAAGGCGTGCCGCCTGATAATGGTGCATCCTGAAACCAATCTGATTATACCTTGTTTGGACAATATGAAGGAATTTTTAGTTCATGGTTTAAAATATATTTTTCCGGTAGAAATTGGGAAAGAGGTTAGAGGAATGGCAACTGCTCATTCTGCACTTCCCTTGTCAGAATTAATTGATTGCGCGCAAGATGATGTTCTCGTTTGGCCTTATGAATTTGGCAATATTCGGGGTAAATCCATCGTCCCGTTATTTCGCTCTGCGCCCAAAGCAGCAGAAAATGATATATGTTTTTACCGGATGCTTGTTGTTCTGGACGGAATCCGTATTGGCAGGAACAGGGAATACAATCTGTCGGTTAAACTGCTATCAGAAATGTTAGAACGGCATAAGTTATACCAATGAGCTGGACAAATTAGTTTTGCCATCTATGAGCTCGATGCCCTGTGGTAAAACGGCTGTGGTTTTCTTCA
>CAZITV010000164.1:0-5081 GCA_964542255.1 uncultured Victivallaceae bacterium
CGTGGTAGAAAATGTTTTTGTATTTCCTCTGTGTTCCCTGTGCCCTCAGTGGTGAAAACGACTGCTAGTCACGTTCTAAGTGTTAAGTTCTAAGTGCTAAGCTGGAAACAGTCAGGCGCCTGCGGCCAGAACACCCCCTTGCGGTGTATGATATTGCCATCGGCAATGAAATCCACCGCAACTGGTATTATTTCGTGTTATTTCGTGATTTTCGTGGTAGAAAATGTTTTTGTATTTCCTCTGTGTTCCCTGTGCCCTCAGTGGTGAAAACTGTTTTTGTTTCCCTGATTATTCTTTAAATTTCCAGTCGAGAGCGCCGACGGGGCACTCTTTGACGCAGGCACCGCAATCTGAGCAGGAGTTAGGCAGTACATTGCCGTAGGCGGTTTCAACGATAGTGCTGAAGCCGCGTTTTTTCTGGCTCAGGAGATTTTCGTTGATAACATCGCGGCAAATTTTGACGCAGATGCCGCACTTGATACACTTCATTCGGTCATGAATGATGGCGGGGTGGCGGTTATCGTAGCCAGAACGGATTTTTTCACCTGGGATGGCATCGGGTTTGGCACCGCACAGTTCGGAATATTTTTTAAGTTTGCAGTCAGATTTAGCGGAGCAGCTGCATTCAATGCAGCGTTCGCCTTCCTGGCGGATAGCGTCAGGAGTTAAGGTCAGGCTGACTTCTTTAAAGGTGGTTTTGCGTTCGTCCAGCGGAATCAGCGGCTGCGGTGCGCGCGGGTGGTCAGAAATATTATCGCGCAGATAGACCAGTTTATCTTTGGACAGGCTGCGCCAGTGACCGCGTGAAACATTTATCTCCGGTTCGTGCTTGGCGGTTTCGCCGGCAAACTTTGCGGTGATTGCCACAGCGATTTTTCTGCCTCCGGCGACTGCCTCAACTACGGTAGCGGCGCCGGTAACACAATCTCCGGCGGAAAATATATTTCCTTCCTGCTGGAAGTTATCCTGATTGACCTCGATATCGCCGTATTTATTGACTTTGATGCCGTTTGGCGCATCGGTTTTTTGTCCGATTGCGGCGATGACCGTATCGGCTTCAGTGTCGAATTCGCTGCCTTTGATGGGAACCGGACGCCGCCGCCCGGAGGCATCGGGTTCGCCCAGTTCCATTCGAACGCATGTCAATATTAGTTTGCCGTGCCGTTGCGTCAAACGCACCGGAGCGATAAGAAAACTGAATTTAACGCCTTCTTCTTTGGCTTCTTCAATTTCGATTGCCTCGGCGGGCATTTCGGTTTCGGTGCGGCGGTAGAAACAGTTGACATCATTGCTGCCGAGTCTGACCGCGGTACGAACGCAGTCCATTGCGGTATTGCCGCCGCCGACCACGATAGTTTTGCCGGGATTGCTGCCGCTCCAGTTGGCGCGGGCGATTTTTTCCAGCCAGGTGATGCCTTGAACCGCGAGTTCTTCGCCATCGCACTGCATTGCGCCGGGTTTCCAGCATCCGATGGTGATGGCGACAGCGTCAAATTCCTGCTGCAGTTGATGGAGAAACAGATTGGTGCCGAGTTCGCGGTCGCATTCAACTTTTATTCCCATTTTTTGAAAATGGGCCAATTCTTTATTGAGAATTGCCTTGGGCAGACGGTATTCGGGAATGCCGTAACGCAGCATCCCGCCGGATTGCGGCATTTTTTCAAAGACGGTAACATCCACGCCCAACCGGCGCAGATAATAAGCGGTTGCCATTCCCGCCGGGCCGGCGCCAACCACCGCGACACGTTTTCCGGTAAGTTCCGGCAAATCTTCCATATATTCATCATAAAAGAGATCCGCCGCCAACCGTTTAAAGTCATTGATGGCGAGAGCTTTGGCAGAAACATTCTTGCGGCAGTCTTTTTCGCAGAAACGCGGACAAACCCGGCCAATACTCATCGGCAGCGGAATGCGTTCTTTGATAATGCGCAGACTGTTCAGAAAATCGCCGTTTTTGCCGGCACGGACATATTCTTCGACTTTGGCGTGTGCCGGACAGGCAATGGTGCATGGCGCTTCACAATCGCCTTCATGCTCGGAAAGCAGCAGATTGAGCGCGGCGCGGCGCATTTCGACAACCTCTTCAGAGGATGCGTCAATTTCGGCGCCGGGTGCCGGGCAGGCCGAGCAGGACGGCAGAAACCGTCCGCTTTTCATATCTTTGACTAGGCAGACAAAGCATGAAGTGGTGCGGGAAATCTGCTGATTGTGGCATAGTGACGGAATCGTAATGCCGTTTTCTGCGGCAATGTCTAAAATGGTGCGTTCCGGCGCTGCCGAAAACTCTTTACCGTCTATTTTAAAAGTTATGTTATTCACTGTAAAATCCCTCTCCTTTTTTTACGCGATAGATGGTTTTTTTAGGACAAACCTCAATACAGGTATTGCAGCGGGTGCATGTGCGGTTATTGATGACAAAATCATCGGATACGGCATTGACCGGGCAGTTTTTAATACATAATTTACATTTAATACATTTGCTTTGGTCAAGTTTGACATCCACCAGAGCGTTGCATTCCAGCGCCTCGCATTGTTTATCGCGGACATGCGCTTCGCATTCGTGACGGAAATAACGCAGCGTCGCCAGTGCCGGATTCGGCGCCGACTGTCCCAGACCGCAGAGAGAACCTTTGCACACTTTGCGCCCCATATCTTCGAGAAAATCCAAATCTTCCGGCTTGCCGTTGCCGGCAGTAATGCGTTCGAGCGTTTCGAACATCCGTTTGGTGCCGACGCGGCAGAAGGTGCATTTGCCGCAGGATTCGCGGTGAGTAAAATCGAGAAAATACCGTGCGGTTTCCACCATGCAGCGGTTCTTGCCAATCACAATCATTCCGCCCGAACCCATAATTGTGCCCAGTGATTTCAAGGAATCATAATCCACCGGCGTATTGAACAGTTCCACCGGAATACAACCGCCGGACGGACCGCCGGTCTGCACCGCTTTGACGCCGTCAGGCTCCGCGCCGCCAATATCAAACACTATTTCCGCCAGCGTTATTCCCATCGGTACTTCGATTAGTCCGGGATATTTTAAATCACCCGCCAGCGCGAATAATTTTGTCCCTTTGCTGTTCGCCGTACCGACCGCGGCAAATTTTTCACTGCCTTCATTGATAATCAGCGCGATATTGCCGAATGTTTCAACATTATTGATGAGAGTAGGGTAGCCTTTCCAACCGCGGTCGGTGGGGAATGGAGGACGGAAACGCGGCGTGCCGCGGTGACCTTCCAGCGAGGCAATCATCGCGGTTTCTTCGCAGCATACGAATGCTCCGGCGCCTTCTTTGATGATAATTTCCAATTCGCGTCCGCCGACCTTGTTAAGCTCTCTTTCCTTGATTTGCCCAATAGCGATATTCAGATGTTTGATGGCCAGCGGGTATTCTGCCCGGCAGTAGATGAACAGTTTGGTGGCGCCGGTGGCGTAAGCTCCGATGAGCATTCCCTCCAACACCTGATGCGGCACGCTTTCCATCAGCGAACGATCCATAAACGCGCCCGGGTCGCCCTCGTCCGCGTTGCAAATCATAATTTTTTGTTCACTGTTTTTCGCCGCCATAAACTGCCATTTTGTGCCGGTCGGGAACCCCGCGCCGCCGCGTCCGCGCAATCCGGCTTTTTTAACCACATCAATCACCTCGGCCGGGCTCATTGTCAAGGCTTTTTTCAATGCGTTATAACCGCCGTTGGCGATATATTCGTCAATAGAGACCGGGCAGATGTGTCCGGCCAGTTTCAGTACTTTAATTAATTCTTTGCTTTTTCGCTGTGGCGCGACTTCGAAGCGGCCTTCGGAGCTGAAATTCAGCATCTTTTCCAGAAACTTATCATTGGGTTCGGCTTTAGCGTACCAAAAACTGCCGGCATCGGTAACGACTTCCAGCAGCGGTTCAGCATAGCAATGTCCAATACAGCCTACTTCTTCGACCGGCACTGCCGGCAGTTTGCCCCGCAGAAAAATCAGCAGTTCATCAGCGCCGGCGGCGATGCCGCAGGAAGCCGTGCCGACATTGATTTTTTGTATATTAATGGTCATTTTTTGTCATACTCCTTCAGAATTTTTACCGTCGTTTTGCGGTCAAGATTGCCAAACACGCGACCGTTAATACTCATCACCGGCGCTAAACTGCAGCAACCCAGACAGGCAACAGTCTCCAGCGAAAACTGTCCCGCCGCATCCGTCTCGCCGCTCTTAATCTTTAATTCCGTCCCAATCCAATCCAAAATCTGGGTGCTGCCTTTAATATGGCACGCCGTACCATCGCAAACCGAAATCCTGAATTTACCCGGCTTGGTGCGCCGAAATTGTGCATAAAAGGAGAGCACTCCCTCTACCTCAGCATCCGGAATAGAAAAATATTTACCCACCGCCGCGATGCTGTCATTCGAAACAAAGCCCTCGTGATTCTGCACCAACTGCAAAGCCTTGATTAAATTACTGGGATCACGCTCCATTTTTTTCAAATACTCATAACTGCCGCTCATATAATTTCCCTTCTTAATTGCGCCCAATATGCTCTTTTGCTGAATACACCGCTCCAGATTCTTCCACCCAGGCCGTCAAATAACAACAATCCGAATAAGGCTGATAATATACAGCAAATAATATAACAATCAAATAACAAAATATAATTTTTACAGAATATTATACCGCAATAACGATTGAATAAATCTATCACGCCAACCCACTTCAAAACCGTAACCACATAATATTAAGTCATTGTGCAACAATATAAAATACTACAAGCCGGCAAATAAATCAATCACACAATCAGCCGTTTCACCACAGAGTAAAACAAACAGCCATTCTCTACCACGGAATACACGGAATGTACGGAAAGAAAACCTAAAGCGGTGGATTTCATTGCCAGTGGCAATATCATTCACCGCAAGAGGGTGTTCTGGCCGCAGGCGCCTGACTGTTTCCAGCTTAACCCTTAACACTTAACCCTTAACACTTAACCCTTAACCCTTAACACTTAACCCCTAGCTCTTCCCCTCTGACATTTACCCGCCTGTGGATGGCGGTGCTCTGTCGCCGCCGGGCGTTGTGGTATAGGTCTTATGGGTCCGACAGT
>CAZITV010000165.1:0-5063 GCA_964542255.1 uncultured Victivallaceae bacterium
TCCATCGCCAAATTCCTAATCGTTATTGTCTATGACTGATCACTCATTGGTATAACCGATGAGATGTAACCCGTGTTTCAATATAGGAAAATACATCTTATTAAGGAACTGTCATACAATAGCCCTGTTGAAGAGGGCACGCACGGATTAAGTAAAATAGAAGGCAGCATAATGAAAGTTTTTTTCGCTTTTTCAGGACAGGGTGCCCAGTCGGTAGGCATGGGCAAAGATTTATTTGAACAAAACGAAGCGGCGGCAAAGATTTTTGCGGCGGCAGACAAAACGTTAGGCTGGTCAGTCAGTCAGATCTGTTTTGAAGGCCCGGAAGAAAAGTTAACTGAAAGCCGTTATTGCCAACCGGCAATTTACACGATGAGTTGTGCGGCGCTGGCAGCATTTAAAGCAAAATATCCAATGGTTACGCCGATTGCCTGTGCCGGATTAAGTTTAGGCGAATACGCCGCGATGTTTGCCGCTGGTGTTTTTTCATTTGAAGACGGTTTAAGATTGATTGCCAAGCGGGCAGAGCTGATGGATGCCGCCTGCCGCGAGACAGTTGGCGGAATGGCGAGCGTACTCAGCGGCGACGAAGCAGTAATTCGGGAAGTTTGCGCCGAATGCGGCATAGATGTTGCCAATTTTAATTGTCCTGGTCAAATTGTTATCAGCGGCGAAAAGAGCAAAGTAGATACCGCGGTAACACAGCTCAAAGAGCGTGGAATGAAGAAAGTGATTCCATTGAAAGTTGCCGGGGCATATCATTCACGTTTAATGAAAAATGCCGGAAGCCAGTTGCGTCAATCGCTTGATGCGACAACGATGAATGTTCCGGCGATTCCGGTTTTCCAGAATTTTACTGGTATGACGGCGGTTACTGCCGCGGATATTCGCGCCAATTTAGAAGCGCAGGTTGCCGGGAGTGTACGCTGGGAGCAATGTGTTAACGGCATGATTAGTCTTGGCGGTACCGCAATGGTCGAATTTGGGCCCGGCAGCGTACTTGCAGGTTTACTGAAACGGATAAATGCTGAAACATCGGCATATAACATAAATAACCTTGAAGGGCTTAACGCCTTTTCATCAACCCAAGCTTAGGAAAAAATTATGTGTAATGAAGGACGTTTGACTGGTAAGGTAGCCTTGGTGACTGGTGGTGCGCGCGGCATTGGCAAAGCAATTTGTCAGCGTCTGGCTGATGAAGGCGCATCGCTCGCAATTGTTGACATTATGCTGGATGTGGCAGAAACCACCGCCGCGGAATTTCGCGCCCAAGGTGTAAATGCAATGGCATTCGCCGCTAATGTAGCAAAACCGGAAGATGCCGACAGTACTGTTGCGGCAGTGTTGGAAAAGTTCACTAAGCTGGATATTTTGATTAACAACGCCGGCATTACCCGCGACACGCTGATGCTGCGCATGACCGAAAATGACTGGGATGCAGTTATCGCGGTAAATCTGAAAGGCACTTTTAACTTTATTAAAGCGGCAATTAGGCCGATGATGAAAAGCCGTTACGGCAAAATCGTCAACATCGCGTCTGTGGTCGGCAGAATGGGCAATGCCGGACAGGCAAACTACTCCGCATCTAAAGCCGGAGTTATCGGTCTGACCAAAACTGCTGCCAAAGAATTTGCCACCCGCAATATTACGATTAACGCCGTTGCACCCGGATACATTCAAACGGATATGACCAATAAGTTGTCAGAAGAGGCGACACAAGCCTTTATGCAGGTTATTCCGATGAAACGCGCCGGCACTCCGGAAGATGTAGCCAAGGTGGTTTATTTCCTTTGCTCAGATGATTCATCGTATGTAACTGGTCAGGTTATTAATATTGATGGCGGAATGTTAATGTAAAACTTGTGTTTTACGGTAGTTAGCGGGAGCTCTTAAGCTTAATATATTGAGCTTGATATTGCAAAAACCCCGTTGATTTTCAAAAAAACACGAATTTTATTTGTCGGGACGCGCAAAAAAATTTGATTTTGCCAAAAAGTATGGCATAGTATGCGGAATGTAATGTTAGTAAATAGAAGATAACAGTATTAAGTTTCACCAAGAATTAATAGCAAAAAAAGAAAGGGAGATACAAAATGTCTTCAGTTGCCGAAAAAGTTAAAAAGATTGTTACTGAACAACTTGGCGTTTCTGCTGAACAAGTCACCGATGATGCGAAATTCATTGAAGATTTGGGTGCTGATTCCTTGGACCAGGTTGAATTAATTATGGCGTTGGAAGAAGAATTCGGCTCAGATATTCCCGACGAAGAAGCTGAAAAGCTGACCACCGTCGGTGATGCGGTCAGATATATTGATAGCAAGAGCAAAGAATAACTTTTCCGTATTTAATGAATCCGATGGGTCACTTTCAATTTTTTTGAGTGTGACCCCTTTTTTTTAAATTTTGCTGAAAATGCCGTGCATCCCGGGAAATTATCCGGGAAATAGCGCGGCGAAGTTTTCGGCGTCAAAGAATCAGAGGTTGGCAGATGGATGCAAGGCGCGTAGTAATTACCGGTACCGGAGTTGTTTCCTGTGTTGGTAACAATGTCGCTGATTTTTGGGATTCGCTGATTTATGGACGTTGCGGGTTGGGCAAAATTACCAAGTTTGACACGTCGGAATACCGTACCCATATCGGCGGAGAAATTAAAAATCTTGATTTTTCTAAATATGTCCCGGTAAAAGATGCCAAAAGAATGGATCCTTTTTGCCAATACGCAATTGTCGCCGCAGATGAGGCGATGCAGCAGGCAGGATTGCCCATGCAGCTTGAAGGCAGCAGCATTGACCGCACCAGAGTTGGCGTATTAGTATCCAGCGGTATCGGCGGACTTGAAACACTTACAGAACAAACAATTGTGATGCACGAACGCGGGCCATCACGGGTTTCGCCTTTGCTGATTCCGATGATGATTATTGATATGGCGTCCGGCAATGTCTCGATGCGGTATGGAGCACAGGGACCAAATTTAGGTGTGGTTACAGCCTGCAGCAGCGGCTGTCATTCACTTGGCGAAGCCTTTTGGATGATTAAGCGCGACGATGCCGATATAATGATTGCCGGGGGCACCGAATCATCGGTAGTGAAGATTGGCTTTGCCGGTTTTTGTTCGATGAAGGCGATGAGCCAGCGCAATGACGATCCGCTGCACGCCAGCCGTCCATTTGATATGGATCGAGATGGTTTTGTTATGTCTGAAGGTGCAGGAGTAATGATATTGGAAGAGTTAGAACACGCCAAGAAACGCGGCGCTAACATTATTGCAGAAATTGTCGGGTACGGCGCTACTGGTGATGCTTACCATATTACTTCGCCTGATCCGGAAGGCATGGGCGCGGCGCGGGCGATGAAAATGGCACTTGGCCATGCCAAATTAAATCCTGACCAGGTTGATTATATCAACGCGCACGGCACCAGTACTCCGCTGAATGATAAGTTTGAAACCAAATCCATCAAAGCGGCGTTAGGTGATCATGCCCGAAACGTTTCCATCAGCAGCACCAAAGGCACCACCGGACACAGTCTCGGCGCGGCCGGCGGTTTAGAGTCTATTGCCTGCGTTAGGGCGATTCAGACTGGAATTATTCCTCCAACAATCAATTATCAGACGCCTGATCCTGAGTGCGATTTGAATTACACGCCAAATACGGCAGTAGAAAAGCGTGTTGATGTCGCAATCAATACCAATCTAGGATTTGGTGGACATAACGGCGTTCTTGTTTTCAAGCGATTCGAGTAATTGCGTTCCGGCAATCTGCGCCATAACTACTGGGTAGATTGCCGGCCAAACGCCTAAACTTTGACATCAGGGCTAAGGAACTGTCAAATCAGGCTTTGGGTGTCTTCATTCCAACGCCACACCTGATTTTTATAAAGATGAGCTCCGCCGAGCCAACGGTCAATGCCGTTAGCCACAATCCAATCTTTGCCGCCAATCAATAGTTCTTCCCCAAAAGATGATACGGTAACACTCCAGCGGTCGAGATTAACAATCGGCTCTGAAACCGGGCGGCGCAACCGTCCCGGACCGATAATCACGACTGCCGGTGTTTTTGCTTCCGCCAGTTCATCTAAACAATTCCAAAAACTACTATCGCCAATAAAGCACTCTTGTTCACGTGCACACACGGCTCTGAACAGCGGCATCAACCGGCTTTCGCCGGCGGCAATTATTGCCAGGATATGTTGTTGAAGCAGGCTGAGCCCATTCCGAAGCGCCGGAAATTGGCGCAGATGCCGCAACAGCGCTGGTTTCAGAAATGGCAATCCGAAAAAATCGCGCCGCAGGAAGTCAACAATTAAGTCGGGGTCTGGCGAAGAAAATGCATTCCAGGCGATAGACGCGGTAAAAAATTCCTGTGGTGTAACCTGCCGCCTGGAGTTAAACAGCTCCAGCATTTTTGAAGGAGCAACATCGCCCATGCCGATACCGGAAACCTGAACAATACTAACGTTAAGTTTTTGCATGTTCAGCCGTTTTAATTGATGCAGGACATGAATAACGATGGTTTGGTCATACATACAGGCATCACACCAGATTACCACCTCACGGTATTGTGCCGCGCCGGCCAGTTCCTGATACATCGTTTCAAGTTCTTTAAGAACGTCATAATAGGGCAAGCCGAAACCAGCGAGAAAATTGGCGCGCACTTTGTGGAATTCCGCATCAGACAAGTCTCCCGGTACTGGTCCTTCAAGATATATTTCCCGCCATACTAATACGGTTCCAGGAATTTGGCTGGTCAACATCTTGCCGGCGGAACAATCGCCGCAATGTATATGAAGATAATCTCCGGAAGTACTTTTATTCAAAACCATTATCCGAACCTCATTTAATAATCAGTGATAAACGGTCTGCCAAACGCCCGCCGCTGTCCTAAAACAGCGCCACACCATAGAACGAAGTATTTATACCAATTTGGCATTAATACCAAATTCCTAATCGTTATTGTCTATGACGGGTCGCTCATTGGTTATGAATACAATAATACTTCTCTGGAAGTGTTGCAAATTGTTCAATTGTATTTTGTGATTTTTATACTGAGCAGCATTCTAAAAGA
>CAZITV010000166.1:0-5050 GCA_964542255.1 uncultured Victivallaceae bacterium
CAATCGGGTGTCACTCGATGATTGCGAATTGGTATCAGAGCTAATTTCAAAACTCTTCTGAGATTTTTGCGTCTTTTCGAGTTTTGGCGACTTAAGCTCATCTAGCGTAGCACTGCTACGCTAGATATCGCCATGTGGCAAAACCGCATCGGCGAGTTTGAATACGGTTTACCGCGTGAAATCCACCGCCTTCTTTTTACTGTCAAAGACGTAGAAAAGCCCCGCAAGAATATTAAATGAGAGGATAAGGGCGGTATAAAGCAGTGGGATAGTGATATATTTATCAATGCCGGCAGCAGCAAGAATGGCAAAGATGGTCGCATCTCGAAGCCCAACTCCGGATATGGTAAGAGGTATCAATCCGGCAATATTGCCGATAATAATAGCTGAGCTCAAGGCAAGAAAACTCACATTTGCCGCCGCCAGCCCCTGGGCAATGAAATATACTACAACGACAAGATTCAGGTCAACAAATATAATTGTAACAACCGTCATCCACAAAAACAGCTTAAGTTCTGAACGATACAGGTCAGTCGCGGCAGTCATTCGGCTGACGGCGTTATTGCCGTGTTTATCGCCCAGCTGCATCAGCCAGCCGATTGGTTTAATTTTTTCTAAGGTCTTGTGATAAAAGATTGCCAGCATCGCACAAAGTCCGAACAGACACATCCCGAGCAATAAAATAATGATGGTAACATGCATTAGTTTGGTTTCCATTCCTAATGAGCTCAGATCAACACTCATCAACAACGGCAGCGTCAGGAGAATAACTACAATTGCGGTAGAAAAAAGTCCCACCATGCCAACAATGCGGTCCATCAGGATTGTGAATGTGCCCTCGATTTTCGCGCCTTTGGGTGTTCTTGAGTTAAGAAAAGCGATTTTAGCAAGGTCACCACCGATAGCACCTCCAGGAATTACCAGAGAAAAGAAATAAGCCTTCATGGTTAACGAAATTGCATCAGCCAAGCTCATTTTAATGTTCATGACCTGTGCCAGTTTGTACCAGCGCCAGCCACAAACCACCATGTGCAGTCCAAAGCAAAATGCCGCCGGAAGCAACCAGATATAGTTGAAATCGCTGAACCCTTTGACTACTTTGTCATAATTACTGCTGATTAGCCAGCCAATAATGCCGCCGGTCAAGCCAATGCGAACGATAAACCAGAAAATATCTTTTGCTATATTCTTTTTTTTGCCTGGAACCAATTCTTGTTCCAACGCAATTAAATCATCACCTGTTTCCATTTGCCACCTGTGTTTGGCGTAAAGTTTATGTCCCTAAATCCGATAATACCGGGGTGCGCGCCGCTCTGGTCTCATCGAGCCGCCCCACTGGAGTTGAAATCGGCGCACGCCGGATAGATTCAGGGTCAGTGTCCACCATATCAGCGATTTCAATCATTGTCGCGATAAAACTGTCCATCGTCTCTTTCGATTCTGTTTCGGTCGGTTCTATCATAAGCGCTTCCGGGACAATTAATGGAAAATACATTGTCGGCGGATGAAAGCCGCGGTCAATTAGCGCCTTGGCAATGTCCAATGCATGAATGCCTTTGTCTGCCTGTCTTGTCGCAGATAGCACACATTCATGCATCGAGAAACGGTCATATTTGCGGTTAAAATAAGGCGCCAGCCTGCAGCGGATGTAGTTGGCATTAAGCACCGCATTTTCACTGATGCGGCGGAAACCCTCTTTGCCAAGTGTCAGCATATAAGCATAGGCACGCAAAATAATCGCAAAATTGCCGTAAAACGGCGCGATATAGCCAATGCTGTCTTTAAAATCATATTCAAGTGCATAAGTACCGTCGGCACGTTTAGCCACGCGTGATACCGGCAAATAAGGCACCAGGCATTCTGCCACGCCGACCGGGCCAGAACCGGGTCCGCCGCCGCCGTGCGGGGTTGAGAATGTTTTATGCAGATTGACATGCATTACGTCAAAGCCTAAATCACCGGGCCTGACTCGTCCGATAATGGCGTTAAAATTGGCGCCGTCACAGTAGCATAGACCACCAGCCTCATGAATCATCGCACAAATTTTTTCAACATTCTGGTCAAATAATCCGAGTGTATTTGGGCAAGTGAGCATTAGTCCGGCAACGCTGGAGTTGAGGTGTTGTTTCAAATCTTCCAAATCAACATTGCCGTTTTCATCTGAACGAATTTCTACGGTGTCAAATCCGGCTACTGCGGCGCTGGCAGGATTAGTACCGTGAGCTGCGTCGGGAATCAGCATGATTTTCCGGTTATGATCGCCTCTGGCGTGATGGTATGCCGCAATCAGCATGATGCCGGTAAGCTCACCATGCGCTCCAGCCAGCGGCTGCATCGTGCAGGCAGAAAAACCCAATAATTCACTGAGAATTCGTTCAGATTCATAAATAACCGCCAGCGCTCCCTGGGTAAGAATGCCGCCGTGCCGCAATTGCGGCAGCAGCGGATGTAAATCAGCAAAACCCGGCAGCGCGGCAATTCGCTCATGGAATTTCGGATTATATTTCATCGTGCATGAACCCAGCGGATAAAAGTTAGTATCCACACCCATGTTTTTTCTGCTTAATGCGGTAAAGTGCCGAATGGTTTCCAATTCTGAGACTTCGGGAAGTTTCGCCGGAATTTTTCGCCGGAATTTTTCCGGGATGGCGTTTTGCATCGGGACATCCGCGCAGGGCAAAGTTACGCCGCGGCGGCCGGTATTGCCAAGTTCAAAAATAAGTTTCATATTACCGCCTCCATCGCGTTGGCAAGCGCTTTAATTTCCTCGCGGGTGCGTTTTTCGGTAACTGCGATAAGGAGCTGATTGTTGCGGTCTGGATAGTATCTGCCAAGCGGAAAGCCCGCTGCGAATCCTTTGTCAATCATCCGCCCGGCAATTTCTGCGGCGTCACCGGGTAGCTGCACTACAAATTCATTAAAAAATGCGGTTCCGCCCACTGGACTGATACCGGGTATTTTGAGGATTTCCTCACGGGTAAACGCCGCCTTGGCGGCGCATAATTCCGCTACCTCTATCAATCCCTGCTTACCGAGGCAGGTCATATAAATTAATGCGGTTAGCGCGCAAAGGTTTTCATTAGAACAGATATTCGACATTGCGGCAGCCCGGCGGATATGTTGTTCGCGGGTCTGCAGGGTAAGCACAAAACCTTCGCGTCCGATGGCGTCAATAGTTCTTCCGCAAATTCTTCCCGGCATTTTTCTCATATATTTTTCCGTCGTTGCCATAAAACCGAGGTAGGGTCCGCCGAAACTTAACGGGATGCCCATGCTTTGCCCTTCGCCGGTGACAATGTCGAATCCCATCTCACCCGGCGGGGTCAGCAGCGCCAGCGCGATGGGGTAACACGAACAGACCGCCAGCGCACCTTTTGCGTGGGCGTCGGCAACAACATCTTCCCATTCTTCAATCGCCCCAAAAACATTGGGATATTGAACAATAAGACAGGCCGTGTCCGAAGTTACCGCTGCTTTCAGTTTTTCTTTGGCGGAATCGTCTATTCCGGCCGGCACCTGAATCAACTCAATATCCAGGTTATTGCTGTAACACTCAATCATTTTTCGAAAGATTGGCGAAACAGCTTCTGAAATTACCGCCTGCCGGCGTTTGGTAATTCGTGCCGCCATCATCATTGCCTCAAAAAGCGCGGTGCCGCCATCGTAAAGCGAAGCGTTTGCCACCGGCAATCCGGTCAAACGGCAGATAATGGATTGATATTCAAAGATTGCCTGCAGCGTGCCTTGTGACGCTTCGGGCTGGTATGGCGTATATGCGGTGTAAAATTCTGATCTGCCGGTGATTTCGCCAACCGCGGCGGGGATAATGTGGTCATAGTATCCGGCGCCGAGAAAGTTTACCAGTTCAGTGGCATTTTTTTCAGCGAGAGTCGTTAATCTTTTGGTGACTTCGTACTCAGAAAGTCCAGCCTGCAGATTAGCCAATTCGGGGTAAGGAGTGGCGATATGAGCTTTTTTCCACATTTCGTCAAAATTGGCACAGTCAATGACCTTAAACATCTCCTTAACGTCTTGTTCAGTATTTGCTATATATGGCAATTGTTGTCTCCGTGGCGGCGATTATATTTTCGGCAGGCATTGACATCCATCATATCCGGATGGATGTCAACAAATTCAAAGTTGCGAACCCGACGTCTATTATGATTGTTCCTTCAGGAATTTTTGATACGCCAAAAAATTCATCATATCGTCAAGTTCGGAGCTGTCGATATTCTCTAGCTTGCACAGCCAGCCTTTTTCTTCCGGAGAATCATTTATCAAGCCCGGCTCGTCTTCGAGAATGTCATTTACCGCGATTACGGTGCCGCTGATGGGGCTGTAAACGTCCGACGCGGCTTTAACTGATTCAACTACCCCCAGAGTATCGCCGACAATATAGTCCTCGCCTTCCTGCGGTAGTTCGACATAAGTAATATCGCCCAATTGTTTAGCGGCATATTCAGAGATGCCAACAGTTGCTTCATCATCTATGACTTCGATCCATTCATGATCTTCAGTATAGTACTTCATTTTTAATTTCCTTCTATAAAATTTATAAAATTATCTAAACGTGCTGCAATTCTTCCAAATGACTGCGGTCATATAAAATTGCTTTTAATCAGGGTATTTTTTCATCAATACCGCCAATGAAAATAAACATACCTGCATTTAAACATTTTATTGCAAAAAATCAAGTATTAAAACTTAAAAAAACCTAAAAAAAACGGTTTTTTTGCAAATAATCGCGCCAACCTTTAAAAATTGGCATATTTTGCAGATATATCCTATCTGTAATAAAATTTTGTAATGTAGCCCGCAAAACCATATTATCAATAGAAATATATAAAGATTATTTAAACTATTATTTGTTCTTGATCCGGGATGACCCCGCCAAAAGCCCGGTCAGGTGATTTTTGATGGATCGGCACAAGGATTTATAAGCCGGCTCCGCCGCCGGCTACCCTCGGCGGTAACCGGCAAGGAGCGGCTGGTAATGACTTATGTTGAGACGCAAAAAGCAGCGACCGACTTTTGGCGGGTTCATCATCCG
>CAZITV010000167.1:0-5046 GCA_964542255.1 uncultured Victivallaceae bacterium
CCGAAGACATCGCGGTAATCCCACAAAAATCCTCAAGAAATTTCTGACCAATCGTTGCCTGAAGGCTGAAATATATTGAAAAACAGAGTGGAATTGTAATGAGCAGCGGATAATTGAGCTTGTTTTTTAATACAGTTGCCATGCTGTCAAAAATGTGATTGGTTTTCCTTATCTCATCTTTACGGTTGACTTTATACTTCATCGCCCATGTTACAAGAAGTACGCAACAGGTGGCGATGGCAACAGCCATGCATGAGTTGCGCCAACCGATATTTTCCACCAGCATCCGGAACGGTCTGGTTCCGACGAGTCCCCCGGCATATCCGAGCAGGCACAGCAAACCGAAAATCATTGCAAAGTTTTTACCGCCGAAGTAATGGTCAGTTTCTTTGACCAGACATAAATACATCGTGCTGGCTCCCACGCCGACCAGTGCCCGGCTCAAATAGAGCCCCCAAACGCCACCGGACAGCGGAAACAGGATTGAGCCCAGGCAAAGCAGTATTCCGCTCAAGAGAACTACCCGTATTCCGCCAAAACGGTCAGCCAGATATCCGGCAAACGGCTGCATCGTGGCGTAAACGAAAAGATAAATAGCGCTGAGTGCCGTCACGCCTGAAGCGGAAATGGCGAATTCGGTCTGAATATCATTAAATATCGGACCGGGCACCGCAACGCGTTGAAAGAATGAAAAAAAATAGAGTCCGGTTATGGACAATATCATTCCCGCTTCATAAGTTTTTTTGCTGAACATGCTTTTATCCGGCTGAAGGTTTATACTCTATAAGGTTGATTACTTAAAATATTTTTTAAAGACCGTAGCGATTGCCTGGTTGTTTATGACATCTTTAGCGCCACAAACTTGAATTTCCCGGCAACCATTTTCAAGCATTGTTTTGAGCTCCATGTCCACCCGGATTCCATCCTTGACTGGAAACTTGCCGGGCATGTCATAGTAGCCGATCATGCCGACGCCCTGCTGCCGTTGATAATATTTTGCAGCGTCGCCGGAAATGATTCTGCTGTATTCCGCTATCTTTTCTTTTGGCCATAACGTGTACCATGCAGCCGTCTGACCGCAATAATCAATATTCAGCCGGTTCCCGTACAGAGGCTCTGGAACAAATACCGGCCAGATATGAATAGTCGTTTTTATATCTGCTTTTAGGGAACGGGCATAATCCGCCAGATAGTTTATATAATCAACCAGGGTGTCTCGAAAGAAAATGGATTCAGCCTCATTTTTAGCCATTTCCGGATGTTTATTGCAGTATTCCGTCAGCAGTCTTTGGCACTCGCCGCAATGGCAACGGTGATAATTCTGATAGCCGAAACCGTCAAAAGCGAGACCTTCGATTCCAGGGACGGCCACAATTTCGTCAATTATTGGTTTAAAAAGCGCTCTGGCTTCCTGATTGTTTAAACAGATTATTTTGGTTTCCAAAACTTCATTTGTCATTTTTGGTTCACCGCCAAACTGATATGGGACAATGTATTTATTTTTCCCGGCCGCGATAAATTTTGCAGCGGCATCTTCATCTCCGGTCATAATCTGCCATGGAACAGAACGATCGGGGTAGCGTTTGTTCCACAATTTTCCCATTCCGCCCATCGGAGCAAGGCTTGAAAAAATTTTAATATTATGCCGGTTTCCGCATTTTACTGCTTTTTCAAGAAATACCGGATTATTAGACCATGTTATCAAAACATCAAAACCAACGGCAGCCGCGTCGGCAATGAATTTATCTGTATTCTTCTCATCAATTCCCCATCCAGTCAGGGTGATATTCTTGTTGTTATCGGCAAACCCGCTTGGTATCACCCATGAGATGGTAATTATCAAAAAAAATATCATCACTTTGTAGATCATTCGAATCCCCGATATTTATTTAACCTTTGCAAGATAAATTTTGTTTGTCACGTTCTGTTTAATTTTACGCCATGCGGCAAGCAACTGGTCTGCTGTTTTTACTGAAAAAGGATTGGAGCGCGGGGTAGTCTCGTAGCCACCACGCCCGTAATTACATGAATTGGGAATATAAACACCGGGCAGTTTTAAACTTCCGGTTCCGTTGGCATGCGACACAACCATAGCGTTATATTCAGGGAATATTCTCTTTTTCAATTCCAGACCTATTTCCGTAAACGGTTCACAAGGCAAAGCGAGGATACAGCATTCGCCGAGAAAAATTCCGACGAGATTAAATTTCCCGGACTCTTTATTATTGGCCATTTCAACAAGGGTTCTGGCGAAAAACTTTAATACCGCAGGTGTTTTTCTGACCAGGTCTTCCGAGGTTAATGATGTCCCTTTGGCCGGTTCCGGAGTATCCTTGTATTTTTCCAGGATATTTTGGGCTTCAGTTAATTCATCATCGGATATCTCTCGCGGGGCACAGGCAATTTCCATACTCTGAATGAATAACGTGAATTGAGCAACCTGGTGCAAATCTTTCAGTGCATTTTTAACCGTATTGGCATAACCGCAACCGATACGTTCCGCCTCCTGATAGGAAGATTGACCAATATCGGTGCTGATATCGAAATGATTAATATTGCCGGCGGCGCCAATCAACGGCATAACCATCGAATCATCACCCAGTTCAAGCTGTAACTGGCGAATAAAAAAGCCGGGCCAGTCGGCGGACACCTTGCAACCATCAACAGTATCGCTGTGATTGACAATATTGGCGAGAAGAACTTTCAACTTGCCAGCTTGTTTTATACCAATCAGGGGAATTTCATAATCGGTTTCCCCCTCAGGCCTGACCACATCGGGATTAAGTTTTCCGGGGTTGGTCAGGACGGTACCGTCTTTCATCCAATACCGGCGATTAAAACAGAAGCGTTTGTCTTCCGTCAAGCCGGTAAAGATTTCTCCCGGCAGCATATTGGTCAGTGCTTCCCGCAGTGCTTCAGCCCCCTGCCTGACTGCAAAAGGAACATAATCCTTGTGGCTACCCGGCCTGACAGCTCTTACTTCAGGTGCGGTGTGGGTATGTGTTGCCGTGATTATCATGTTTTCACGACAAAGTTCTTTAATGTCGGCGATTTCATTATAAAAGAGTTCCAACAGTTCATGGGATACACTAATCAAGTCGAATTGGACAATTGCGCAATAGTGCCCGCCTTGCTGCAATACTAATGCCCTTACTTCGATATCATCCAGAATGCCTTCCCACATCCGGACATTGAAATAACCAGCCAGCGAAACCGGCATAATGGGGTTTATGCATTTTCTGCCAATACCATAATATAAATTTTGCATAATAAAGACTTATCCTTATGTTTCTATCTATTATATCTTTAGAACGCGTTGTAATCAACCTTCCGGCGTTGTATTTTTGCAGGTAAATGTAGTATTTTATCGTTTTTTTGACGAATGCAGTTGTTCGGACCGGACAATGGCTGAATATATACACTATTATACCAATCGTTTGTCAATCAATGAAAGCGGATTGGTATTACTGTGAAGGTTGAAAAATACAACTGATTTTGCATAAGATACAACCGCAACAAATTGCTTTTAACTCATTTCAGTAATATAATCATAGCAAGGAACGAAGTCTGTATTTCAAAAAACGAAAAAAGGTAGTATCATGAATAAAGTTGTACTTGCTACATTTCTCCTCTTAACCTTGCCGGTAATATCACGTTCCGTGGATTTAGTCAAAGACGGTAAGCCGGTTGCCGAAATTGTAATTTCCGAATCGGCAAATCCCGGCGTCAAAACCGCGGCGAATGAACTGCAAAGCAATCTAGAGAAAATATCCGGCGCAAAGCTGCCCATAGTCAGCAAAGTCTCTCCTGATGTCAAAAATCAAGTTTATGTCGGCGAGAGCGACTACACTGGAAAACTCGGAGTCAAACTGGATGATGTCAAATATGACGGATTCAAAATTATCGCCGATAAAAATTATGTAGTCCTCGCCGGCAAAGAGATTCAAAATGAAAAAAATTCATTCTCAAAATTCAAAGATGTTGCCAGTAAGGAGCGACAGAAAGTATGGGAAGAATATACCGGACACAAATGGAGATTTCCGCCAATTATAGATCATCAGGACGGCAACCAGGAATGCGGCTTTCATTTGGGGGATGGAACCGGGACGCTGTATGCGGTTTACGAATTGCTGCAACAACTCGGCTTTCGCTGGTATATGCCGGTCATGGAACTGGGCATCGTTATCCCGCAAAGTAAAAACATCACTATTAACGACCAGAACTTCAAGCGTGAGCCTGAATTTTCACAGCGAATGTCCTCAGATCCTCGTATAGGAAGAAATAAAGATGAGTTTCTATGGTATAAATCCATGGGGGTTGGAACCTCTCGCGTCATGCCTGTTTATCACAGTCTCAGCGGTCCGTTGCTGCACCGGAGCACAAAGGACAGGAACGATCAACCCGATGAATATTTTGGAGTGGTGAATGGCAAGATCGACTATAACATACCCAAATTGACCAGTGAAAAGTTGCGGGCGGATTTTCTCAAATACATCGAATTTGTAGATAAGGCCTTCCCCGGAATCGAATACGCCTGCATCGGTCAGCCCGACGGCTGGTCAAACATGGACAGCGCCGATGCCGCCGCCGGCTGGGACAAACAAGCGGAGCGCGGACAGTTCGGACGTTTCAGTAACTACACGTGGGATTTCATTCTTGATATCCGTAAACGTTATATGCAAAAATATCCGGACAAAAAGTTTACCGTTTTCGCTTATGCCTACACCCATCGCCCCCCCACTAATATAGATAAAATCCCGGAGAATATCACCGTCGGCTTTTGCCAAACCAGTCAATTCTGGATGTTGCCGAACGAAGAATTGCGTGACCGCGATGAATGGTTAAAAAAACTAAGCAACAAAGATCAGCTGATAATCTGGGAATATTACCTGCAGCATGCGCCGATGCGCAATTTTCCGCCGGCGCCGGTGATCTTTACTAAATTAATGCAGCAGAATTTTAAAGGACTCTATGACCATTGTGCCGGATTTACGCTGGAAGTTGCCTGGGCAACACCGAAGGAACGGGAACTCAACAATCTGGGAA
>CAZITV010000168.1:0-4950 GCA_964542255.1 uncultured Victivallaceae bacterium
TTTATTGATCTTTATACACCGGACTGAAGTCCGGCGCTACAATATGTATCGCTCCGATGGAGCATATTTAGGCTGTTGTGGAGGGCGGTGCGCCGTTGCCGCCGGACTGTTGGCTGTTCCCCTTGGATATTGGACATTCTCCCGCCCTGCGGGATCCCGCGAATGCGGGACGGTTATTGGATATTCGGTCTTGGATTTGTTCCTTCTTCCTTTGTCCTGTTCCCCTTGGATATTGGATATTCTCCCGCCCTGCGGGATCCCGCGAATGCGGGACGGTTTTTGGATATTCGTTCCTTAACTTGACAGCTATGAGCCGCTGCCTGCCGATTTTTCCTATTTCGGTATTATTCCTGATTTTATACTTATCACCGATTGCGATTTTCAGATTTTGTGGTACATTATATACCCGGGCTAATTTCAAAAGGAACTTTTTGAAATCAGCTCTCTTGTTTTTTATATCAAAGTCTATTGGTTATTACAAAATTGGTAATTAAATGTTATGGCAGAGCTTAATTTAATCAGAAATTTTTCTATTATCGCGCACATTGACCACGGCAAATCCACGTTGGCAGATCGTCTATTGGAGCTGACTAACACTATCAATAAACGGGATTTGCAGGAGCAAGTGCTGGATGACATGGATTTGGAACGCGAACGCGGTATTACCATTAAATCACATCCGGTGCGGATGAACTATCCGGCTGGAGACGGCAATATTTATGAACTGAATTTGATTGACACACCGGGACACGTCGATTTCACTTATGAGGTCAGCCGGGCGTTGTCAGCGTGCGAAGGCGCACTGCTGCTGATTGATGCCACTCAGGGAGTACAGGCTCAAACTGTTGCCAATGTCACGCTCGCATTTCACCAGAACCTCACCGTAATTCCATTAATCAATAAGATTGATATGCCGGCCGCAGATGTTGAACTCTGCTACCAGCAGATGGAAGAAGTCCTGGCAATCCCCAGGGAAGAAGCACTGCTTATCAGCGCCAAAGACGGCACCGGGGTCAAAGAATTGCTTGAGGCAATTGTCCAGCGTATTCCACCGCCGCAGGCGACGAATGACACTGGCTCCAGCGCACTTATTTTTGATTCAAACTACGATGCATACCGCGGTGTAGTTACCTATGTGCGGATATTTAACGGCGAATTTTCCCGCGGCACCAGGATGCGTTTGTTCAGCACCGGGCTGGAGAGTGAAGTTAAAGAAGTGGGATATTTTGGTCCGGAGATGAAACCTTGCGAAAAGCTCGGTCCCGGCTCAGTAGGCTACTTTATTCCCAACATTAAAAGTCCGGCAGATACGCGGATTGGCGACACGGTTACCGATGTCAAACAGCCATGTTCAAAAGAGCTGCCGGGATTTCGCCAGGTAACGCCGATGGTTTTTAGCGGAATTTATCCGATTGATACAGCTGACTATGAACAGTTAAAATTAAGCATGAGCAAACTGCAGTTGAATGACTCAGCGTTTATTTATCAGGCTGAATCATCTGCCGCGCTGGGATTTGGTTTCCGCTGCGGTTTTCTAGGTTTGCTGCACATGGAGATTATTCAAGAGCGGCTGCGGCGCGAGTATGATATGGACATTATTGCCACCTATCCCAGCGTGATATACCATGTTTATTTGAAGGACGGCACCATGGTGGAGGTGGACAATCCAGTACATTTGCCGGATCCGTCCACAATTGAACGTATTGAAGAACCGTTAATCAAAGCGAAAGTGATGTCACCGAATATTTACATAGGCGACATCATGAATTTGATTATGAATAAACGCGGGCTTTGTACCGCGACGACCTCTGTTGACGGTCATCATGTGATTATCACCGCGGAACTGCCGATGCTGGAAATTCTGATTGATTTCCATGACCGGCTAAAATCCATCACCCGCGGCTACGGCAGTTTGGATTATGAGCCGCATGGATACCGTGCTGACCGGCTGGTAAAAATGGACATTATGGTCAACAGCGAACCTATTGACGCCTTTGCCACCATTGTTCATACCGATCACGCCCACTCCCGCGGTAAATCACTGGTAAAAAAATTGCGTGATGTGATTCCGCAGCATATGTTCCAAATCGCTATTCAAGCCGGCATTGGCAGCAAAATTGTCGCACGCGAAACCATTCGCGCATTGCGCAAAAACGTTATCGCTAAATGTTACGGCGGTGACATCACCAGAAAACGCAAATTGCTGGAAAAACAGAAAGAAGGCAAGAAGCGGATGAAACAAGTCGGACAAGTCAATATACCGCAGGACGCATTCGTTGCCGTATTAAAAACCAGTGATGAGGAATAGCGCCATTATGTTCATTTGGCAAAAACACCGCCTTAATAAACGAATCAAACATTTCATCACACATTGGCGCTATATTTTACATACTGATGATGATATTCTCAACGAAAAACAAAAAACTTCTGTCAATAAAGCTATCAATGCGGTAGCACAAACCAAACCTGAAAATGCGGTAACTGTCATGGCAGAAGCCAATGAAGAGATTCTCCGCTCACTGACGAAAAAGAGTTTCCCGTTATTGCGCGAATACCTCGATGTCATTGCCGTCGCAGTGGTTGTGGCATTCGGCATCCGCGGTTTATTTTTGCAACCATTTAAGATTCCGACTAGTTCGATGCAGCCGACACTGTACGGTATCCATTTTATTTCAGAAAGCCCGCGTATTAGCGCATTCCCGTCTTTCCTGACGTACCCGCTTTTTTCAGCGCGCCCGGCAGATTTGGTAATTAAATCTGAAGGCAAGCTGGATTATAATTCAATTTACTATAAAAATGGTTTTTTTGATAAAACCATTTTTACCATCGGCTCAACCAGCTACTCCCTGCCTGGCGAACCCAATAAGGCGATGGAATATTCGGGACTTATGACCGAAAAAAAATATTATCCCGACGAGAAACTCTGTCAGGGCTGGTTGTCACTTGGCGACCATCTGTTTGTTGACCGCTTTTCTCATCATTTACGCGGCTTGTCAAGGGGCGATATTGTTGTATTTAACACCGAAGGTATTGTTGCCGGCGGGGTAAAACTCGCCGATACCGGATTTTATTATATCAAACGTTTAGTCGGAATGCCTGGTGATACTTTAAAAATTGTTGATAATCAACTCTATGTTAAACCTGACAAAGAAGAAAAATTCCGCCATATCACTGAATTTTCTCCAAATTTTGCCAAACTTTATAGTAATCAAGGCGGTTACCATGGGCATCTGAATATTCTCGGCGGCGAACCTGGTAACTACCTCGGAGATGCAGAGGCAACGTTTACTGTTCCTGCCGACTGTTATTTTATGATGGGCGATAATTCAATGTTCAGTTCCGACAGCCGACGCTGGGGTATTGTGCCGCGTCCTAATATAGTTGGCAAGGCATGTTTCGTATTTTGGCCATTTTCCCGCCGCTGGGGATTGACCGACCGCGCTGAACCTGTCAACATTCCCACCGGTCAACCGGGACACCATACTTTTAAGAGTATGTCAGTACAGAAATAAGAAAATAATTGAATATCCCAGTGTCCCGGATTCGCGGGATCCCGCCCTGCGGGAAATATCCAATATCCAACACGAAAAAACACTATTGTAATGCACCCATTGACAAATGGGGAGTATTACAAAAGCCAATCTCAGAGGGAGGGCACTACACCAAAACAGCCGGAGCAGCCATTACTCTCACGGAGCCGCGGAGGCACGGAGTAGCAGCCGAATTAAGTCGGCGCGGTGGATTTCATTGCCTGGCGGCAATATCATACCCCGCACGAGTTGCTGCCATTTTTGTGCTGGGAAGGGTGATGCGTTGGAGTTAGCCAATTTGGTTGCGGAAAATTAGACCTATTTGACCTATAGTGACCTATCCCGGCGGCGACAGAGCACCGCACCATAGCTATCAAGTTAAGGGTCGAATATCCAATAACCAACACGGAATATCCAATAACCAACACGGAATATCCAATAACCAACACGGAATGTCCAATATCCAAGGAGAACAGGACAAAGGAAGAAGGAACAAATCCAAGACCGAATATCCAATAACCGTCCCGCATTCGCGGGATCCCGCCCTGCGGGAGAATATCCAATATCCAAGGGGAACAGCCAACAGCCCGGCGGCGACAAAGCACCGCCCTCCACAGCAGCCAGCAATCAGGTGTTAATGCGGTCTGGTATGGGACAATCACTTGGCGGCAACGGCAGCGCCGGCGAGATGACCGCTAGAAAATGCCCATTGAAGATTAAAGCCGCCGCACGGCCCGGCAATATCAAGGACTTCTCCGGCGAAGAACAAACCACGGGTCAGATTGCTTTCAAGCGTTTGTGGATTGATTTTTTGCAATGCGACTCCGCCGTGTGTAACCATCGCTTTATCCCAATCTTCAACGGCGTTAATCTGTAACGGCAAAGTTGTCAATAGTGTAATCATTTTATTTCTGTTGGCAATATTAAATTCTGCGGCTTTGATGGATTCACACCCAACTAGGCGGCAGATGATTTCAGCCAGTGTAGCCGGCACCAAGCGCGGCAGTAAATTTTTGACTAGTTTTTTTCCATGTTGCCGTTGCCAGTCATTGAATTGCCCCTGCCAGTATTCAGCATCACGGTCAGCGAATAAATTAATGTTAATTGGTACGCTTGGAGTATTTTGCAGTAATATTGAAATTCTTCCCGCCAGATTAATTATGGCAGGGCCGGAAACACCATGATGCGTAAATAACAGTTCGCCCAATTCATGCCGCTTATTTTCACTAGGCAGCGCAATAACGGCGGCAACATTATTCAAGCTGATCCCGGCGCACTGTCCCGGCCAATCTTCGGCTGCTTTTACTCCGGTAAGTCCCGGCAGCGGGGTTACGATTTCATGTCCGGCTTGCCGCGCCAGGTCATATCCTGATTCATTGCCGCCAAGCCTTGGGTACCCCATTCCGCCGCAGGCAATAAT
>CAZITV010000169.1:0-4866 GCA_964542255.1 uncultured Victivallaceae bacterium
TGAGACCCCGTTCCAGGTGAACCAATATAGAGCGTTCGTGGTTTAAACTATAATGATCCATTCCCGCGTTGTAGATGTGGTAGGTGGGGCACCCGAGCCCTCGTACAAGAAAGGCAAGATACCCAAGGCACTACGCGAACAGGTTTGGTTGAAGAATATGGGACAGACATTTCAGGGCAAGTGTCGTGTGACATGGTGTCACAACAACATCAGCGTATTCGACTTCCAGTGTGGACACAACATTCCCGAGAGCAAAGGCGGACATACATCTCTGGACAATCTGGTTCCAATCTGCGGTCGGTGTAATATCAGTATGGGAAGCGGATACACCATCGATGAGTGGAATGTCAAGTTCGCACCGCGTCCTGTGGTGCAGGTTGTCGAAAAGGCGGGATGTTTGATGGGCGCGTTAGACAGGTTCCGCTATAAGCCGTCTCAGCGGTAGCATTTACATTGAATATGCCATATGATCCCAAATGAGTTACATCGCATCTCAGTGCGTTGCGATGAGCAAGCAGCCGACGGATATTGGGGAGCACCTGCCGACACTCGCAGGATATGCGGCTATGTGCACTCATATCACAGAGTGCGGTGTTCGCGGGGCAATCAGCTCCTATGCATTCGCAAGTGGTCTGGTGGGTCGTCCCGAGTGCAAGCTCGTACAGGTGGATCCGGAGCGCAGCCCAGGGCTTGACGAGTTCCATCGGAATTGCGAGCGAGAGGGTGTTCCGTTCGTATATTATGAAATGAGTGATCTCGAGTGCCCGATGGAGAAGACCGAGCTACTGTTTATCGACACATGGCATATCTATGGTCAGCTGAAACGCGAGCTCAATCGGTGGAACACGTACGCAACGAGGTATATTATCCTCCACGACACGGAGATCGACAAGTGGAGGGGCGAGACGATTCGTTGTGGATTTGATGCAGAGAGCCAGAGTCGCACCTACGGCATTCCCGTTGCGGAAATCAATCGGGGACTGTGGCCGGCTGTGCTGGAGTTTCTAGAGGAGCATCCGGAGTGGACGATCCGCGAGAAGTATACAAATTGCAACGGGCTTACGGTTCTTGCCCGCAACCACTAGTTACATTTACAACCACTAACCAATATGATTCTAAATGACGACAATTGTCACAATGTTCTTTGAGCTCAAAACAGGGCGTCCTCGTAGTTTCTATATGGAACATGCGAAGAAGGTTCTTTCTATTGAGGCTCCCATGGTTGTTTTCTGCGATGAGTCTACTCATGCAGATCTGGCTGCTTTGCGCGAAGACCGACCTACTACGTTTTTCGTGAAGCCTATCCACGAGTATGATTATTATTCGACGCTTTTGCCGATTATAGCTGCGAATCGTATCACGGCTCCTTCTTCCGATTCTCGCAACACACCCGAGTACTTTTTGCTCACCATGTTCAAATTCCATGCGCTTCAGATCGCGAGCCAGGCTGTGAGGTCAGACCATTACATGTGGTTGGACATTGGTGCCGCACATGTTGCGCGTTCTGTACCAGAATCCATCTATCCTATCCTTGCACGCCCACGTCCAGGAATCGCGTGCTGTTACATTCACTATCGTCCGCACGAGGAGCTCTATCCGATTCAGAACTATGTTACCGGAAAGTGTGGGATTGCCGCAACCGTCATTACAGTGCAGGCATCGCATGTATCACGTTTCTATACGTGTATGATGTCGATGATGTACGAACAACTCATGCTCGGCGTTGGTCACGCAGAAGAACAAGTGATGGTGTACGTATACGACCAGCACCCTGAGTGGTTTTCCCTCTACTTTGGAGATTACTACTCGGTTGCTACCAACTATCATAAGACGGTTGAAGACCACGCCTGTGTGCAGTACAACTTCATCCTAAACGCAGCGGCAAGTGGAAACCATGCGTTAGCAGAAGAGGCTCGCAACTCTATTGTATAGACAATGTCTACCGTATTTGTGACGCTGACTGATAAAGAATATTACTCAAGAGCTACCCGAACGATACAGGAACTCCGGACAAACGGTGGATGGTCTGGAGACATCGTTCTTATCGCAGTAGATTTCAATCCCGAGCCGTTGCCTGGAGTTGAAATATACAATGTTTCACACATACCAACAGATGCATTGATTGAGCAGCACAAGGCATTCCCTATCTACGTCGACGCAGAGAATGATCTACGTCATTTCAGGAAGCTCTATCAGTGGGATAAGTTGCAGGTGTTTCGGACGTATTTCCGTCGGTGGGAACGGGTTGTCTTTCTGGACGCTGGGCATCGAGTTTTCAACTCTGTAGCACCTCTCTTAGAACTAGATTGGAGGGGTAAGTTTCTCGCGCCAGACGACTCGGATCTACACGACAATGGCAAACGATTCAAGGGGCAAATGGACTTCAAGTCCAATCCAGCCGCTACGGAGCAGTTGTTCTCCGAGTATCCGCAATCAATTTTGGATGATCACTACTTTCTGAACTGTATGTTCGTGTATGACACATCCTTACTGGACCAGACTTCCTTTGAAGAACTAGAATCCACAATGAACCGCTTTCCGATGGCCTATTCAAATGAAATGGCTATTATGAACTTGATCTTCACATTCAAACTGCGGGTATGGCAGCCGTTGCCCATGAAACTGGACACTGGATTATTCTTATTTGGATGGTGTGAGTACAACTACCCAGGCTCTCATTCAAAGCAGTTTCATTTCATTAAATACTCGGTAACGTGACCCCCTGCATGATGTAGAGTGACAACGGCTGCGGGATGTATACGCTGGTGATATTTTTCCTCGCCAGAACATCTCCGCAAAACACTGCGTCTTCTCGTCGTTCATACTCAGGCTCCTCGTGAAATCGCACGTGCTCAAGGATTGACCTGCGACACGTTACATGTGCATGATGAATGAGCGCAGTGTAGTTGGTAACGCATACGGCACAACCTGACGGTGCTCGTGCCAATATATTTCGAAGGTATGTTGAGGGCTCTTTGCCACACTTATCTGTTTCCGAGAAGGCGTGTAGAAGAATATCGACATCGCATGTCTTCACGCTCTCAATCCGGTTTGTATACATGATGTCGTCGCCGTCGAAGAAGGATATGAAATCGGTATTCAGATGAGATGCGGCCTCGTTGCGATTCTGGGCCGCGTTTCGTCTGTCGGATCGCGTGATGATCCGCAACGGAAATGTGTAGTTCCAATCCGAAGGTATATCGGTTGGCTCCGTCGAACTACATACAACCACTACGTCATCTGGCTTGGTGGTCTGTGCCTCAATCGAATCGAGGCATGCCTTTAGATTGGGAATGTGTGGTTTGTAACACGGAATCGCAACACCGATCGTCGGGTTTCTTTTGACAATCCGCTGGACCTCATCATCGATGTATTTCTTCTGGAACTCGGATGAAAGGACGGTCCTCGCTAACCGAAGCGCATTGTCTGCTATTTCTCGGGCCTCCACATCGTGAGCAACAAGCCATTCAATTTTTTCGTCCAAGTCGCTCAGATCGTATGAGACGGGCACATAATTCTTCATCGGCTCCAGATACTTTTGAAACCAATACCCGTTGCCCGGATGTGTTACCATAATTGGCACGGATCCGGAACCAAAGACCCACTGGTGAGACGACGCGATAACGTTTCCGTCCACAATCAAAATATACTTGTATGCGAAGTGTTGTTCTATGGCCACACGATGCGGTGCGAAGTATTCGTCCGGAACAGCAGCATCGGAAGCGGCAGAGACGCCACGTGTGAAGCGTACATCGCAGGATGAATTGGGTAGGAGTTTCTCAACGACCTTCCGGCGGATGGTCATCGAATCGCTGCCACTCGTCCCTCCCCTCCAGAACGCAACGGGGAGCCTCATCTCCCACGGAACTATCCTATAGGAAGGCATTGCACCAAGTAGACCATACCGAAAGCTGTCGTCATCAAGAGGAAGAAGAAGGATGTCGGGTGCGTTAAGGTCGCGCGTACAAAGAGCAGGTATAATCGCGTTGGGCGCAATAGCCTTCAGTTCGTCATATCTCGGCCCATCAAGTCCATCCGACTGAGCAAAGAGAATCTGTTTATACGCAGACTGTCTCTCCACAGACTCCTTCAAGTAGGACTCGATTGCACCCCCTTCGTAACACTTGCTGAGATCTCCGTACCAGTGAACGCCCGGGTTCTTCGGAATACGCATAACGGTATGCTGCACAGGGATCCGAACGATACTGTCGTCGTGATCCGCAGAGTACCATGTCGGATTCCATCCATTCGCCTCAAAGAACGCCCATATGTTTACTTCCCATGTCAATTTTGGAAGAGACGCATAGAATCGTTCGTAAAATTCGTAGAAGGTCTGAATGGATGCCGCGTCCCCGAGGAAGAACCCGCCACAGAAGCGCCAGTCAATAATGTCGAAACTGGTGTGGACAGCATCGGCACACCCGGGCACAAACATACACGAATTGGGAATGTCGTAGTGATCCATCAGGGAGAGATACTCGAGCGTGCGCGAGGGATTTTTGAAGACGTGGCAGATACCAGCATCAATCCACGCGTAATGCGAGGAGTTATGCTTGCCGGAATCAATCGCTCGCTTGACAAGTTCCACTTTGGAGTTCATGAGAATGAGGTAGTTGCGAGTATCCTTTGTAGTTGTCCGATGGTCCGGCACGTCCTGAGGAGCCTGGGCAAAGGCATTCAACGCCGCAAGCTCTATCGGCTCAACGATGCCGTTCTTCACATGGATCCTGTCTAGGTATATGGGGCTGACAAACACATGCAACCTGATATTTGCAGTTGTAAGTGTGTCAAGGAGTGAGAGATATCGTTCGATGGATTTCTCTGTTGATCTGTCCTCTTGTAGATCAACGAACGCAGATACAAATG
>CAZITV010000170.1:0-4833 GCA_964542255.1 uncultured Victivallaceae bacterium
TTAGTATTATACGGCGGTTTAGCGCTTCCAGAATAACAGAGGTAATTGCAAAACTATTTTGAGTTGATGTTTTGTTTGAAATTAGCTCAACAGTAATCACGAGGATAACGTGTACAATAATATCGCACCAATACTAAGGTCAGCGCGGTCTGACGAATATTTTTCCCGTCCACTGCGGGCTGCAATTTTTATGAGCGGCTCCGGCAGCAATGCCGAACGTTTACTTGAGACCCGTTTGCCGCTCCAGGCCAACTGGGTACCCGCGGCATTGGTTACCGATTATCCCGATACCAGTCGCGCCATGGAACTCGCCGAACGCTATTCAATCCCGCTGATTAATGCGGATATTAAAAGTTTTTATGCCCGGCACGGTTTGCCGAACACTTCACTGGGAACGGTGCACGGGCGCCAGGTGCGCGACCTGTGGACAGAGGAACTGCATCAGAAATTAACCAAACAGGATATTGATTTCGGCATTTTAGCCGGATTTATTTCAATGACCAACATCACCGGATATTTCCCCTGCCTGAATGTTCATCCGGGTGATTTGACGGTTACCGACCATGGAGTGCGGCTTCTGACTGGTTTGCATACGCTGCCGGTGGAGACCGCGCTGCTGCGCGGCTTCAAATCTTTACGCAGCAGTGTTATTTTGGCACAACCATACGTGGACATTGACGGTGATATGGATACTGGTCCGATTTTGGGAATTTCCGCGCCAATGCCGATTAATTTTGACGGCGCCGCCATCGGAGATTTAATCGAAATTAAGCGGCTGCGCCCGCAGCCGCGGCCGCGCGGCGGTTACCAGGATCAGCTGGCGAAACTGGCGGCGGCGCTGCAGGAACAATTAAAGGTTGCCGGCGACTGGGAACTGTTTCCGCCGCTAGTAGCTGACTTTGCCGCAGGCAAATTCTGTATTGAAGAATCCGGGCAGTTATTATTCTATGACGACGGCGGCTGGCACAAAATAAAAACTGTTGAATATACCAGTTCCGGAAGGAATTTAATTTATGAATGACTCAGTATCAACCGTTAAACCAGGCAAACCGCGGCGGTATAGCACGGTTATTGCGGCCGCGGCAATAGTCATCATTGTTATTGCCGGACTTTACTTCGCCACAACCCGCTATTGGCTGCCGGCCAGTTTGGAAAAAGAGGTGGCGGCGGTGATGTCCGCCAAACTGGGCACGCCGGCGTCGGCGCTGACCATTTCATCAGCAGGCATTTCGGCAGCGTCAATAACTGTGAACAAAAACAGCGCGGCGTGGCTTGATGCGCTGAATATCACCCAAGTTACGGTGCGTTACCGCCTCACCAATTTATTATTAAACCGTAAGATAAAAATTCAAGAAATAGAGTTAAGCGGGTTGCGGCTGCGTTTCAGCACTGATGATACCGGGGTTAAATTAAATGGTGAAGATTTTAGCCGTCTGACTGAAGAACTCAAACGCGTCAATCAAACTGAAACTTTAGGCGAAAAAGAGACGATTCGATTGAATATTGTGGACAGCGTGCTTGAGCTGAAGACCGGCGCGGGTCAAAAAACCTTGCTGCTGCCGTTCAATTTGGATATGACCTGGTATAGCGCCACTGGAGTAATTCAAGCTGAATTGGACATCAACTGGCAGCGTCACGTCCATAATTTTAAAAGCCGGATAGATTTAAATATCAGGCAGGCAGAAATAAAATTCAACTCAACGCTGCCGCTGGAAAATATCCGCCATTTCATGGATACATTACACAATTCGGAAAAAACATTTCCACTTAAAATATCCGGTTCCGGTAAATATTCCGGGCAAATGTTATTGGATTATGCAGCCCGTCAGATAAAATCGATTGAATTTGATGGACGCTTTGATTCCGCCGCAGTTACTTACGGCAATTTTACTATCGGCAGCTACAGGGAAAACCCGCTGGAAGTGCGCTTAATCAAATCCGGCGCAGTTTACGCGTTAACCGCCAAGGGAGCGTTCATTACGGCTCCGGCATTGCTCTCATTAGAACAATTCACCGGCGAAATTGATTTTGCCGCGGATAAGATTACGTTGAACAGCGGCGTAAAATTAATGCCGGAAGCAGTCACCGGTCAGATATCAGGAAAAACCATCACCGGCAAACTGCCGCTGCAGAACGCCCGCTTCAACGCGACCTATCATCTGGCCACGCAGCACTGGGAACTGGCGCTAAATAATAAACAGAGCATCGCTGCGCCAGACGACAATGAATCCCGGCAATTGCTGCTCAAGTATGGCGATCTGCTGTTAAACGGAACCATTGAAAAACTGGAAATGTTCGGCAAAGGCGACAAACTCAGCGGTGAAATCTGTACTGTTGCCGCCATTTCCGGTTTTGGCGGCATTTACGGTAACCGCGGCGCCAGTTTCCCGAAAACCGAAATAACCGCGTTGAGTAAATTCAATCTGGAATCCGACTCGGTTCCAGCATCAACCATGTTTAATATAAAAACCGACAAGGCAGCAATATTTGGCATCAACGAGAATCTAAGCAGCGAAAGCATCACTGCCAACGGCAAATTTTACCAAAATCCCAACGGCTCGCGGCTCAGTCTGACCTTGAACAGCCCCAGGGTTACGGGAATGCGTGGAAGCGGCAGTACCGCCATTGATAAATTATCTGTTACTCTGGAAGCGGTGGTGACCGGCGGCGCCAGTTATGATATTGCGGCAGACTTCAATGCCGCCAAGTTTGAACTTGGTGATGCTCCTGTCAAATTGGCGCTTAAAGATGCCAAGATTAAAGCCGATGTTAAGTTTACCGTTGATAAAAATAATTCTATCACCTTTCTCAACCGCAATATGAAATTTTTTTCCCAAACATTAGATTATTCTTCTGACGGGATGGCGGTTTCTTCAGATAAAATCAACTTTAATATTAAAAGCGAAGCCGGGAACGGCAATATTTTTTCGCTGAATCATATTATCCTGGCCAATGTCGAAAAAACCAAATTAAATTTCGGCAATACCGCTATTGAAAGCTGGGGCACCAAACTGGAAAGCGTATTTCAACCAGCCGCCGGCGGCAAACGCATCCTGCGCACCAAAATTGATACCGGCAAGACTAATATTGACAGTGAATCCGTCAAAGCCGTCGCCGCGGCTGGAAATATAATATTAAACAGCGATTTTAAACCGGGACTGTTATTGCCGGATATCGTTACCGGCTTATACAAATTTAATTCAATCTGGATGCAGTACGGCGCGGCAAAAATCAGAGCTGCCGAATTTAAACTCAGAAATAAGTATTTTTTCGACAACCGCAGCGGCAGCGCCGTCGAACTCGCAAAAATCGAAACTGATTTTGACATGACAGAGCTTCACGGTGAAATCAACCGGCTGAGTTATGATGCCCCGGCACTGGAAGGCAGCGCCGAATTGCGCTATACCGCCGATTCACGCCTCATCCCTGCCGCCGTTATCGGCAATGTCGCCGGAAAAAATATTACCGGCAATCTCGACCAAAATGAATTTTGCCTCGATACCGTTAATTTTAACTCCAGCGGCAAAGGCGACGACGAAGGCAATTTCTTATTCGTCCACAACCTCAAAGCGACCGGAGCGGCGGTAAAAACTAATCTATTCAGCATTGATTTACCCATATTAAAGCTTAATGGGCAGTCTATTAATTCTGAAACCTTCGCCGGTCATCTTAATGCGGCGGAAGGCACGGCTGAAATTCCCGATTACAGCATCGCGGCAGGCGGCATAGAATTCAAAATTCCGCTGGCGCTGCCGGATATGCGTGCCGCCGGTAATGGTGAAATCAGCGTGGCGAAAATCAACATTAACAAGCAGAATTTTGGAGCGGCGCGGGCAGAGCTGGAATTTAGCGATACCGGATTGATTTTTCAACTGAATCATACCAATAAGGCTATTCCCGGACTCAGCTTGTCGTGCCTTGGACAAATTTTCTTTCCTATCGAACCGTTTAAACTTGAATTGGATTTCAGCATTCCGGAATTTCGTCTGGATAAAGAACTGCAACTGCAAAAAATCTTGCCGGGGCTGAATGAAAACGTCACGCTGCAGGGTACGCTGGGCGGGCGCGGCAACTTAAAAATTGACGGCGGCGCCGTTGTCGGCAATATGGATTACTCCTGCCGTGATGCCGCCATCCGCCGGGAAAAACTGCTGCTGCAGAACTTCTCCTGCAGCGGAACCATTGAGGATATCGTCAATTGGCGTTCTGCTCCACACCAAAACCTAAAATTCAAAAAACTTTCCTTCGGGGAATATGAGTTGAATAATGGCAGTCTTAACCTTGAATTGGAACGGCCGGGCGTTTGGCTGATTGAAAACGGACAGTTTGACACACTCGGCGGTAGCTGTAATCTCCTTGCACCATTCCGTCTGGACGAAACTCAAGGCGCGGAAGCCTCTGTTTACTGCCGTTCAATCGCACTTAACAATTTTTTGCGTTTCGCCGGCATTGATGCCGCAGCATCTTCCGGAAAACTCGACGGCACTATCGCTGTCAAAATGAATAAAGAACATTGCTATGCCGAAAACTTCAACTTATCTTCCGCACCGGGCGAATCTGGCAGTCTGATAATTACCAATCCGGAACAATACCGCAGCGCCGGCGATCAACAAGCCGCCCTATTTGAACAAGCGGTTGCCAACTGCAGCTATCAATGGGTAAAATTGTCCTCAATACCTGACAATAACCGGAAAATATCGCTGGATGCCTTCAGCGGCGGTGGCGCCATCTCCGGCAAACTTCAACCATAAGACCATTAACTGCGGGCGGTGCCGTCCAACTCTATCCGCCACGTCGGCACAAGAGTTAATAGTATTGAGCTAATTTCAAAAC
>CAZITV010000171.1:0-2410 GCA_964542255.1 uncultured Victivallaceae bacterium
GTGGCGTGGAGGACAGTGGATATTGAAGAATACACCTCTTCCTTGTCCTCAACGTCCTCAACGTCCTCAACGTCCTCAACGTCCTCTGTATCTACTGGTACTAAAAAAATTACAACTGGAAAGAACATAATCGTGACAACAGGTTTTATCCCGCCAAACAGCGGCTTTAAGAAACTAAAGTCCTATCAAAAGAGTGTCATCATATACGATGCGACGGTATATTTTTGTCGTCGTTTTTATAAATACGACCGGCGCCAAACAGACCAGATGGAACAGGCTGCCCGCTCCGGCAAACAAAACATCGTTGAAGGTTCGATGGCTTCGGCAACCTCCAAACAAACCGAAATTCACCTGACCAATGTTGCCAGAGCCAGCCTTGGCGAACTTTTAGAGGATTACGAGGACTTTCTCCGGTTACGCAAGTTGCCGATTTGGAACAAAGAGCATCCAACGGCACAAACCATCACCGTCATTTCGCGAAACTCTGAAGATCAATACGCAACATATTGCGACTATATTGAAAATGAATCGCCGGAAATATCTGCCAATGTAATTCGGCATTTAATCCTCCAGGCGATGTTCATGCTGAATCGGCAAATTCAGCAGCTTGAACAAGATTTTCTCACTGGCGGCGGCATTCGCGAACGGATGACCAGTGCCAGACTGGAGGTCAAAAGAGAGGCAGAATCCATCGCCGCTGAAACTCCGGCCAATACTACGGTTTCTCCGCCCTGCCCAATCTGCACTGCCAAGATGAAAATACGCACCGCGCGCAATGGTACAAACGCCGGTCGTGACTTTTGGGGATGCTCAAAATTTCCGGAATGCAAAGGCACCAGAGCAGTGGATGAAAGATAACAGGACAATGACGACAAAAAACGCTGAGGTTTATACCAATTCACGTTCATTGACAGACAAACGACACAGTCGCGCCCCGCACGGAGGCGTGGATTAAAACACCTTCCAAGTCCTCGCCGTCCTCGCCGTCCTCGCCGTCCTCGCGTCGCTCCTCGTACGGGAGATTAAAACAACACGGGCGGCAGTACCATCCCTCAAACCGAAGTGGTTTGGGAGCTGCTGCTTATGAGACGCTGATGTTGGCTAAGTCGGTGATGATATCGGCGGCGTTTTGATAGCGCTCATCGGGGTTATTTTTGAGCATTTTAGAGATAATATTACGAATATCCAGAGGTAGTTTAGTGAATTTTTCCATGGTGATTCGGCTGCGTTGAATTTTTTGAGATTTGACAATGGAAGTGATAGACGCGCCGGAGAATGGGCGCTGACCGGTCAATAATTCGCATGCGACGATGCCAAGACTAAAGATATCTGAACGCTGGTCAATATGATGAATTCCCAAAAATGCTTCTGGCGACATATATGCTGGAGAACCGGCGATTTCCGGGGCGGTTCCCGGGACAGATTCGATGGTTCTGGCGATACCGAAATCCATAAGTTTGGCGGACAATGAATGTTGAATCATAATATTAGCGGGTTTGATATCGCAATGGAGGATGCCATATTGATGCACCGTCTTGAGCGCGTCACAAAGCTGGGTAATGAGGCAAATTTTCTGCTGATAGTGAAAGCTGTCCGCGGCGATGTAATCCAGGAGAGAACCGCCGTCAATATATTCCATCAGCATATATGGCACATTGCCTTGCGGGAGGAATCCGGATTCATAGATTTTGATGATATTCGGATGGTCAATATTGGCGACAACTTTAGCCTCGGCGAGAAAGCGGCTGACGGATAATTTGCCGCGCTGGCTGTTTAATGCCTCGCGGCAGAGCAGTTTTATTGCATAGCTCTGATTGTCGCATTCAGCCAGCATAACAATCCCGGTGGCGCCGCGTCCGATGATTCGGGTAATTTTGTACGCTGGAATAGCGTTATTCACCTGTTCGCAGATTTCGGAATGTTCGACAGAGGAAAAATTTTTGAGTAGGTGATTGAGTTGATAGCGGTGAGTTTTGCGGATTTTTTCAGCGACGACGGAGAAGAGCCGTTCTTTGCCGATGTAGTCAAATCCGCCATCGCGGATAGCCTGAAGCGCCTCATTGAAAGTCGGGCTGCTGCTGATAAAAATTACTTCCATCAACGGATGGTGTTTTCTTCCCAAAGTTACCATTTCATCGCGGCGCAATCCGGGAATTTTGGCATTGCAGATGATGATTTCAAAGCTGTCCCACGGTAAAGCTGATTTTGCCTCCTCGATATTATCAACAAAATAGGCGAAAAAACCATTAACATGGAGCAGTTCGACCAGTGATTTGCCATAGCAGATATCGTTATCTATTACCAAAATTCTGACTGGATTGGCATCTGCCATAACCTGAGTCACTTCCAACCCGTTGCTGATGTTTTTTTCCCGCATAATTACATGACCGTTTATAAAAGTACTTATGGT
>CAZITV010000171.1:2510-4776 GCA_964542255.1 uncultured Victivallaceae bacterium
ATTACATTATTGATTTAGCCAGTGAGTAATCACGCCGATGATGTCCGGTGATTTTACCGGTTTAGCGACAAATGCGTTCATTCCGCTGCTAAAACACCGTTCACGGTCTTCGTCGCTAGTATAGGCGGTAACGGCAATTATCGGGATATTGTGTGTGGTGATGCTTGAATTTGGGTCACGAATAATTATAGTGGCTTCAAATCCATCCAGTACCGGCATTTGACAATCCATCAGAATCAGGTCAAAATCTTCTTTTGCCATCAAATTCAAGGCATCCCGTCCATTATTAGCGGCGCGGCAGCGGTACCCTGCCCGTTTTACAATCATCACCAGCAGTGATTGATTGATCAGGCTATCTTCAACGACGAGAATATTATACCGTTGATTAGCTTCGGTGCCGGAAGGTTCTACTGCGGCAGGATGTTGCTCCAGCACTGGCACCGTAGTGACCTCAGATTTAGGCGGTTCCAGCAAATTAACCAGGGTTTGCGGCAGCGTTGCCTGCAGCAGCGGTTTACCGATACAGCCGTTGTATCCTGCTCTGAGTGCCGCGTCGCAATTAGAATGCAGCTCAGTCAATGGGCAAACCAGGAGCAGCAAGGGTTGCTGCGGCGCATTGGATAGTTTCAGTTTACCCGGTAAATCGGTGATGCTGCCGCCGGGTAAATCAGCATCAATAATGATAAATTTATATTGCGTACCGCTGCTACTGTTTAACAAGGCGATAAGCTCGTCCTGAGTTGCGGCTTCATCGGTAACTGCCTGGTTCAATTGCATTATTAAAGCAAGATTGCTTCTGAACGCTCTACTGCCGCCAGCCGCCGCAATTTTAACACCGGTCAACTTTGGAAGAACTACCAGTGGTGATGCCGCCTCAACCACATCAACGGTGACAGTAAACCAAAATAGTGAACCGTTGCCGACAGAGCTGCTGACGCCGATTTCGCCGTGCATGATTTCGGTAAGCCGTTTAGCAATCGACAAGCCCAGACCGGTTCCGCCGTAACGTCTGGCCGTGGAGCTATCCAACTGCCCGAACGGCTCAAATAAATTATTGATATTTTCTTCTGAAATACCGATGCCGGTATCGGTAACATTAAAGCGTATGGTCAGTTTTCCATCTTGAATATGGTCAGTTTTGGCAGTCAGGATAACTTCACCGCCGCGGTCGGTGAATTTTACGGCATTGCTGAGCAGATTGACGATAATCTGGTGCAGCCTGGTTGGGTCGCCGCGCAACTTTGCCGGGATATCCGGCTCGGTGAATGCACACAGTTCTACACCTTTACTCTGGGCCTGCGGAGCGAGCATGGTAACGGTATGCTCCATTAATTCAAACAAGCTGAAATCGATATTTTCCAAAACCAGTTTATTGGCTTCGATTTTTGCCATATCCAAGACGTCATTAATGATAGTGAGCAGATTTTCGCCGCTGCTCTTAATGACATCGACATAGGTGGTCTGCGCCTGGGTGAGCGGGGTGTCCAGAAGCAAACCCGCCATCCCGATGACACCGTTCAGCGGAGTTCTAATTTCATGGCTCATATTGGCGAGCACTTCGCCTTTGATACGGCTGTTTTTTTCCGCCTCTTTGGCTAATTTTTCAGCGGTGGCGGCGCTTTCCTGTAATTTTTCATTGCCTGAGCTTAATTCATTATTCAAAATTTCGAGTTGATGATATGCTGCCAGCAGTTTTTCTTCCGCCTTTTTTTGTTCGGAAATATCGCGGAAAATTGTGATGAACTGAAGTTTTTTAGGGGAGAAGACAAAAACCTCGAAATATTTATCAAGCGGCTTTGCGTAGTTGATTATTTTTTCCGGTTTGCCGGTGAGCGCCACCCTGCCGTAAGTGTCAATCCAGTTTTTTTCGGTTCCCGGCAATACTTCCAGAATAGTTTTGCCGATGATGTTGGCGGCGCGCAATCCGGTAATGGTTTCTAATGCCGGATTGATGGAGAGGTAACGGTAATTATTGGGCGTGCCTTGCTCATCAAGGATGATTTCGTGACAGGCGAAGCCGTCAAGCATTTTTTCGAAAAGATTTTTATAGCTTAATTCCAATTCTCTGGCGCGGGTAACATCGTGGACGACCGCGAGGAATGATTCGAGATTGTTGTCCGCGCCGAATTCCGCCAGCATTCTTAAATTAAAAGTTTTGCCATCATATTCAAAGTCTGTCTCATGCAGTGATTTATTGAACAGGGTATGCTTAATGGCAGTGTCAAACGGGCCGCAAAAGGCGGCGGAGTAACCTGAATCCTGCAAA
>CAZITV010000172.1:0-4773 GCA_964542255.1 uncultured Victivallaceae bacterium
ACGTTCATTTCTTTGCCGATGGCGGTAAGTGATGGTCGAGATTTCATTTTGACTTTTGCATTTTTGGTGATGCGCTGTTTACATGGGTCTGGTGAATATCTCCAGACACGGCAGTATGGGTCTCATGGGTCTCATGGGGCTTATGGGTCTCATAGGGCTCATGGGTCTCATGGGTCTCATAGGGCTTATCACTAGGAGCAGGCGTATTTGACTGAGGCCTATCAGACCTATATGACCTATCAGACCTATGGCTCGGATTGTCCTTAGCGGCATTACGAGGTCTATCAGGTCCAATATCAGGGCACTCAGATATGCGCGAGCGCTGAGCGGGATTTTGTTGATTTCTTGCCTGTGTGCGGGCTTTGCTCATGCGTTCACGCATGCCGCCCTCGTTCAAAAAATCTTGTTCGAGCCTTTTGAGTTGGCGGTCGAGCAAATAATTTGCCTGGTGGATGAGGCAAATTACGATATTTGCCACTACTTCGGCGGGGCGGGTATCGGCAAAGCCTACAATTTTCGCGGTATTCTCCAGCGAATTGCGCAGGTTACGAACGTATTGCGCTTCGTTGGAATTTTTTTCCCATAATGCATGATTTCTGGTTCTGAGGAAGTCTCTATAATCTTCCAATAGTTCCTCGAGGCTTGCCCTGGCGACATTGACGAGTTTTATTTCCGTTTCCTTTGAAGTGCCTGAGGCCATCACGCCTTCAATTATGTTCTGTTTGCCTGACCGTGCCGCCTGCACCATCTGGTCAATAGTGCGGTCGCCTTTTTTTAGAAAATTTTTGCAGAAAGAGAAAGTAACATCATAAATAATCACTGATTTCTGGTAGGATAACAGTTCTTTATAGTTTCCATGCACCGGAATAAACCCGTTTATCATACCAGCCTCCGGATAGTTTCCAGGATTGCTGCAGATTTTTTATCCAGTACTTTCATTGCTGGTGAATTCCCTAATTTTGCGAATCTGTTGTTTTAATTTAGCCAGTTCCGGTGCGTTATTCAATCGTAATTGAATAAAAAATCCATTTCTCAAGACTACGCTAATTTTTTATTGTTTTTCCTGCCAGCGGTGGGGGATATTGTGTGCGGTCATTTCCAGGTCGAGGTCATCTTCGTTGCGGATTGATTCACGCACCGGCCAGATCCAGGCGGCGAATTGCGCGGTTTTCTCAAATTCCAAGTCAATGCCTTCATGGTCATTAATTGATTTCAGGATAATTTTGCTGCCGCAATCCAAAAATATTTTGAAGACGACATCGCCATTGAGCAATTTTGCCACAACGCGTTTGCCGTGGCGCGGAATTTCGCCTTTTGCCACCAGCACCATCGTGCCGTCAGGATACCACGGCGACATCGAGTTGCCGCGGATAATCACCGCAAAATCGCCGGGACGGGCAGATTTGAAATAAACCCGGTCTTCAGCGTGTTCCTCGGCGTATTCGCAAATTGGCTGCAGCAGGGTATTGCAGTCCTGGGCGGTCGCGAAAGAGATTACCGGCACTGGTTTCAAATCGCCGGGCGAGATTGCCGCAACGTTGGTTATGCCGGTTCCCGGCGGTGCAAACAGCTCTTCATCGCGTAATTCCAGCAGCTCACAAATTCTCCGATAATATTTTACCGGTACTGCTTTGCGGCCATTTTCCCACAGCGAGATGTTTACTTTATCAATATTGGCTAGACGGGCGGCAAAATCTGCCTGCGACAACCCCCGCAACTGACGGTAATAACGTAATTTATTGCCAATCCCGGTCATCATTGTTTCCTCGTTAATTTCAATCGGCTCAACTAACTCTAATTTAAAATACTCAGTATATTAAATAAAGCAATAAAAAATTAAAAATATTTTTACTTTTTCGCTTGCAAGTTAAACAAATATAAACTATAATTAAACAATCGAAGCTAGAAGATAGTAATTTTGGCGTTGTGTATTGATTATTAATATTGTGTGGAGGAGTGACAAATGAAGTGTTATGGTCGTGATTTTGGCAAGTTGACGGGTTGCGTGGTGTGTCAAAACCGGGAATGGTGCCGCAGTGCCGGTGATTTGGAGTTAATGACGGAGAAGAAGATGGTTTTGCCGCTTAATGAGGAAATTTTGGATAATTCCGGGATTGTGGCAGTGGCGGATGAGAAACCGGCGGCGGTAACTTATTCGCGCGAAGAACTGCTGGAGGTTATTGTGTTTATGCTTGCCCTGGACGAGCAGACATTATTGATGCTGGAAGAGAAAATTGCCAATCCGTCACTGACATTCAGCGCGATGGCACGGCAGCGCAAAGTCTCACGGCAGGCAATTCACAAGATGATTTGCAAAAAATGTCTGGAAGTGCCGGAATTAGCGGCGATACTGCGCAATCGCCAACGGCATTGCGTCTAAAGTGCGGGAGTGCGGAGTTATTGCCAAATAAACTCAAAAGAACCTTGTCCCGCTCCTGCGGATTGCATTCTTTTGACTTTGGATTCGTACCCTTCAAGTTCCTTCGATACCCAGGTATCGGCGGCAACAGCGCGCCGCGCTCCAAAAATCCAGGCGGCACGGCGATGTAGTGTCCGCCATTTTGAAGATTTTATTAAACCACGCTGCCGCGCTTGAAAAGAAAACAGAATTTATTGCAATTTGGTTGATTTGTTGTATATTCATATTAGCTATTGAATGCTACGGATGAGTCGTGCGGAACACGGCAAGCCGTTTTATGGGTAGATGAGCTGTCATAACCGGAGTGCAAAATTGAGTAAAGAGAAATTAGTGATAATCGGCAGCGGCGCTGCCGGACTTACCGCGGCGATTTATGCGTCACGGGCAAATTTGAATCCAGTGGTGCTTGCCGGCAGTCTTCCCGGCGGCCTTTTAACCCAAACCAGCGATGTGGAAAATTTTCCCGGATTCCCGGAAGCGGTTAACGGTTTTGATCTGATGATGAAGATGCAGGAACAGGCGGAGCATTTTGGTACCCGGATTGTTCAGGAAAGTGTTACTGCAGTCACCCTGACCGCCGGCGGTCCGCAGCGGTTAACCCTAAGTTCCGGTGATGAGCTGGAAGCAGAAGCATTAATCATCGCCACAGGTGCCACGCCGCGCTGGATGGAATTGGAATCTGAGCAACGGTTAAAAAATTTGGGTGTTTCAGCCTGTGCCACTTGTGACGGGGCGTTTTTCCGGGATGTTCCGGTGGTTGTGGTTGGTGGCGGCGATACGGCGATGGAGGAAGCGCTCTTCCTAACCAAGTTTGCCGCGTCGGTTACGTTGATACACCGCCGCGATGAATTCAGGGCCTCACGAATTATGGTGGAGCGCGCCAAGCAGCATCCTAAAATAAAATTTATCCTGAATGCACAGGTGATTGAAGTTTTAGGCCAAAAACAGGTTGAAGGGGTTAAAGTGCGCGATGTTAAGAGCGGCGCCGAAACCACCATTCCTTGTTCCGGCTATTTTGCGGCGCTGGGGCATGTGCCCAGTACGGCACTGTTCAGCGGGATGATTTCAATGAACGCCAATGGTTACATTGAACTTAATAATAACAGCAGCAGCACCAGTATGGACGGAGTATTTGCCGCCGGTGACTGTGCTGACCATGTTTATCGTCAGGCGATTACCGCGGCGGGAATGGGCTGCCGCGCGGCGATTGACGCGGAACGCTGGCTCGAATCAAGATAATCAACTAATATTTTTTTAATGAGGTAAGTCAATGACGGTTCGAAGAAAAATTATAAAGCGCCGCTTTACACTGATAGAAATGCTGATGGTCGTGATGGTCATTGGAATTCTGTTTGGTATGCTCATGCCTGCACTGGGCAAGGCGAAAGTCAGAGCGAAATATACCCGCTGGCTTGGATACAACAGCATGGTAAGCCGTGATCCGGACGTCATTATCAATTATAATTTTGAGACGATGGATTACAAGTCAAAAGTTAAAGGGGTATTTTATCCGGCAGTATTTAATAATGCCGCCGGCTGTACCGCGGCGGGCTTTGACTCCACCCACTATGCCGGCATACTTTCCCCGGCCGGCAGCGGTCCAACCTGGCTGCGCGGCGGCGGACGCTGGCTGAAATTAAAAAATGCGCTGCTGTTTGACGGCGTTAATGATTATGTTGAAGTGCTGGGCACCAAGCTGACCAATTTTAACCCATCGCAACAGGATTTTACCATCATTATTTGGGCAAATCCGGCGATACGCGCCAACCAGACGCTATGCAGCAAGACTATCAGCGCTACGACAAATTCCCAATACAATCTTTATATGGCAACTACCGGAGTCCGTGCCCGGGTAGGCAATGTTAATATTCAGCGCACTACTCCGCCGGTTCAGGTTTCACGTTGGCATTGTATCGCGTTAGTCAGCAGTGTAAAGGGCGGGATGAAGCTGTTTATGAACGGTAAATTAATGACCGGCGGCACTGCCACTAACGTTTTTCCCGGCAATTATGTCAATAATTTGACGCTGCTGCTGGGGGCGGCGCATAATGGCAACGCCACCAATTTTGTCTATCGGTTCCGGGGCAGAATGGATGAATTTGTGATGTATAACCGGGCGCTTTCCGACAAGGAAATTTTTGGCTATTATCAAATGGGCAATCCATATTAAGGGTAGGGTGAAATTATGGCGAGGATATTAATAGCTGATGATAGTCTGGTGGTAAGAAAGTCATACGAAGCAATGCTTTCTTTTCTTGGTCACAAAGTTATTTGCTGCAAAGACGGCCAGGAGGCGGTAGCGGTTTTTTTAAAGGAATTGCCGGATTTACTGATTCTTGATGTGGATATGCCGG
>CAZITV010000173.1:0-4759 GCA_964542255.1 uncultured Victivallaceae bacterium
TCTTCATGGTGAACTGTTTTTGTTTTTCTCTGTGAGAGCAAATGTTCCAACAGCCACCCTCTCAGAGAGAGGGCACTGCAATAGAACACCTCAAGCGGTGTATGATTTTTCCGCAGGAAAATGAAATCCACCGCACTTGGTATTATTTCGTGTTATTTCGTGACTTTAGTGGTTAAAAAAAGTTCCAACAGCCTGGCGGCTACGAAGTTCCGCCGAAGATAATACCAATTCGCAATCTTTGGTGTAAGATTCGCGGCGGATTTTACTTTTTCAATTTTCCGGGTAAAAAAAAGCGTTTTTTGCGGTTGGTCAAAGTTGAAATATTTTAAAATAAGATATATGTTATTGGAATTGAGTTGTCCATGGAGCTGTTTCAGCTGCGGCTCTATTCATTATAATACAAACGATATACAGGTTGGCAAGATGTACGGATTGGTGTTGGAACTACTGGTTGCTGTGCGTTGCCCGGCGCTTTAAAGCCGGGGCTGCCTCTTATTGTTTTTCGCATATTATATTCATTAATATTCCCATATCAAACATAACTAATAGAGAAATTGTATCTTAACGATAGTAAATTTTAGGAAACACTAAAAAGATGGACAAAAATAAACAGATGAAAGGTTGTGATATTGTCATAAAATGCCTGGAACTCCACGGCGTTGAAACAATTTTTGCCTATCCGGGCGGACAATCTCTGGAACTGCATCAGGCACTCCAGCGTTCCGATAAAATCCGGGTAATTTTGCCCCGGCACGAACAAGGCGGTGCGTTTGCCGCGGATGGTTTTGCGCGGGCATCGGGCAAGGTTGGTGTCTGTATGGCCACCAGCGGTCCCGGTGCAACAAATTTGGTGACTGGTATTGCCGATGCGTATATGGATTCAGTGCCGGTGGTCTTTATTACCGGTCAGGTACCGACAACGCTGATTGGCAAGAACGCCTTTCAGGAAACCGACATTATCGGGATTACCCGTCCTATCGTGAAACACAGTTATTTAGTGCTGGACGCGATGGATTTACCGCGGATTATGAAAGAAGCATTTTATCTGGCCGCCGAAGGCCGCCCCGGCCCGGTGATGGTCGATGTGCCGAAAAATGTTCAGCAGCAGCTTTGTGAACCGGATTTTGATGCGCCGATGAGTCTGGAATATTATAACCCGGCGCCGAAACCAAGCGCTGAAACGATTGAACTAATCCGGGCAGCAATCCGCAAGAGCAAACGTCCCTGCATCTATTCCGGCGGCGGGATTATCACCGCGGAAGCGGCGGGCGATTTGCTGAAATTTGCTGAATCCTACAATATTCCTCTAACAACGACATTGATGGGGCTTGGGGTAATGCCGGCAAGTCATCCGCTGAATTTACGCTGGCTGGGTATGCACGGTACCGTTTATGCCAATAATGCCGCGAATGAATGTGATTTACTGCTGGCGTTTGGTGCCAGATTTGATGACCGCGTTACCGGCAATCCTAAAACTTTTGCTGAAGGCGCCTACATTATCCACGTGGATATTGACCAGTCGGAGATTAATAAAAATAAAACTGCCGACCTCGCTGTTGTCGCCGACATCAAAGCGGTGCTGCAGGCGTTGAATGAGAACCCGGAATACCAGGAAAATTCTGCCTGGCATCAGCAAATCCGGCAGTGGAAAACCAAATTTCCGCTGACCTACAAGAAAAAACCCGGCAAGATTCAACCGCAGTTTGTAGTTGAAAAACTCTGGGAAATGACAGGCGGCAATGCAATTATCGTTCCCGGCGTAGGACAGCATCAAATGTTTTCGGCGCAATATTATATACCGAATGCGCCGCGCCATTTTCTCACTTCCGGCGGACTGGGCAGCATGGGTTTCGGGCTGCCGGCGGCGATGGGTGCCAAAGTTGCCTGTCCGGACGCACTGGTCATCAATATTGACGGAGACGGCAGTTTTCAAATGAACCTTCAGGAAATGGGCACAATTCACATGGAAAACATCCCGATAAAAATGATTATTCTCAATAATCAGCATTTGGGTATGGTGGCACAGTGGGAAGACCGTTTCTATGGCAGCTGCCGCGGCAATACGGTATTGACGAATGTTCGCGTTGACCGTCCATATCCGGATTTTGTTACTATCGCTAAAGGATATGATATTCCCGGACTGGAAGTCTATGAAGAATCAGAAATTATCCCGGCACTGGAAGCGATGCTTAAAGCCGAAGGGTCATTCCTGCTGGATATTCATACCGGTTACGAGGAACACGTGCTGCCGATGATTCCTCCGGGCAAAAGCTACAAGCATATCATTACTGAATAATGAGTTATACTCTGCGCGGTTGAAAATTTAAGCATAGACGAGCAGAGTATAATTGCAAAACTCTGAAGCCGCCATTGGCGGCTTATACCAATTCGCTTTCATTGATAGGCACCCGATTGATCTTTGGCACCGATTTTTGCCATAAACCTTCGCACGATATTTATATCGCACTGCGGTTTATAACAAAAATCCATCGCCAAATTCCTAATCGTTATTGTCCATGACTGATCGCTCATTGGTATTACAGATTCATTTCGGTTTCGCTGAAATTCATATTTTCGCCGGGTTCGTTATCACCGGACTGGAAAAACTTTTCCGGATGCTCTTTCCATTTGCCCTCGCTGCAGTTGGTGAGCCAAAAGATTTGCGCGCGGAGATTTCCTGGGATTGCGCTGCGGATAGTTTTGCGTTTAAAATTATTTTGAATAGCGCCGGTCTCCGGGTCGATGACAGCTTCAATTTGTTCTTCTTCGACAGTGTATCCGGTGGCGATTTTGAGTAAAGCGTCTTCCACCAGGCGGTTTCTGCCGTCGTCACCGGCGCAGCTATTTTCAGTACAATTCATTGTGATCCCCTCCCCCCCTGACATTTTTATGGTTGTTCAAACTATTGGCAAAATGTCAACCAAATATACCCAATTAGGTTAAAAATTAAAATTCAGACTTCCTGATCCGTGGAAAAAGGGGATGTAGGTTTTTGGGTTTTATTACGCCATTGGCGTTACCTTTGCATAACCCCCAGATTCATCTAGGGGTAGCAGATCCATAGGAGCAACAACTCTGTAGGAGTTTCCTACGGTATCGTCGGCAACCACGCTGTGGTTGGTAATTGGGCGGGATGCTTATTCCCCCAGATGAATCTGGGGGTTATTCACAGGGTAGCCCTAAGGGCTGAAAATACTGTAAACCACGCTACTTCTGAAAAAAATTACATCCCCTTTTTCCACAATTGCTCAAAGTCCGAGGAGCGAATCAGAAACTCTGAAATTAAATTGCGAATTGGCAATATTATGCAGCGCGGCAGTAAATTTTTTATTGTCTGCTGGGAAAAATTAAAAAATAAGTATATATTATGCCTGCCCGAACCGGACAAACGCCACGGCATCCGGGAGAACCGCAACCACACATTTTTTTGGAATTGTTGATATTGCTACTTAAAAATAAGGTGAAAATATGTTTACAACTGCCGTAGAACCAAATTTTCAGCGGATTGTAGATGCCGCCAATAACAAAAAAGCCGACGTGCTGCCGCTGTACGAACACAACGTCTGTTATGAGGTAATTGGCGAGCTGACCGGGAACGATATGATTGCCCCGTACAAAGCCGGCAAATTAAACGAAGCATTTAAAATATATACCAATTTTTTCCGCCAGACTGGTTATGATGTGGTAACTTTTGAACAATGCATCACCGCGGCATCTCCGGTCAAAGGCGCCTTGATGGGCGGCAACGGACCAATTCAAAACCGTGCTGAGTTGAATGCTTACCCCTGGAAGAAAATTCCTGATTTATGGTATGATATGGCCGCCGCGAATTTTGAAGCACTGGGGAAAAATATGCCAAAAGGGATGAAGGCTATCGGCGGCGTGGGCAACGGAGTATTTGAGATTGCTGAAGACCTGGTCGGGCTGGAGTTTCTGCCGTTTTTGCAGATGGACGATGAAGATGCCTATGCCGACCTCTATAAACGCATTGGTGATTTGATGCAGACAATCTGGAGCCGGTTCCTGCAGGAATTCGGTGAAATTTATTGTGTCTGCCGTTTTGGCGATGATTTGGGGTTCAGAAGTTCACTCTTGACGATGCCGGCAACGATACGCGACCACATCATTCCGCAATACCGCAATATTATTGATTTGGTGCATTCTTATAATAAACCGTTCTTGCTGCATAGCTGCGGCTGTATTTTTGAAGTGATGGACGATCTGCTTGCCATCGGCATTAATGCCAAACATTCCAATGAAGACGCTATCGCGCCATTCGATAAATGGATTGAACTCTATGGTGCGAAAATCGGTCTGTTTGGCGGGATTGATATGGATTTCATCGTCAGCAGTTCCCCGGAAAAAATCCGTGACATCGCCACTGAAAAAGCTGAACGGTATTATCGTACGGCAAATGGTTTTGCCATCGGCACCGGTAATTCCATTCCAGATTACGTCCCGGCGCAGAATTACCTGGCTATGCTCGAAGCGGTCAATATGGTTAGAGAACAGCAATACCGCAACCTGAAAAACAGATAGAAAAATGGCGTGCTCCCTGCGCGCGGCAACACTATTGACCAGCAAGGTCAGCACTGCGGAATGCCCCTGGCGGGACATTGTATTTTTTGGCAAAGGCATGGCAAAAGTAGCGGTCGGTCGTGTAGCCGCAGAGACTTGCCACATTCGCAATTGAGATTTGACTGCGCTTCAGCAACATCACCGCATATTCCATACGATGATTATCAATGTGAGTTTTTAG
>CAZITV010000174.1:0-4717 GCA_964542255.1 uncultured Victivallaceae bacterium
GGATTTATGGCAAAAATCGGTGCCAAAGGTCAATCGTTTGTCTATCAATGATTGCGAATTGGTATAAATTACCGGCTTCACCATGAAAATTCATTAGCCCATAACTTAACCCGTCAACCGTATCCCACGTTACAATTGCAAAATAATGAAAGCGCCTTGCGCCGGTGATTATTCATCAAGTCATGGGTTGAGCAACATCTGTCAGGATTTGTGAGGACAATAAATATTCAGTTGGATTCAATGCCTTCACTCAGGTTGAGAATGGTAAGTAGCGGACCAGAGAGAATGCGGATATTGATGAAAAAATGGTCGGGGCAGAGAGATTTGAACTCTCGACTTTCTGCAAAGGCAATAACCCCTGCGCAAAACGGTGATGGAAAACCATAATTAGCCTAAAAACAAAGTTATTGCTACTGGCCGCAAAAGATAGCTCTTACTGCACGATTTTGCATATTTTTTGCATATTTTAGACTGCTTTTCAGTAAGTCCGCTCAGCCGGTAAGATTAAAATGCTTACGGACATTCATTGCCTTCCATTGAAGCATCGGCTGGCTGGCTATCCGGGTTTGAAGTTCGTAATCACTGGTAATCAGTTCAGGCTTAATTTCTCCCCGGTCAAGGATGGCATTTAAAAACTCCAGTTCTGATTCTGTAAACCGGCATAATGCGCCAAGCCTTTCGCGACTTTCGTCAATAAGCTTTTTCCCGAAAGATGATGAAGCCTCAGAGATTTGATTAACGATATTTTCATTAAGAACCGGTAGCAGCATCTGTTCAAGCTCTTTGGCATCAAATGAAACGTCGTCAAGCGTTATCGTCCTCCAGTCCTTCCGGTTCATCGCACCATAAACCACAAATGCCGTGCGCAACCGCTCCCAGTCAAGTTCTGGACGCGAAAGCAGCTGATTTACGTCGAAGATGTCCCGGGCTTGATGTCTTGAAAACAATGCCGCCACTTTCCCGGCAGACAATTCATGAATATCCAGCATCGGAATCTTTCTGGCCTGATATTCTCCAAACACATGAGAGTCTCCAAGGCAAATGTCCCAGAGCGGAACACGGAACATGAAATTCAAATCGACTTCAAGATTGCCCGGCTGTCCCGATGCATCCTGATAACCCAGCCGCCATTTTCCTCCGGCATGTTCCTCCGGCATACGCTTTAAGTTATAATCCTCCCGTGAAAAGACCGCTTGGATGGCTTGTTCGACTCTGGGCCTTTCCTTCTGCATATCACTTAGGCTGACCTCACCCATGTAATTAAGATCAATATCCACAGATAGCCGAGGAATATTAAAGACAAACAAGTTCAACGCAGTCCCGCCTTTGAGCGCCAGTTTATCTTGAAGCACAGGATGGGTGTTGATTGTATTCAGCAGGTTTATGAGACGGATCACCTTCTCGGTCATATCCGCACGGAATCCGGTCAAGTTTACCATGGATGACAGCTTTTCCCGTGATATTCTCATAATATTTCCTGCCACTGCCTGTTAATTATTTCTTCCGGAATTATCAAGTTCCAGGCATTCAACAACCGTCCGTTGTGCTGTTTCCGGTTAAGATAATGAGGTTGACGGGGACGCAACTCTTGTAAAGCCTCGAGATATTTATCATCCACCATAAGCCGGTCTTTATTTTGTTCCAGAAAAAATCCTACCTTTGCGGCGGTGGTGGCATTGGACAGCAGTTTGACATACTCCAATACCTGATTCAAATCAAAAAACTCCACCGACTCTAGAGAGCGCCATATCTCTTCCCAGCTACCGGAATGCCGTGGACAATCCATAACATCAACCAGGGTCCGTTCCAGTGATGCGACTTTTACTCCCATTCCATTGCGCTCTGCGGCTATAACGCCGAAATTAGCATGGTTCCCGTGTGATAGAGAAATAGGAACAGGCACTGCCCGGAACCGCCAGTTTCGGAAGGTAAGAGGTCGGACTGCAGCGCTGGTCTGGTAAGTGAAATGGTTGAAAACAGAATAAGCGCGCCCGCAGAATTCCAAAGCAGTATGATGGACAAGCACGGCGTCAACGCTTATACGCGCAGCGACAAGAAACGGGTCAGGAGTAAACTCCGCAGCATGTTCTCCAGGCGGCACCACCGCGAAGAGTCCGCGCCTTAAGTGCTGGAGCTTTCCGGTTTTATGGTAATAGGCCAGCAGCGACTCGGCGGCACGGAGTCCTTTGACCTTTCTTTTTGCATGAAAAATCTTAAACTCTTCAATTGTAAATACTGGATGCTTTAGAAAAAATAGATCTGACATAGCCTTAAACCCGTTAGACAAATATTATCGTAATACATAATAAATATATGTTTAACGCAGTTATTTGTCAAGTAAAGTGGTTTATACTTGACTATTATTATCAATAAACATAAATTTTATATGTGTATTGATAACATTTATCAACCATTTATATCGATTGTTGTTCATGAATGTTCCTCATCCATTCATTTGCAAAAGTCCGTCAGATTGGATTGAAGTTTGATGTCTATTGCTTGTCATGGGGCAGGTTAAAACGGGTGGTCACTGTTTTAATTAACTTCAGTTTTATTTAACTGTTTAGCCTCCTGATTGAAAAATGGTTATAAGGGGTTACAGTTTGGGGAACGGAGGGAACAAATGGATATAGAGAGGAAAAGAGAATTTGTAATAGTTGGGGTTTTTGCCGCAGGAATATTGTTTCCTCTTGCGTTGTTGAGAACTTTCGGCATTAAACCGGTTGTTCCTGAAGGCTGGTTTCCTGTATTTCATTATATCTATTTTGTGGGTATCAAAGTTACTGCCTTAGCTAATCTTTTCATTGAATCCAAAGACATGTTGCTTTTAATTTTTGCTATAACTCATATTTTAACGTGTCTCCTTCTTGGCTGGATAATTGCACGGTTGATATTTCGTAACAAAAAATCCGGATAATCAAGAAAAATCTTCATGAGCAATACGGTATAGATTATTTATTATGGGCCTTTTAAAATGTTCTAAGGGGCGTTAAAGAGTTTGTTTTGATAGATAATACTTGAGGCTAAATGCGAAAAGAATACTGTTAATGCACAATAAAGACTCGAAACAGATATTCTATGGAAGAAAAATTGGTCGGGGCAGAGAGATTTGAACTCTCGACCTTCTGCTCCCAAGGCAGACGCGCTAGCCAGGCTGCGCTATACCCCGATAATAATCAAATACAGCCCTTAATATAGTCCATTATTTTTTTTCTGCAAACGGTAAAACTCCGATATTCAACACTCTAACCGGATATTTTTTCGCGGATGTTTAATTCTAAAATTAATTTTTCAAAAAAAATTCCGATGGCTATTGACTTTATTGATGATATATAGTATAATATAGTATCAAGTAATACTTATATGGGATTATATAGTTTATGAAAGATTTACTTCGTTTTAAAAATGATGTAGTATTTGAGACGATCAAGCAGCGCATTGAAAGCGGACAATATGCTGTTGGGATGAAGTTTCCCCCTGAGCCGGCGTTTGCCAAAGAATTTAATGTAGGCAAGGTTACATTGCGCTCAGCATTGGAACGTTTAGAGAGGGAGAAACTGATTGTGCGGATGCGCAGTAAAGGAACATTTGTTGCCAACAATAGCCGTAGTAATATCAATAAAATTGCGATTATAACTGACTATATGACTCAGCCTGGCAGTCCGAATCCATACTTATTGTCCTTATTGTTAAAAGAGATGGACACTCGCAAAATCAAAGTTGAGCAGGTAGAACGGTTTTATATAGATCATTTGCCGCAACGAGTTATAAAGAAGCTTTTTTCAGAGAAGCAAATTGACGGGATAATACTGTTGTCCTCATTTTTTACTGGACAGGAGGCGATAGTTGGCAAGCTTCAACAATTAGGACTACCAGTAGTGTTGCCACATGCATCAGGCGGTGATTCTATGAGGACAGGTTTTGCGTCTGTATTTATTGATGAACGCAGAGCTTTTGCTGATACAATAAAATACGTTACGTCTTTAGATTTTGACAGAATGGTTATTGTTGGACGCAAATCACAGGGAGAGAAGCGACTAATCCGCGGATATTCAGAACTTGAGTTGCGTGGAATACTGGGTGCGACTTTGCAAGAAATTATCTATTTTGATTATGATATGGGGAAAATCGCAGAATGGGTAGATAAAATGGTATCCACCAAGACACAAATGCCCGATATTTTTGTCTGTTATTCAGACATCTATGCAATATTTTTAATGATGGCACTAAAATCTCACGGATTTAATATTCCACGAGATATATCTGTAGTTGGATTCAGTGGTTTGACCAGTAGTTTTAAGATTGTCGAAAAACTTAGCGGAATCAAATTCCCCTACGAAAAGCTGGCCACAGAGGCCGTTAATTTAATCGTTACTCACCATGAATGGTTCAATGGAGAATATTCATCCGGTGCCCCAGTAGTATCGTGCGGGTACGGATTTTTATCAGGAAACACCATAAAATCGGCGCTTAAGGCTGAAAATGCTTAATTTATCACCCAAAATAACCAATAAGGAAAAAATGAAATGAAAGACCAAATGTCAAGAAAAGGTTTCACCCTGATTGAACTGCTCGTGGTTATCGCCATCATCGCCATTCTCGCGGCGATGTTGCTGCCGGCGCTGGGAAAAGCTAGGGATAAAGCCAAAGCTATTAATTGTTTGAATAATGTCAAGCAAATTGGTACAGCTGGGATGTTTTATGCTGATAGTTTTAA
>CAZITV010000175.1:0-4703 GCA_964542255.1 uncultured Victivallaceae bacterium
CCCTCTGTGGTGAAAATGGCTGCTTGGTTTAAACAGCCCGGCGGCGACAGAGCACCGTCCTCCGCCAGTTCATATTCCCTGCACTTTGGTTTTAATTTTTATCTTTTTACTTTTGTCTTTTATCTTGGCTGTCCCTCAGCTCACCAATTACAGTTCGCTGCTGACGCGCATGGAACAAAATTCGGGGCCGCACATAGTGCAAAAATGGTCTTCTTTGTGTTCGACATCTTTGCCCTGATTCATTTCGGAGATGGACTGATTGCGGAATTCTCTGGCGCGTTCGGGGTCGAGAGCGAGTTCGAATTGTTTTTCCCAGTCAAAAGCGGCACGGGCGCGGCTGATGGCGTCATCGCGTTCGCGTGCGCCGGGTAGTTTTTTGGCGACATCGGCGGCGTGAGCGGCGATTTTGTAGGCGATAACACCGTTGCGGACATCTTCACTGTTAGGCAGGCCGAGATGTTCTTTAGGGGTAACATAGCAGAGCATTGCGGCGCCGTGAAATGCGCCTAGGGCGGCGCCGATGGCACTGGAGATGTGGTCATAGCCTGGAGCGCAGTCAACGACAACAGGGCCGAGGATATAGAATGGTGCGCCGGCGCAGATTTCATCTTCTTTTTTCATATTCATTTCGATTTGGTCGAGGGGGACGTGCCCCGGACCTTCAACCATCGCTTGAACGCCGGCGTTGCGGCAGCGGGTGACGAGCTGACCGAGGACAGCGAGTTCGGCGAACTGTGCTTCATCGGAAGCGTCGGCGAGACATCCCGGGCGGAGTCCGTCGCCGAGCGAAAGGGTGACGTCATATTTGGCGCAGATTTCTAAAATTTGGTCAAAGGCGGTATAGAATGGATTTTCCTGTTGATGTTCCTGCATCCATTTAGCGAGGATAGCGCCGCCGCGGCTGACGATACGGAGCATGCGTTTTTTTGCCATTGGAATATGTTCGCGGAGCAGACCGGCGTGAATGGTCATATAATCAACGCCCTGTTCGGCTTGTTCGCGTATTACGTCGATGATGAGCTCGACGGAGAGATTGTTGGCGGTGCCGCATCTGGCGAGGGCTTCATAAACAGGGACGGTGCCGATAGGTACGGTGCTGTTGGCGATGATAGTTTGGCGGATATTGACGATATTGGCGCCGGTGCTGAGGTCCATGACGGTATCGGCGCCGTATTTTAAAGCGGCGCGGAGTTTTTCAAGTTCCTGTTTTGGGCAGCTGGAGAGGGTGGAATTGCCGATATTGGCATTAATTTTAGTATAGAGCGATTTGCCGATACCGATAGGGTTGAGGCTGGTGTGGTTGATATTGGCAGGGATGACGATGGTGCCGGCGGCGACTTCGGCGCGGATGGATTCTGGGGTGCGGCGTTCGTTTTGTGCAACCGCGAGCATTGCCGGGGTAATTTTACCGGCTTTTGCCAGTGCTGATTGAGTGATGTTGTTCACAGTAATTTCTCCAAAGAGTTAATGGTTTGACTAACCGCGCCGCGGTGTTGAGTGATAGCGGCGAACGCCTTGGCGCCGAGTGTCTGCCGTTGTTCAGGGTTAGTAAATAAATTATTGAGTGCGGTTTCTAGTTGTTCAGCGTCAGCTACGGCGATTAAAGCCTGGTTTTGAGTGAGAGTATCCATGACGAACCGAAAGTTTTTGAGTACTGTTCCGGTGATAATGGGTTTAGCGAGCAGAGCTGGTTCGATAAGGTTATGACCTTCATCGTGACCGGCGAGACTTTTGCCCATGATAACGGCATCGGCGTGTTTGATAAAGGCGAGCATTTCGCCGGTGGTGTCAGCGAGCAGGCAATCAACTGGTGACGGATTTGATGTTTGAGTGCGGCGGGCGAAATTGATGCCGAGTTTATTGAGGATTCCGGAAATTTCCTGACCGCGTTCGGCGTGGCGCGGGATAATCACCAGCTTAACCTTCGGTGTCTGGCTGCGGAGTTTGAGCCAAACCCTGGCGATAAGCTCTTCTTCGCCTGGATGAGTACTGGCGGCCAGTAATACCAAATACGGTTGTTCGCCAAAGTATTGGCCGAGGTTGAGATCCGGGAGTTTGTCTGGAATCGGCTGATCAAATTTCATATTGCCGCAAACCGTCAGTTGCGCATGCGGTGCGACTTTGGCATAACGGCCGCGGTCAAGTTCAGTTTGAACACAAATCAAATCAAACAGCTCCAGCAGCGGACGGAAAAAGAGGCGAAAACGATAATAACCGCGGGACGATTTGTCCGACATTCTGGCATTGACCAGGACAAGTTTGGTGCCGCGCCGCCTGGCTTCACTAATCATCTCCGGCCAAATTTCGGTTTCGAGAATTACCAGCATTGACGGCTGCAGCAGCGAGAAAACCCGGCGCACCATAAAAAAGAGGTCGAGCGGGGCAAAAAACACCACGACATTTGCCGGCGCTTTTTCCATTGCCAGTGCCTGTCCGGTGGTGGTGGTAGTGGAGAGGACGAATTTCCGCTGCGGGTGCATTTCCTGCCATTGTTTCAGCAGCGACAGCGCCACCATTGTTTCGCCGACACTGACGGCGTGAATCCACACCGCGCCGCGGCTGGCGCGCAACTGCTTTTTCTTTTCGCCGGAGAAGATGGCGAAGCGTTCGGCAAAGGTCTGCTTTTGTCCTGGGCGCCGAATCAATTTGATGATGATTCCCGGGATAAAGAACAAGAAGACCAGCGGGAAGAGTAAATTATAGAGCCACAACATGATTTTCTCTTTATGGATGGTTATTCAACCGTCACGCTTTTCGCCAAATTGCGCGGCTGGTCAATCTCGCAGCCGCGTTCACGGGCAATATAATACGACAGCAGCTGGAGCGCGACAACGGTGGGCAGCGGTGCGGTGAATTGCGAGCAGCGCGGCAGCCAAATGATGTCTTCTGCGACATCACGCACTTCATCATCGCCTTCGGTAGCGGTGATGATTACCGGCGAATGGCGGGCATGGCACTCCTGGATATTGCCGAGTATTTTGTCTTTGCCGGGAATATCATTAGCGAGCGCCAGAACCGGGACTTTGGCTTCGAGCAGCGCGATGGGGCCGTGTTTAAGTTCTGCCGCGTGGTAGCCTTCGGCGTGGATATAGCTGATTTCTTTAAGTTTCAATGCGCCTTCCAGTGCAACCGGATAGAGGCAGCCGCGGCCGATGAAAAAGAAGTCTTCAGCGCGGGCATATTTTTTAGCGATTATTTCGATTTCCTCTTTCCTCGCCAAAACCTGCCGGATGAGTTCCGGAATTTGGCTGACATCGTCAATAATTTTCAGACCTTCATCACGGGAGAGCCGGCGGTTGCGGCCGAGCAGCAGCGCCAGCATCAGCAGTACTGAGACCTGGCAGGTAAATGCTTTGGTGGAGGCGACGCCAATTTCCGGGCCGGCATGCAGATAGATGCCGCGTCCGGCTTCACGGGCGATGGTGGAACCGACCACGTTGCAGATGGAAACAATCGTTGCGCCCTTGGTCGCGGCCTCGCGCACTGCCGCCAGTGTATCGGCAGTTTCGCCCGACTGGCTGATTGGAATAACCAGCGAATTGGCTTCGATAATTGGGTTGCGGTAGCGAAATTCGGCAGCTTGTTCAACTTCAACCGGGATACCGGCAAGTTGTTCAAAGAAATAGCGGCCAACCATGCCGGCGTGCATACTCGTGCCGCAGGCGGCGATGACGATGCGGCTGATTTGTGCCAGTTCTTTTGCAGTCATATTCAATCCGGAAAATACGGCGGTAACATTGTCGCGGTCAAGGCGGCCGCGAATGGCATTGGCCACGGCGTCGGGCTGTTCACAGATTTCTTTGAGCATAAAATGGTCATACCCGCTCTTTTCTGCGGCTTCTGGTGACCAGTCAATATTGGCGATTTCACGTTCGACGGGAATATTATCGAGGTTTCTGATTTGGACTTCAGAGGCGGTGATTTTTGCCACATCGCGGTCATCGAGGTAGATGACGCTGCGGGTGTACGCCGCAATTGCCGCAATATCGCTCGCGATAAATGTCTCATTTTCGCCGATACCGATAACCAGCGGACTGCCTAACCGCGAAACAATAATCGTCTCCGGTTCAAATTCAGTGATAGCCGCCAAACCATAGGTGCCTTTGACCCGTTTTAAAGCCGCGGCGACGGCGGTGAGTAGATCGCCTTCGTAGCATTCAGCAATTAAATGAGCCAGCACTTCACTATCAGTTTCAGAGACAAACTTATGACCTTTATCCTGGAGGTGCGAACGCAGCGAGGCGTAATTTTCGATAATACCGTTGTGGACGATGGCGAAGTTACCGGAGTCATCACAATGCGGGTGCGCATTGGGTTCAGTCGGGGCGCCATGGGTAGCCCAGCGGGTATGAGCAATACCCACTGCGGCAGCGGTAGTCAAATCCACGCCCATCTCCGCAATGATTTTAGCTTCGAGAGCTTTGCTTACTTTGCCGGTGGCTTTGATGATTTTGATGCAGGGCTGCTCCAGCAGAGCGATACCTGCCGAATCATATCCGCGGTATTCCAGACGCTTTAAGCCGTCAATGAGTGTTCTTACCAAACTGCGTTTGCCTTTACCGGCATATCCAACTATTCCACACATCTTGAGTGCTCCTTAAAATTAATGAAATAAAGTGTAAATGTAACGCTAAAAAGCGTATTTAGCAAGAAAATTGCGCTAAAAACTACGATAAAAACTACGTTTGACTATTGTTTTTTTT
>CAZITV010000176.1:0-4626 GCA_964542255.1 uncultured Victivallaceae bacterium
CTCGTTAAAAGACCGCTTTGAAGCGAAAAATAACGAGCCGCTTAAAACGCAAAAAGCCCCACCCGGGGCTGACCACAAATCTTTAGCCTTTCTTAAAATATGCATTGAGTTAACGATAAATGCAAATATAATCATTTATATATTTCAGCCCTGGAACGCCGCTCTCCGCCCCGTGCGACTGGGTGCGATATACTGTCCGTGACGGACGGAGCACCTGGAACGCCGCTCTCCGTAGCGTCATTATAGATTTTGCCGCCTCTACGACATGAACCCCATATCATTGCCGGTTATTCTGTGAATGAATATTTACTGGCACCGTCACGACTCTTTTCGTTACATCAATACAATAGCGTTCAAGGTGAGGGAGATGGAGGTTGCTTAAAAGAAAAAAGGCTCAGGAGGTAATCCTGAGCCTTGTAAGTCAGTTTGACTGACGTGTGCTGCTTATTTGTCTTCGGGAATGCGCATTCCGTAGAATGAGCGATAGACGAAGAACAATGCGATTACAAAGAATACCATCGCAATGATGGTTTTCATCAAATCGCCTTTCATAGTTACCGCGATTTCAACCGCGAGTAAACCGAAGAGCGTGGTGAACTTGATAACCGGGTTCATTGCCACAGAGGAAGTATCTTTGAACGGGTCGCCTACAGTGTCGCCAATAACGCTGGCGGCATGCAGTTCAGTACCCTTTTGACGCAAATCAACTTCAACAATCTTCTTGGCATTGTCCCAGGCGCCGCCGGCGTTAGCCATAAAGATTGCCTGGTAGAGGCCAAAGAACGCGATACCGATCAAGTAACCGATAAACAGGTACGGGTTAAAGAACGGCAATGCTAAGGCGAAACAGAAGATTGCCAGGAAGATGTTCCACATACCCTTTTGGGCGTAGATGGTACAAATTTTTACAACTTCTTTGCTGTCTTCAATTGAAGCGGTAGCAGAGTCAAGTTTAATATTTTCCTTGATATAGACAACCGCGCGGTAGGCACCAGTTACAACCGCCTGGGTTGATGCGCCGGTGAACCAGTAAATTACCGCTCCGCCCATGAGGAAGCCGAGGATAATTTCGGGTTGTACTACACTAAGCTTTTCAATTACTTTGCCGGCTGCAACAGTTTTGTCGAGCAGCAGGATAATACCGAAAATCATGGTCAGCGCGCCGACTACGGCGGTACCAATCAATACCGGTTTGGCGGTTGCCTTGAAGGTATTGCCGGCGCCGTCATTTTTTTCCAAATTGTGCTTGGCACATTCAAAATCAGGTTCAAAACCAAAATCTTTCTTGATTTCTTCTTTGATATTGGGAATTGACTCAATCTGGCTTAATTCATAGACAGACTGCGCATTGTCGGATACAGGACCAAAACTGTCCACCGCAATTGTTACCGGCCCCATGCCCAGGAAACCGAATGCCACTAAACCAAATGCGAAAATTGGCGCTGCGAACTGCATTGCCGGCGGGAATATAGTCAGTAAATCCTGGTCGCAGGCAAGCACATAGCTGGCCAGCATCAATACGATAATCAGCAAACCTTCCCAAAACGCAGAGAAGTTACCGGCAACGAAACCAGAGAGAATATTTAACGAAGCACCGCCTTGCTTTGAAGAAGTAACTACTTCTTTAACATGGCGTGAATGGGTGCTGGTAAACGCTTTGGTGAACTCGGGAATAAGCGCTCCGGCGAGTGTACCGCAGCTGATGATGGTGGCAAGAATCCACCACAGGGTGTTGAATTGTTCTTCCGGCAGCATCAACCAGCTTGCGCCATAAGTGACCGCAATCGAAATAATCGAAGTTACCCAGACCAGTTTGGTCAGCGGAGCTTCCGCGTCAAATTCATCTTTGTCCGCGTATTTACCTTTACACATCACATCATTCAGGAAGTAAGAAAGCATGGATGTTAAAATCATCAGAATACGCATGACGAAAATCCAGATAATCAGCTTGCCGCAAAGGTCCGGATTGCTGCCCATCAGTGCCAACGCCAGGAAGGCCACCAGCGCAACGCCGGTTACGCCATAGGTTTCAAAGCCGTCCGCAGTCGGTCCAACGCTGTCGCCGGCATTATCTCCGGTACAGTCAGCGATAACACCAGGGTTCTTCGGATCGTCTTCAGGAAGCTTGAATACAATCTTCATCAAGTCTGAGCCAATGTCGGCAATCTTGGTGAAAATACCACCGCAGATACGCAGAACGCTGGCACCGAGTGATTCACCAATCGCGAAACCGATGAAACACGGTCCAACCAGTGATACCGGCAGCATCGTCAGGATGATTATCATGAAGAACAATTCAACGCTAACCAGCAGCAAGCCAACGCTCATGCCGGATTTAAGCGGAATTGCCAGCGCATCCCACGGTTTACCGCGCAGTGCGGCAAACGCGGAACGTGAATTTGCACGGGTGTTGATACGGATACCGAACCACGCGACGCCGTAGGAGCCGAGGATCCCCAGCACTGAGCAGGCGAGAATCAAGGCAACACTACTGTTGGGGCGGTGATCCAGAAAACTAAAGTAGTAAACCATACACGCACCGATCATAAACCACAGAATGGCGAGGAATTTACCCTGCTGCCACAGATACATTTTGCAGGTTTCCCAAATTGTATCAGAGACCGATGACATTGATTTATGCACCGGCAGATTTTTTGTCTGATTGTACTGAATCCAGCCAAAAATTACTCCAATCACGCAAACTACCAGCCCGGAATACATCAGCGCCAAACCGGAAACGGTGACGCCTTGAATGTCAAAGCTGATTTTGCTTAGATCAGGAATGTTGATATCCGCCTCGCTGGCAAACGCTGTTGAGGTGGTACACAGTGCCGCGACGAATACCGCCGCCCTCTTGAGTATTGTTCGCATACTCATTTTGTTTGGAACTCCTTTGGGTTTTGGAAAACTATCTTTGCCATTAATTGTTACGCCAAACACTTTATCGTATTTTTTACATTAAAATATTCATAGTAACCTTAACCGCTTTGACGCATTTTCCTTTCTTTTAAATTATCGTTTAAAAACTAAAAATAATAAATATACATCCGTTTAAAATAGCAGTAAAAATGATAATTTCAAGCCATGAAAATCAAAAAATGTAATTGAATATTGCGTCTTTTTTGCTGCTGGGGCAGGGGGTGTGCCAGTGTTATTTGCTAAAATCAACTATTTTACTTCGTGAAAATTGGAATTATTTGCCGTGGTATGCTATTGTTATCAACAGAGGCAATTGAAAAACTATTTTGAATTGAAGTTTTGCAGGATTTTTTGAAAGTTATTCTGATTTTAAGCGAAATCAAGCGCGGTCGCGTTACGCAAAATGAGCTTAAGTCGCCCAAAACTCAAAAAAGACGCAAAAATCTCAAAAGAGTTTTGAAATTAACTCAATAAGCTTATATTATGCAGGTGGTTTATAATTTGGGTTTCAGTTAAGACATAGTCAGCCAAGAGCGGCGTTAAGCTTTTTTGATATATTTTTTTAACTTTTAATTGCCAAAAACAATATTGCGGGTTATTTATCGTTACTCTGTCAATGATGTTTAATAAATTGAGTTATTTTAATAATAATGTAGTTAAAGCGTTTTAATTTCAGTTCTTAAATTTTAAATTAGTTGTTATGAACAAGTTTGTCAAAAAAAATAGTGCTGGTTTGCGCTGCTTAATTCTGTTTCTGGCATTTGTATTGATTTTTAGCTGTTTTCGTGGTAAGATTGCGGATTATGCAGCATCACTGCTGGCAATGACCCATGAAATATCAGTTTCAGCCGCTAAGCCTGAACCGTCCAAACCTCAACCGCAAATTCCGGGACAACTTCCCGCGCAGTCGGCTGAGCAAGCTCAGACACCATTAAAAATAACAGTTCTGGAGTCTAAACCGCCTACCGCAAATAAAGTAGTGGAACGCATCAATCCCGCCGCCGCCAAAACTTCCACTGCTCCAGCTAAACCCGTTACGGTTGACCTGCCTAAAACTGAAACTCCGATAATTTCTTTCGTTGGCAATAGCAGTCCCGGTTGGAATAGTCCGGGAGGAATACTTTTCCCGCCGTTACGAAATGTTAACGGAACGCCGTGGAGTGATGAAAAAACCGAAATAAAAATATTCACTGACGGAAAAAAACTCTTCATTTTCTGTCGTCTTTACGATAAAAATCCTGGCGACGCACTTATCGGTGATCCCAAGAAATTGAAGAAAAAAGGTTTATGGGACATTGACAGCATCGAATTCTTTATAATGAAAAATAATAAAAGTGATTGCTACTGCCAGTATGTCTTAACTGCAGGTGGAAAAACTTCATCGCTTGCATATAAAATTGGCAATAAAACAAATCAATATACGCAAATGACTTTGCCAAAGTCATTTGAGCTGCCGCGGCTTTCTGTTGAAGAGTTTAATGGCGGTTTTGAACTAGAGGCAAAAATTGCGCTGAGCAATATCGAGATTGATAGACTTAAACAAGGCGATTCCATACTAGTCCAGATTGTTAGAAACTACCGCGGCCAGAGTGAAAAAAATTCGGCATCTGTTCAGCTTTTTCCAATGCATATTTATGCTGACTCTAAAATAGGCAGAAACAACCATGACCGCAGAGCTTTTCAACCAGTTTTGGTAAAATAATTGAA
>CAZITV010000177.1:0-4588 GCA_964542255.1 uncultured Victivallaceae bacterium
CAAAAAAATGAGATTAGTGCTACATTTTACAATTATTTGCTTGACATATTTCGCAAAGATGATATCTTTCAGTGATTATGTAATTTAATTAGGAGCAGCTTGTCAAAAGCATGGAAAATATAATAGAGATTGAGTCGTTGACCAAATACTACGGTAGTTTATTCTGGAAAAAGAAAACCCCTTCGCTGTTCGACCTTAATCTTACCATACCAGAAGGCTCTATCTTCGGCTTTATGGGACCCAATGGCGCCGGCAAAACCACTACAATCAAAATATTGATGAATCTGATTAAGCCGTCGTCCGGCAAAGCACTAATCCTCGGATATCCGCCTGATAATGTTGAAGTCAAACGTCTAATCGGTTTTCTGCCTGATGCCCCGGCGTTTAGTCCATACCTTTCAGCAGCCGAGTTTCTCAATGTTTGCGCTAAACTGTTCGGCATATCCTCGAATATCCGTAAAAAACGTATTGAAGAAGTGCTGGAAATTGTCAAGATGACCAAACATGCCAAGTCCAAGCTGGGCGGATTTTCCCGCGGGATGACGCAGCGCATCGGTATCGCCCAGGCAATTTTGAATAATCCGAAATTGATTATCCTTGATGAACCGCTGGTTGGTCTTGACCCGCACGGACGTCAGGAGTTAAAAGATATCATTCTTGACCAGAAGGCCCGCGGTACCAGTGTTTTCTTTTGCAGTCATATCCTCTCCGACGCGGAAAAGATTTGTGACCGCATCGGTATTCTATGTGAAAGCAGACTGCTGTGTACTGGCAGACTGGATGAACTGCTTTCTGCCACAGGTTCCAAGCTGCACATCAGCCCCGGACACGATGATATCGCCAAAGAAATGCTTTCCGCAGCATCGGAGACAGTCAAATGTCAAGATGGCGGCTGGGAATTATCTTTTAATAAAACGGAAGAAACTGAAAAAGCACTCCAGGCTGTTAAGGAAAAACACCGGGATGCTGTTACTATAACCAGTTCTAGAGAAAGCCTCGAAGACTTTTTCTTCAGAAAAATTGAAAATGCCACAAAAACAAGTTAAGTGCATGCCGCATTTAACGAACAACCTAACAGGAGGGTAAGATGAGAACGATCAATGAGATCATGGCAATCGCGGGAGGAGCATGGCAACTATTAAGGATGCGCGTAGTGTACGTCCTGATTATTTGCGTGCTGGTGTTAATTGGCAGTGCCTACCGGTATGATGTCCTTTCTCTGGGACAGCACAAGGCGTTAATGACGGACGTGTCATTGATGCTCAATACGCTGGCAGCGATTCTGGTAGCTATCTCTGTAACTTTTGAAATTTCACGCGAACTGCGTGAAGGAGTTGCATCCACGCTGTTGTCTAAACCGCTGGGACGCACACACTATCTGATCGGGAAACTGGTGGGTATCTCTATCGCGGGATTGGTGGTAACCGGGTTAATCACCCTAGGGTTCTGCATAGTTTTCAGCGCATCGTTTGACGATGGCGGACTCGGGCAGACGATGCTGCTTGGGCATCTTTTAATCATGGCAAGTGTAATTCCGATGTCGGCGCTGGCGGTACTCTTTTCCGTCATTGTGCCGGAATCAATTTCTGCCATCGTTACGGCCATCGCAATTTGGTTTGCGCATTCTACGCCGGTGATTGATAAAATTCAGGTGCTCTACGGCGGAATTCTCCCCGACCTGAATCTCTTTAATCTGAAAGCCGAAGCTGCATATAACATCCCCGGAGCTATCAGCTGGACTTACCTGCTGCTCGCGCTGGTATGGGGAATCGTTTACAGCGTCTTTTCCACTTCGCTGGCTAGTTTGGTTTTCAATTACAGAGACTTAAAATAATAAACAAGGGGAGATATAAAAATGAAAAAGACAGTTGTTGCTCATCTTTCAGTAATGATTATCGCTGCGGTGCTGGGTTCGTTTCTGGCATCATATCTGATGGAACAAAAAACTCTAATTTCAGTCAATGCTGACCAAATTTCTAAAGCCCCGCTCGGCGGCTTCAATAAATTCGCGTCTGATGTGCAATGGATGCTGCTGATCAATTATGCCGGCGGACTTGAAAACATTGAAAAAGCTGAATCTGATGAAATCTATAAACGCCTTAACGATATTCTGGCCAACGACCCGGATCTGGAAATCGCGTACAATATGGGTGGGATGATGCTCACCCACAGCGACCCGGTAAAATGCGCCGAAATTTTTGTGCGCGGCGCCAATAATCCCAATTTGAAGAACAGTTGGCAGATTCCGTTTTCCGCAGGTTTTGTCTTAGACCGCTATGTAACCGACAAAGACGACCCGGACCGCCTGAAAAAAGCTGAAGAAATGTTCAGGCTCGCCGCGTCCCGCACCACTGAAGATGCTACGAATATTAATTCCGCGCTACTTAGAGTTAGAGCAAAAAGAATTGCCAAAAATGGTAACTGGAACGGTATTCCTATCGCCAATGATGAACATGCACTCCTTTGCACTATTTTTGATGAATGGCGCAAATCCGGCGGCACTTCCGATGACAATAGTAACAAGATGCCCGGAGAAACCAAAATCAGCGATCTCAAGGATAGACTGCTCAGAGCAGCAAAAAATGCCAAGGAATCTGACCCGACCAATAAAAATATTCTTGAAACCATCGCCAAAGTTGTAAAACTCGCATCAGAAGACCAACATCTGTGCACTGGCTGTTTGACTTCATATGCCGGTGGCGAGAAATTCTGCTCGCAGTGTGGTACCGCGGTGGTTGTCTATGCCGTTTGCACCAAGTGCCCGGCGGTTGTCAATGGTAATTTCTGCTCTCAGTGCGGTTCAGCCGGCAAAAAGTAACCTATTGGAGCGTAACAGCTTGAAACTGCACTTGCAAGCCGGACGCATCAAAGCCGCACCCTTTATTTTGGGTGCGGTTTTTTTAGCTTATTTTGTTTCTGACGCTGTGTTGCGGCAGTTTGTGCTTTACCGGGCTGGGACGCAATCCATAAGTCTTAACACAATTTTAGAGAAACTGCCGGCCGAAATAAGAGATGAGGTCAGGCAGCGGGTACTGGTGGCGGAACTCAAGGATAAGTTACTCGCCGCCACTACTGATGGCGAAAAAATCACCACGTCGATTGCTCTCGCTAATGCCGTTTCTGATAAAGCGCTCCAGGAAATTTATGCTGAAATAATTGATAAATATCCATCCGCGCCAGAATCCGTGCCGGCCTTTGCCAATTATTTAATGGCACCAGATACCGCGCTTAAATCAATTTCCATTCCCCGCTATCATCAGTATCTTAAACAAATTTCCGATCCAGAGCTATTCTATGCGTTTGACGCAGGGTACAACTCATTGAAAAATAGAAAGGTGTCATCCAAACAATTGTTCGAATATCTATTGCCGCTGCTGGATTTGAAACCTGCTTGCCGCGAATACCAGCGCCTTTATATCGAACTCTCAGAACTCGCTTTTCAGGAAGGTAATCAGGATGCTGAGCTTAAGGCCAGAAAACTAGATGAGTACTCAGGTAAACTTGCATTCTTCGATAGAGTTCTTGGACCGCAGCAGGCAAAAAAGGTTGCAAAATAATGTTGAAAATATTTGGCGTTTTTGAAATTACCGTTAAAAAAATGAAAGAACCGGCTTTTGCGCTGTTACTTGTCATCGCCGCAGTTATCGGTGCCTGTGTCTCCGAAATGGACGCACTGACTTCAGCGCAGGGAAACAGCTTTCTGCTTGGTTTAATCTCATTAGAGCAGGGCGCTCCGCTGCTGTCAGGGTTCGTGGTTATTTTATTTATGACAGTAATTGTTGCTGTATTCTCAGGTGCAACTGATATTCCGAAAGATATCGAATCGCGAACCATTATGCATCTGCTGACCAAACCCGTTAAAAGAATCGAGTATATTTGCGGCAAGTTCCTTGGAATTCTCGCAATATGTATCTGCTTTTTCCTCCTGGCCGGCATTACTGCGGCAGTTGTGCATTGGGCAAAAACTGGACAAGTTTATCCGGCAGCAACATTAATCCGGCAATCTATTCTGCTGCTGGCGCTTTTTCCTTTAGTTGCCATGACCATTATGATTTCAACTTTTCTTTCTGATATCAGCGCTATGATTATTACCACCGTTTACATCTTCTTCTCTATAATTGTCAGTGCCGTGTCGGTTTTTGTGGATATGCTGCCCAAAAGCTTGGAAATTGTCTCAGTAGTGCATATTGCCGCCTACTTTTTCCCAAACTTTTTCTATTTCTTCAATTCCTGCAGATTTTCCGGAATAGTCTTACCGGCTTTAATTTTTTATTCGCTTTCCATAACTGCGATATTCCTAATCATCGCATCGTTCCAAATGAACCGCAGAGATTTAATTTAATCCGGCCAGAAAAATTCAAAAATGTAAAAAATAAAAAACTGGCTTCTTGATTGCTGATCTATCCAAGTGTTATGAACGGTTATGTCACACAGCTAGATGAACCCGCCAAAAGTCGGTCGATGCTTTTTGTGTCTCAACAAAAGTCCTTATCAGTCGCTCCTTGCCGGTTACCGCTGAGGGTAGCCGGCGGCGGAGTCGGCTTATAAATCCTTGTGGCCGATCCATCAAAAATCACCTGACCGGGCT
>CAZITV010000178.1:0-4566 GCA_964542255.1 uncultured Victivallaceae bacterium
GCGGGTTACTGCTGATGCTGGCGGCTTTCAGCCATAAGCCGGTTGCGGTGCAGGTAGTATTTGGTTAAAATCAGGTCAAACGCGACCATTGCGGTATTCAAGACATAGAGCCACAAAACGTGGTCAAAATTATACCACACTTTATGCACGCAACCGGCGAGGTACCCGACAAAGACGAGATAGAGGAACGGCACGCTTTTGCCAACCGGATTTTTAGTTTTATAGGTTTTATAAATGGCCACTGGCCAGCTAACACCAAAGCACAACAGCATTACCGCCTCAAAAATACTCACTTACTGCTCCGGATTTTTGTTTTTAACCCGTGCCGGGCGGAATACTGCGCTGCCGCGTCCCAAATCAATTTGCGCCAACTGTAAAACGATACCGTCACCGCAGCGGTACGACTTGCCGCCGCGTTCTGACTCAATAACTCCGGTGCTGGTCCGGGTGAATTTTCCGGGCAGATTTTCATAAGGGACAAAACCGTAAATGCCCAGGGATAGAATATCCACCATCATTCCGCCGGAGACAATTCTGGCAATAATGCCGCTATGCAGATTTTGCTGACCATCGGCCATTTGTTCCTGAAGGTAGCGTAATTTCAGCCGGTCATTAGCACAATAACAGGCTTCATCAATAGTGATTTCTTTTGCGGAACAGGATTCGGCAATGATCTCCATATTGTCGATGCTGCGCAGTTTGGTCTTGACTTCATGATTCCACAACTGCTGATGAACCGCCAAATCAGTGTAGCGCCGAATTGGGCTGGTAAAATGTGAATAGCGATATTTGCCCAAGCCGAAATGCAACCCTGATTCAGCCGAGTATGATGCCCGCGGCAATGAACGCAGAAAGGCGTTTAAGATAATCGGCCGATGCGGATTGTCCGGCAAGTTATTAAGGAAACGGCAGGCGGCAATGCGGCTGGTGAGATCTCCGGGAATGATCCCGAAAGTGGCAACCATCATTGTAGTAAATTCATCCAGTTTTTCCGGATCCGGTTCCGGATGGATGCGGAAGATTGCCGGAATAGTTTTTTCCAGCATTTCCACGGCTACGGCGGTATTGGCGGCGAGCATACACTCTTCAATAATTTGTTCTGATTCGTGCTGCACCTTGTTTACCAATCCGATAATTTCATTTTTGGTTTCGTCACATAATACGCGGATTTCAGGTATCGCCATATCGAGAAAATGCTCTTCAGATTGCCGGTGTGCCCGCATTTTTCGGGTAATTTCCACAAAAATAGTGATAATCTCGGCGATGTCATCACTCCAATTATGCTTGCCGGTGTCAATAAACTCCTGCACCTCGTCATAACAAAGCCGTTTGTTCACCCGGATAACCGTATGATGCCGGCGGTGACTGAGAACTCGTCCGGTATGACGGCAAACCGTAAAGATAACACTGTGCGCGTATGAATCCACGCCTTCAGTCAAACTAATACGTGCGGTCAATGATTTGGGCAGCATCGGCAGGGTGCGTCCCGGCAGGTAAGCGGTAAAGCCGCGCAAAAATGCCCGTTTATCCCAGGCGCTGCCGGATGGTATCCAGGCTGCGACATCGGCAATATGCACACCAAGTTCAATGGTGTCATTATCTATAATTTTGGCAAAAGAGAGCGCATCATCAAAATCTTTGGCATCCGGCGGGTCAATCACGATACATTTCCGGTCACGAAAATCTTCCCGGTCTATCTCGGCCGGTACAATTTTTAGTGCAGAACGGTTTTCTTCTTCAGTATATGGCGGCACTAAATGGTGCTCGGCGCAAATTGCGTCCAGGTCGGAATTAATATCGCCGGCTTTACCAATTTTTTTGCCGATGCTGCCGCAGAGTTTTTTTCCGCCGGCGCCATAATGCATATCGAGTTGAACCCAGTCGCCGCGCGCCGCGCCATTGAGTCCACCGGTAACTTCGATTTCAGTCTGAATACGTTTATTCAACGCGCGTACTTTATGTCCGGAAATCAGTTCGCCGACCACGACGGGATGGCAACGTTCAACAACCTCCACCACTCTGCCGGCGGCGCCAAAGCTCGGATTGTCAGAAGGACGTTCCGGCAGCAGCGCCACTTTTACTTTGTCGCCATCCATTGCACCGCACAAAAACTGCGGCGGGATAAATATATCACGGATTTTTTCGTCACTCTGCTCGTCAACTGCACTAATCGGCGTGACGAAGCCGAAATTCGCGGCGGTGATACTAATCATGCCGGTGATATCAGCAGTGTCAGCACGCCGCATCTGTTTGCGGGTTTGAATTTTTTTTGTTTTACTTTGTTTCATGCTTGTTGTTCTTGATCTTCCTCATTGTTTAAAGCGAGCTCCGGTATTACTGGAATTGCCAGAACCCGGTTAGCATCGTCATCGCTCATTGTTTCTACAGTGTTTAACGCTTTGTCGATAGTTTTAGTTTTGCTGCGCGCATCTTCCAATACTTTATCAGCCTCTTGAATTTTTTTCTGGACTTTGTCAAAGACCTCGCCGAACGATGCAAATTTCTTTTTTACCGCGGCAAGGATTTTCCAAACTTCGCTGGAGCGCTTTTGAATCGCGAGAGTACGGAAACCCATTTGCAGACTGTTCAGCAGTGCCGTCAAAGTTGTCGGTCCGGCAATCACCACGCGGCAGTCACGTTGCAGTCTTTCCGACAACCCCGGACGGCGCAGCGCTTCGGCGTATAATCCCTCGGTCGGCAGATAGAGAATAGCAAAATCCGTGGTGTTCGGCGGAGAGATATATTTATCCCTGATATCTCTGGCTTCTTGAGAAATACGTGCTTCAAGCTGTTTAGTTGCTGTTTCCACCCCGGCAACATCGCCTTTTTCCGATGCCTCAATCAACCGCTCATAGTCTTCACGCGGGAACTTCGCGTCAATCGGCAAATAGACTGGCTCATCGCCTTCTCCCGGCAGCCGGATGGCAAATTCAACGCGTTCCTGAGATTTTGTTTTAGGGCAATAATTGGTAACATACTGCTCCTGAGTCAAAATCTGTTCCAGCAGCGAACCAAGCTGCACTTCGCCCCAGGTGCCGCGCACTTTGACGTTAGTCAGCACTTTTTTCAGGTCGCCAACGCCGGCGGCGAGCTGCTGCATTTCGCCCAGCCCTTTATGCACTTGTTCCAGCCGGTCGCTGACCTGTTTAAAAGACTCGCCTAGCCGTTTTTCCAGGGTATCATGCAATTTTTCGTCAACGGTTTTACGCATTTCCTCGAGCTTTAAGCTGTTTTCCTGCCGGACTTTGTCCAGCTGCTCGCTTACCGCCAGGCGAATACTTTCGAATTTTTGTTCAATGGTGTTACGCAGTGTTTCCAATAGTTCTTTTTGCTGTACAGTCATGGTGTTAACCGCGGTGACATTGGCGTCATTGAAACTTTTTAGTGAATCGCCCTGCTCTTTGCGGAGCGACTTGGAATTATCGTCAATCATCTTGGTCATTTCAGCGAGTTTGGCGGCAAAACCTGCCAATTGCTTATCCTGCGCCTCACCAAGTCGGCCCACAAGTGTTGTTAAAATTTCGGTGAATGCCTGCTGACTCCGGGTCAACTCTTCACGCTGACCTTGTGCCGACTGCGTCAGAATATTTTGCAGTGAATCCAAGCGTTCCGAGAAATTTTTTAATTGCTGCTGCTGCCCGCTGCCGAGGGCGTGGACACTGGCGGTAAGCTCCATGCGCGTCGCCGCGGCGGCTTCCGACATCTCTTTGCGGTTTGAGGTAAATTCGTTGCGGATTTTCTCTTCCAGACGGTCAAGTTCAAACTTAAGTGAGGTAGAATCACCGCGGCCGCGTAACATTAACATCACGATTACTGTCAACAACAATACCGTTATTAATATTCCGAATACTATATACATATTATCTCCATTAGCATTCTTTAATATAACACCTCATCAGATAAACTGCAACAAAATCCCCAATTTAAAAAAGAATTGTGGCAAAATTCAGTGTGGTGCGTTTTCATTTTGAGGTGACAGCAGATTTGGCAGTGCAGACCTGTCCGATTTATCAGATTTGTCAGACCCGGCGGCGCTGAGTGAGGCAGTAATATAAGTGGAAAAATGTCCAATATCCCGTCCAGCTAAGCGGGATCCCGCATTGCGGGAGAATATCCAATTCCCAAGTGGGAACAGAAAGCAGGAAGAAAGAAGTGAGGCGGCGACAGAGCACCGCGCAGCGGGATAGCGCACCCCGTCGTACGGGGCAGCCCGGCGGCGACAGAGCACCGCCCTCCAGAACAGCCACCCTCTCAGAGCGAAGGCACTACACCAAAACAGCCAGTACTCCATAACAGCCGGAACAGCCATTACTCTCACGGAGCCGCGGAGGCACGGAGTAGCAGCCGAATTAAACCGGTGCGGTGGATTTCATTGCCTGGCGGCAATATCATACCCCGCACAAGTTGCTGCCATTTTTGTGCTGGAGATTGACAATTTGGTAGCAAGAGAGCACATCCCTACACGATTTTGTTTGCATCTCTTGTTTTCCTCATGCGGCATATTTTGCGGTGAATGATTTTTCCGCAGGAAAATGAAATCCGCCGCAAATTCTAGTATTGGCTGTT
>CAZITV010000179.1:0-4521 GCA_964542255.1 uncultured Victivallaceae bacterium
ACCGCAGGGCGATATGGATATCGTACGAGGATTTATGGCAAAAATCGGTGACAAAAGTCAAGCGTTTGTCAATCAATGATTGCGAAATGGTATTACATCCCCTTTTTCCACAATCGCTCAAAGTCCGAGGAGCGAATCAGGAAGTCTGAAATTGCCGTCCCATCCTAATCTTTTAGATTATCTCAGTTCAGCAACATCATACATCTTTTAAAAGATTATTCAATTGATTCACCGGTGTAATCTAATTGTTAATAAATACTTTTAAAATATTGGACTTTTCAGCAGAAAATGGCATATTATACCGAAATAGCACTCGACAGGATAATAACGATTGCGTATATTTTGAGTTTAATCGAAAACTTAACGGATCATTTCTTTCCAGGTACTTAGTTTATTGTATCGATTTGAGAATCCAATAATTAAATAAAGATAAATATATGAATAAAACAGGAACACTATTAATGTCCGGGAATGAGGCAATCGCCAGGGGGGCCTGGGAAGCCGGAGTACGCGCCGGCACCGGGTATCCCGGAACACCCTCAACAGAAATTCTGGAAAACCTCTGCCGCTATAAAGATGTTGTTTGCGAATGGAGCGTTAATGAAAAAGTCGCTCTGGAGGTTGGGCTAGGAGCAGCTTATGCCGGCGCCAGAGCACTAGTCACAATGAAGCATGTCGGCCTAAACGTCGCCGCCGATGTACTATTCACCGCTGTTTACACCGGAATAAAAGGCGGCTTAGTTATCGTTTCTGCAGACGACCCCAATCTGCATTCATCCCAGAACGAACAGGATAACCGTCACTATGCGCGTGCGGCAAAACTGCCGATGCTGGAGCCTGCTGATTCTCAGGAAGCGAAAGACTTTACTAAGTTGGCTTTTGATATTAGTGAACGTTTTGACACGCCGGTCTTGATTCGACCAGTCACCAGGATTTCACATTCAATGTCTCCGGTAACGCTTAACGGGCGGACGGAATATCACGTTGAAGGTTTTAAGCGCGATTTTAAAAAATATGTGATGATTCCGCTGTTTGCACGAGAACGTCACAAGGTGGTTGAGGCAAGATTAAAAGATATTATCGCGGCAATACCATCGCTAGGCGTTAACCGGGCAGAAAATATGCCGGAGGGTCATAGTAAAACCGGGATTGTTACGGCAGGCATCTGCTACCACTACGTCAAAGAAGTATTCCCTGATATGCCGGTATTCAAGCTCGGCATGGTCTTTCCCTTCCCGGAACAGCAATTACTCGATTTCTGCTCATGTTTTGACGAAATTATTGTTATTGAAGAGCTTGAACCATTTTTTGAGGAATATCTCAAGGCTCATGGCGTAAAAACGATCGGCAAAAATGTACTTCCGGTAACAGGTGAATATTCGCCTGGAATCATCCGGCAGGCAATAACCGGCAAAACTGCGGTTCGCACAACTCCGGCATTGCCGCACCCGTTACCGCCCCGCCCGCCAGGACTCTGCCCCGGTTGCCCGCACCGCACCGTCTATGAGCTGTTAAATTCACTTGGATTGACCGTCAGCGGGGATATCGGATGCTATTCGCTGGGGGTTTTGCCGCCGTTTAGCGCGATGGATACGCTGGTAGATATGGGCGCCGGGATTACTTTGGCGCAGGGAATGGAAATTGCGACCGGGAAAAATCATCAACCGCGGACTGTAGCGGTCATCGGTGATTCAACTTTTGCCCATTCCGGAGTTACCGGATTGATGAATGCCGCCTACAACCGGCGCAACACGCTAATCATCATATTGGACAACGGCACGACCGCAATGACGGGAATGCAGCCTAACCCGCTGTCAGGGACAGATATTTATGGCAATCCGGCGCCGGTGCTGGATTATCAAAAACTGGGTGAGGCGGTTGGCATGAACCGCGACAACATTATGATCGTTGACGCCTATAGTCGTGAAGAGATAGAAACGGCACTCACAAAACTGATGGAACGCAACGAGCTTGCACTGTTAATAGTTAAAGGTCCATGCATAATTCATCTGCGGAAAAATAAATCAAAAGCATAATATTATGATAAAAAAAATAACAAATGTATTAATGGTCGGTGTCGGCGGACAAGGCACCGTGTTATCCAGCGATATGCTGGCACTGGCGGCTCTGTATGACGGACACGATGTTAAGAAAAGCGAAATTCACGGGATGAGTCAGCGCGGCGGTGCAGTTTTCAGCCACGTCCGCTTCGGCGATAAAGTTTTTTCTCCTGTTATTCCTGAAGGGGAAGCCGATGTACTATTGTCTTTGGAGGAGATGGAGACACTGCGCTGGCTGGATTATTTAAAACCTGAAGGCCATATTGTTTGTCTGCGCGAAATAATCGTCCCTGCCAACGCCAAACCGTATCCGGCAAATATTGAACAATTTTTGCGGGAACATTATCCGCAGGTGCATTTTGCCGATCCAAAAACTTTAAAAGCCGCATTAGGCAATGTTAAAGTGATGAATGTCGCATTATTGGGACTATTATCCAAACTGCTCGACATCAGCAGCGGCGCTTGGGAAAAAGCTATCTCTGAACTGGCGCCGGCTGGCACTCAGGAACTTAATCAGAAAGCATTCACCCTGGGTCAGCAATTATAAAATTAACGAAGCAAAAGGAGATATAACGCATGTGGAACCCGTCCAAAGAGATGAGTGCACCCAATCTACTGCTCGATGAGCAGAGTAAAAACCTCTCCAGTCAAGTTAAAAAAATCTATGAACGCGTTGCATTCTACCGTCGTAAAATGGATACAGCAGGAGTAACTCCGCACGATATCCGCTCAATCCGCGATATTGCAAAATTACCTTTTACCACCAAATACGAAATGCGCGAGGTTTACCCGCTCGGTCTGCTGGCAGTTGAACGAGACGCGATTGTTGAGATTCACACCTCATCCGGTACCACCGGCAAGCCGGTTGTTGGCGCATACACTATTGGCGACATCGGATTATGGTCAGAAGTAATGGCCAGAACTTTGGCAATGGGTAATGTTACCGCCGCTGATACCGTGCAAAATATGTTTGGCTATGGTATGTTTACCGGCGGTCTTGGCGTTCACTATGGCGCCAGACTGATTGGCGCAAATGTTTTGCCGGTTTCCAGCGGCAACTCTGCGCGGCAAGTACAACTGCTGGAGGATTTTGGCACGACTGTGATTACCTGCACGCCATCATATTGTTTATATTTGGCAGAATTTGCCGCTGAACACAACGTTGACTTGCGCAAGTTCAATCTTCGTTCCGGATTCTTTGGCGCAGAACCGTGGAGTGAGAAAATGCGGGCAGAAATTGAGCATAAACTCGGCATTGAAGCCTTTGATATATATGGCCTGACTGAACTGATTGGCCCGGGGGTCGCCGCAGAATGCGGCCAGCATAACGGTCTGCATTTTTTTGAAGACCATTTTTATCCGGAAATCATCAATCCTGAAACCGGCGAAGTGCTGCCGGATGGCGAAAAAGGCGAGTTGGTGATTACCTCCCTGACCCGCGAGGGGTCGCCGCTGCTCCGCTACCGCACCCGCGACATCACTTATATTATGCCGGGCTACTGCAAATGCGGCAGAACGTTACGCCGGATTCACCGTCTTTTCGGCCGCAACGATGATATGCTGATTATTCGCGGGGTAAATGTCTTTCCATCACAAGTAGAGGAGATTCTGCTGCGGATTGAGGGTGTAGAGCCGCATTATCAGCTGGTGATAGACCGCAAGGGACAGCTTGATGTACTCACGGTTCAAGTTGAGGTAAATGCCGCGATTTTTTCCGACGAAATTCGCCAACTGGAACAAATTGAACGCTCTATTCACGACCAAATCAGATCCGGTCTCGGTCTGCAGGTTGAAGTAAAACTAGTTGAACCCAAAAGCATTACCCGTTCTGAAGGCAAGGCTAAACGCGTCATTGATAACCGTAATTTATTAAAGGAGCTTTGATAAATGATTATCCGGCAAATCTCAATCTTTCTTGAAAACCGCAGCGGTAGAATTTATGACATTGTCAATATGCTTGGAGCCGAAAAAATTAATATTCACGCCCTGAGTATGGCTGACGCCGCCGATTTTGGCGTTATGCGGCTAATCGTCGATGATGTTGATAAAGCCGTGCAATGTCTGAACCTCAATGATGTATCTTTCAAGCTCACTTCGGTTATCGCCGTGGAAGTTCCTGACCGGCCTGGCGGGTTGGCACAAATCATGCAGAAATGCGCCGCCGCCAATATTAATGTCGAATATATGTATTCAATGCCGGGAAGAAAAGAAAATTGTGCCACCATGATTATTCGAACTGAAAATACCGATAAAACCATCGCAACACTAGAGGAACATGGACTGGTCATCTACAACACCGAAAATTTAACCTAATACCATGAGCGATCGGTCATAGACAATAACGATTAGGATTTTGGTTATAAACTGCTAGGAGTTATGGCAAAAATCAGCGTCACAGGCCAATCGGGTGTCTATCAATGAAGCGAATTGGTATAAAATAAGCCGTTCACAAATAATCTTT
>CAZITV010000180.1:0-4510 GCA_964542255.1 uncultured Victivallaceae bacterium
TATGGATAATATTTTTTATATGGCGGCGGACGGCAGTGACCATTGGAACGGCACCAGGCCAACCGCGGCAGGAACTAATGACGGCCCTTTCCGGACAATGAACGGAGCACTGCGGGCGATTAAACGTGCCGGACACAAACAGGCACGGGTAGAACTGCGCGGCGGAACTTATCCGACCCGGGAAACGGTATTGATAACCGCCGCGGACGAACTGGCGGTAACCTTCGCCGCGTATGCTGACGAACAACCGGTAATTGACGGCGGGTGTTATTTAGACGCCGGTCAGCCCGCCCGTATCAACGGTGTTGACGCAATCCGCTTCACGGTGCCGGAAGCGGCGGCTAAATATGGCAAAATCGACCAGTTATTTATCAATGGCAACCGTAAACAGCGTTCGCTGCTGCCGAAACGTGATTTTTATAAAACCAATGAGCCGGAGTCGAATAAAGAGCAGTTGTTTATGCATGGTACCGACCGTTTTTTGGTGCGTCCGGAGGATTTTAATGCGAACTGGCACGATATTGGTGGAATTGAAGCGGTAATTTTTCACTGGTGGATTGAAGAGCGGATGCCCGTTGAATCTTATGATGCGGCAACCGGCCTGGTCATCAGCAGCAAAACCAGTAACTTCGGCATGTGGCCGCAAAAGACCGAATACCGGCTGTTTAACGTCCTGGAGGCATTAACTGAACCCGGTGAATACTATTATGACCGGCACGAAAAGGCGGTTTATTATTTGCCCGAAGCCGGCGAAACGATAGACAATATTACCGCCGTTGTCCCGGCGATGGGGATTTTTGTCTTACTCAACGGTGACCCGCACAACGGCAAATATGTCAACGATATTCATTTTGAGAATTTAATTTTCCGTCACGGCGGCAATGGTGAACCCGCCGTCGGACAAATCTTTGATTTCTGCGATGATGCCATGCCCATAATTGAGAACGCGGTAGGAATCAAATGGATAAAAACTAACGAAAAACCCGTGGCATCGGCACAACAAGCATCGGCACATCTGCCGGGGCTGCTGATGTTCAACGGCGCCCAAAACTGTTCCGTCAAAAACTGTACGGTTGAACATTGCGGCTGGTTCGGACTCGCGCTAAATTTTGGCTGCAGTAATATTGAAATCAGCGGGAACGAATTCAACGATCTCGGCGGCGGCGGCATGCGCGCCGGCGGCGCCAATAAGGTATCAAACATTAATCTGCTGACGCATCATATTACCATCACCGGCAATCATCTGCATCACGGCGGGAGACTGCATCATAGCGCGATTGGTATCGGAATTTATGACGCGTTCGGCTGCCTGATTGAACACAATCTCATTCATGATTTTTATTATACCGGCATTAGCTGCGGCTGGGTATGGGGATATGGCGATAATGTTACGCGGGAAATCCGCATTGGGCATAACCATATTTATAATATCGGCTTGAGTACGCTGAGTGATTTAGGCGGGATTTATCTGCTCGGCGTGCAGTCCGGCACCAGGATTTACAATAACCGCATCCATGATATTACTGCCCGCAATTACGGTTCAACCGCGATATATTTGGACGAAGGCAGCGGTCATGTGATAGTTGAGGGTAATTTGGCGTACGACTGCGACCGCCATGTGTTTTCCATGCACTATGGCAGAGAAGATATTGTGCGCGGTAATATTTTTGCGTTTGGCGGCACCCACACGATGGCGTTTTATGACGGCACTAATAATCTCGGTTTCGGCTTTCCGGGGATAAATAAGACCCAAAGCCTGACCCTGCTCTATAATGTCAATATTTCGGATAAAGAGAGTTTTTTCTGTTTGATTCCTCAGGCGGCGCAGGACGGCGGGCTTTTCACCAGTGACTGCAACTATTTCTACCGTTATGGTCAAACTAACCAGCTGTTATTCTGTGAAATGGTACACGTCAACGGCGCACACGTAACCTTTGGCGGCGGCAAGACCTTTGAGGAATGGCAAAAGCTCGGCTGGGATCAGTATTCCAAATTTACCGACCCGGGCTTTATGGACTTGGCCAAGCGCGATTTCCGCCTGCGTCCGGATTCACCCTTGCGCGCCAATCCCAATTTCGCCACATTTGACCCGGATAATGTCGGACTAATAAAAGAAAAAAACTAAAGAGTTGTTAAAACAAAACGAAAAAAAGTGACAGAAGTGATATGAAAACGAATTTTTTTGAACGTGATCTTTTATCCATCAGCGGCAGTGCAGACAGCAAAATTCTTTTGGCCGGTCCGGTAAACGCGGTCAGTATTGACGGTACCGATGTGCTGCTCACTTTTAATTATTGCCCGATATTCGCCCGAGGCATGACGCTGTCCCAGGATGCCGCGCCAGAAAATGGCACATTGCGGCTGCGCGCTTACAATAATTTTATTACCCGGATGACGCTGGATACATTTTCTGATTCTGAAATGCTGGAATTTAGCGGTGACTTGACCGTTCTGCCGCTGAATTTTGAAAAGCTCGGCAGCACTTGGACGATTCGCGACAGCCTGGGTGAAATCAGGGCAAAAATCTGTCTTGATAAAATGCCGCTGGATATCTGGAATAACGACCCGGCGAATTCCAGCATTGAACGATTCAGTCTGGAAATTCTCACTGGCAGCAATTCCAATGTCAAATTTTGTTCATATGACCAGTTTTTCTACGGAGTACAGGATTCGCTGGTGCTGGCCAAAATTATTGAACAAGAAAAAGTCCAGTCCGTAACTTTCGCACTCGAATGTGAACCCGATGAACACTTCACCGGCACCGGCGAAAGATTTAACGCCTTCGACCTGCACGGACAAACCATAAAATTAAGCAATGTTGACGCGCTGGGCTGCAATTCGCGGCGCGCATACAAAAATATTCCGTTTTTCATCTCCTCGCGCCATTACGGAGTTTTCATTCATTCCTCAGCGGAAATCCGCTTATCCCTTGCCGGTGAATCAACCCGTTCAGTTTCAGCGGTGATTGATGATGAACATCTGGATATTTTTATCATTGGCGGAGCAACACCGGAACGCATACTGTATCATTACCGCCGCATTACCGGATTTCCGCCGGAATTACCGTTATGGACATACGGGGTATGGATGAGCCGAATGAGTTATTTTTCTGCCGAAGAGGTCAAAAATATTGGTCAGCGGCTGCGCGATGAAAAATTTCCCTGCGATGTGCTGCACCTTGATACCGGATATTTCGCCAAAGACTGGATTTGCGAATGGAAATTTGGCGACCGGTTCCCCGACCCCGCCGGCTTTATGCGGGAAATGCTGGCAAATGGTTATCGTATTACACTGTGGCAGACACCAAATGTTACCGGCAAATCCTGCCGCTATGATGAAGGTATCGCACGCCAGGCTTTCGCCAGCGATAATACCACCACGGCCGCCACGGCCACCGGTTCAGATTTCAGCGGCGAAAAACAAAATAAAAGCATCGATTTTTCCAGTGAAAATGGCCGCGAATGGTACCGCGAACTTATCGGCGGTCTCCTGGAAACCGGCGCCGCCGCGATAAAAACCGATTTTGGCGAAGAGATCACCCCGGGCGATTACACCCTGCCGGCGGCTCTGCTCCACAACCGCTACGCCCTGCTCTACCAGAAATGTGCTTTTGAACATACTCAGGCAATTACCGGCGAAGGCGTTATCTGGGCGCGTTCCGCATGGGCAGGCAGTCAACGCTATCCAATTCATTGGGGCGGCGATGCCGAATGCAGTTTTGCGGCACTGACATCGTCCTTGTGCGGCGCGCTGCATTTTGGACTGTCAGGTTTCGCGCATTGGAGCTGTGATGTGCCGGGATTCCATGGGCGTGAAGACTTTATGCACAACCGTCCAAGCGACATCTTGTATTTGCGCTGGACACAAATGGCCATATTTTTATCGCATATCCGTTACCACGGCACCTCGCCGCGCGAACCCTACGAATACCCTGCCATTGCCGGGCTGGTTAAACAATATTGGCAGCTGCGCTATGCACTGATACCTTACCTGACGCAATGCGCCGCTGAATGTGCCGTTTCTGGTTTTCCGGTAGTGCGGGCAATGCTGCTCGAATACCCCGACGACCCGTTTGTCTGGCAAATCTCAGACCAATTTTTTTGCGGTCACGAGCTGTTAATCGCGCCTGTGCTCAATGAAACTGGAGTCCGGGATATCTATCTGCCGGAAGGCGAATGGGTGGATTTCTGGAACGGGAAAAGAATTTCCGGCGGCCGCCTGCTGCGCCAATGCCGCTTTGACACTGATAAAATCGGTATTTATGCCCGCGCCGGCAGTGAAATTCCAATTTATCCGGAGCTGGTGCAACACACCGGCGAGATGGATTTGTCCAAAGTAACACCGTTAAAATTTGACCACAATTACCGCGGTGCCGCTGATACATTTTCGTTTTTATAACAATGAGCGATCAGTCATAGATGTCCAAGTGTGCCCTGACCACTAATATTTGCGTAAATCGTTGTTTTTGTGCTTATATAATTATTTTAGGTTATTTATGTATGAATATCTT
>CAZITV010000181.1:0-4500 GCA_964542255.1 uncultured Victivallaceae bacterium
AAGTTCATCCAGCCGTACCTTTACCGGTACGGCTTTTTTTTGCCGGTTTGAGAAAGGCAGCGAGCGATGTGAAAACATGCAAAACAGTTTAACCACTGACCACACGGACTACACGGAAAAAGTAGGTTAATGGTAAATAGTGACTGGTGACTGGTGACTGGCGAAGAGGGAACTGCCAAGATAAAAGACAAAAGTAAAAAGATAAAAATAAAAACTAAAGAGCAGGGAAGAGTGGAGTATATTATTTTGAGGCGATAAAATCAATAATTACAACTTCGGGTCGGCAGTTCCAGCGCAGCGGCAGCAGCGAGGTGCCGAGTCCGGAGGTAACAATAAGCTGAGTGCCGGTTTTTTTGTTTGAGTAGTGCCCGTAATCAAATTTACGGCGGTACCGCGATGAAGTTTTAACCGCGCCAATGACAGGAAAACGAACTTGCCCGCCGTGAGTATGGCCGGACAGGATTAAGTCAGTTTCTTTGAGCTTGCTTAGATTGCACAGATTAACTGCCGAATCAGGGCTGTGTGCCAGTATAATATGGTATTTGCGTAGCGGTACATCATTATTGGTTGATGTGGCGGAATGGGGCTCGTCAACCGCCGGAAGCGTGCTGCCGCAACTATCGCTGCTGTCGGGGAAAAGTTTATTCTCTACATGGAGTAAATGCCCGGTTTTAATATCATCGCAGCCATAAAATATGGCGTTGCCGCCATCAAAACGTTCATTAATGAGCAGTTTAAATCCGGCATTGGCATAATACTGTTTCCAGCGTTCGGCGGATAACCATGTTTTTGCACGATCCCAGTTACCTGGGCACGCCAGTTTTAAACCGATTTCAGGAAGGCGCTGCAATGATTGCGCGGCTGCGTCAAGATGACAGGCGTGAGAAATAATATCACCGCCGAAAATAGTGTAGTCCGGCTGCTGCTCAATAATTACCCGCGCCAATTCATCCACCAGCGGTTGCAGCTTATTCCCGCCAGGCCAATGCAGGTCAGAAAAGAATACAATTTTTTTACCTGCCATAACCGCGGATGGCATCGCATATTTGATGGTGTCCAGATAAATGCCGCTAGTCATCACCGGACGGTTAACGTACCCGGTGAGTTTATTCCAGAATGCAATCCGATGCGAAAACTTTTGGCGTCGAGATTTTAACTGGAATAGTTGCATCAGCTTACTCAGCGAGGATTGCCAACACCGCTTTCGGGAGTGGTTTAATTGCCTTGACTACCGCATTCTTGCCGTCTGGAAGCACAACGGTATCACCAATCCGGTGGTCAAGCAAAATTTCCCCAAGTTTGGCACGGTAGGCAATCATATTTTTTTCCGGATTCCCATCCAGTGCACCAACAATATGCAGTGTTTGTTCACCATCTTGTGTTTCAATCGTCACCGAACTACCCATGATAACTGATTCATCCGGTTTAATTGAGTTAAAGTCAACCACTTGGATATTGGTAATATCCCGTTCCAATTCTGTCCGGCGGCGGCTCAAATAGTTGCGGCGTTCTTTGGCCGCGTCAAATTCGGAGTTTTCTCTAAAATCGCCGTGTGCCCTGGCAACTTTCAGTGCTTCACGGTTTTCTGGAACCTGAACATTCAAGATATCATCAAGTTCATTGCTGATCCGCAGGTGAGAATGCGTTGATGTAAGTAGTGGCCCGTGGTGCGGATGAGCATCGCCTACGGTTTGCGCTTTGCCTTGTGCCATAACTTTGCCGCCGGCACCGCTTTCCAAGTGAACTTTCATATCATTGGAATGACGGGACAATTTTACCAGTATGCTTTGCCGTTCGCCGGTGATTAAAACATTAGTACTCTGCAGCATTACGGTGAGTTCTGACAAATTGCTGCCATGGTTATCCAGTAAGAATTGCTGAAAGTCAGCTTTTTCCATTAAGGTCTTTTTAAGCTCACGCTGGTATGCCAGCCAGGCCTTGGGTAAATTTTCAATCGCCAGTGCGTTCAGAACGTTGTTAAAGTTTAATTCCTGCAGCAATTCATCGCTGTGGTTTTTACGGTTTTTCCATAACCACAAAAGAATATCGCAGGATGGGCAGCGTGCCGATTTTATCGCCTCGGTCAACAAATGATCATCTACCGCATCGCAAAAGGTGTTCAAACAGCGCAGCGGCAGATGCAGCGCGTAATAAGTGACCTCTTCGCTGCTGTATATTGATTTTACCGCACGCACCAGCAAATCCATCATTTTTACCGGAACTTCTCCCCAAATGTCAAAATCATTCAAGTTCATCCGGTGGAGACTGTTGGGCAGGAACACCGCAACTCCTTTAAGTGGAGACAATATTTTATTCAGCGCAGTATCGGATTTGCACCGTTCTGTCAGCATCGCGATTGATTCCGCCAGAGAAACGCGTTCACGCTCGGCAGTTTCCGCCTTTACCCGTGCAAAAAAGTCTGCTAACGCGGTAATTTCATCGGCTTCAAATGGTTTATTGGGTGTCTCAGAGAGGAGTATATGCAGTTCTTTCAGGCTGCGGCTGTCGCAGGCGCGGCGTTTACCGCCGGCAGCGGTGGCGGCACTGCTGCTGCACCACCAGAATTCAAATTCATTAGCATTAATCGAATTTGGTGTCAATGACGACTTGGCCATCTTTTTTATTTCTTCAGCGCTGAGCGGCAGTACCGCCCTGCGCGTTGCCATTTCACGGTATTCATTGGAGGTAAAACCGCTTTTCTGCGGGAAGCCGGCCAGTCTGGCCGTATCGGTTGCCGGTTCAAACATTATCACTTCTGAAAGCGCCATTGATAGCGGTATGGCATAGCTGCCATTGCCGGATAACGCATTGATGCCAACGGTGCCGGTAATGCCGTCAATCGTGTTGATAATTCCCCACCGGTTGGAGCTGGGCAGATATGCAAGCAGTCCATTGCGTATTTTGGGTAGTTTATTGTATCTTGCAACAATTTCGTTCAGCGGCACATCGTTTTCTCTTAGACCAAAGGAACGAATATAACCTGTTTTACTTAAAAAAGGCGGCAGCAATTTTTTTATAGCGTGACCAAGTGCATTGCGAAAACCTGTAGTGTCCTTAATATTCATTTCGGCGACAGCTACACAGAAATTGGCGCGCGATGTGGTCAACTCATCGCCCCAGCTCTCCAGCATAAAATCGATATGACCCGGAATATTGCCACTGCTTAAATCACTATCCGCCAAAATTTCCAAAATCTGTTTTAATATGGCATCGTCATCATTTTCGGTTGCCATTACAACTAATTCATCCAGGTTTTTATCGTCCATGATATTTAATCCAGTTTACTCAGGTTTAGGTTGTCAATCATCATCCGCATATAAAAGAGCTAATTTCAAAACTCTTCTGAGATTTTTGCGTCTTTTTCGAGTTTTGGCGGCTTAAGCTCATCTTGCGTAACGCTGCTACGCTTGATTTCGCTTATAATCGTCAAAACCTTCAAAAAATCCTGCAAAACATCAATTCAAAATAGTTTTGCAATTACCTCAAAAGAATCAATCCGGTAACGGACCGCTGTTCCTTTGGCGTGACTCCAAAAAAAGTTCTGAAAAATGCGCACTATATAAACTATCACAAAATACCCATTATTAAAGAGCAGTTGCAAAAAAAACTGAGATGTTCATGTTATTGTCAACGAGATGTAGGGTGCTGGCTGTTACGTGGAGGGCGGTGCTCTGTCGCCACCGGGCTTTTGGGACATTTTTTACCACTGACCACACTGACCACACAGAGGAAAACAAACAGCCATTTTCTACCACGAAACTCCCGAAAGAACACGAAAGAAAACTAATACCAAATGCGGTGGATTTCATTGCCGGTGGCAATATCATACACCGCAAGAGGTGTTCAGGCCGCAGGCGCTAAAACAGGCAGCCGGTTTCACCACAGAGAACACCGAGAGCACAGAGGGGGAAATGCATTTTCTACCACGAATGACACGAATTTACACGAAAGAAAACGAAACCAATGCGGTGGATTTCATTGCCCGTGGCAATATCATACACCGCAAGAGGTGTTCAGGCCGCAGGCGCTAAAACAGGCAGCCATTTTACCATGAAGATATTGAAGGACATGAAGAGGTTAAATCAATACATGAAAAAAACAAAGCATTTTCTACCACGAATGACACGAATTTACACGAAATAAAACCAAATGCGGGGTATGATATTGCTGCCAGGCAATGAAATCCACCGCACCGATTTAATCCGGCTGTTACTCCGTGCCTCCGCGTCTCCGTGAGAGTAACGGCTGTTCTGTGTAGTGCACTCTCTCTGAGAGGGCGGGCTGCTGGCTGTTCCCTTGGATATTGGATATTCTCCCGCCTGGCGGGATCCCGCGGATGCGGGACGGACATTGGATATTCCCCGATTCCCTACTTTCCGCGTTCCACTTGGATATTGGATATTTCTTGTTGGACATTGGATATTTCGCCATTCCCTACTTTCCGCGTTCCCTTGGATATTGGATATTCTCCCGCCTGGCGGGATCCCGCGGATGCGGGAC
>CAZITV010000182.1:0-4379 GCA_964542255.1 uncultured Victivallaceae bacterium
ATGCGATAATAGTGAAAGCCTATGATTTGGGCGATTCCGATAATATTCATCCTAAACGTAAACGCGCTATGGGAAATAGAATCGCAGAAACGTTAAATAAATACCAGAATAAATAAAGATATATCAGGAGAGATCAATGGATAAAAAATGGCATAAATCAATGGATGAAAGAGTCGAACAATTCAAGCGTTATTACGCCGGTAAAAATGACCGGCCGCTGTTCGGTTTTTTTATTGAGAGCGAATATCCGGTATTCCGTTACCCATTTGCGAAAAAACTGCCAATGGAGCAGCCGCTTAAACCGGGGGATTTTAACATTGATGAATTTGTCGCAGACACTTTGCGCTTATTCGCCAAACACGAAGAGTGCGGTGGCGATTTCATTTACAGTGCCTCGGCGTTTTGGGGAATCCCATGGTTGGAAGCAATGCTGGGATGTCCAATTTTCTCCGACAATATTACCGGTTCGCTCTATGCGGAAAAACCGGATAAAGTCAATTTAAAATTTTCACCGGACAATGAATGGTCGATCTTAATGAAACAAATGCTCCAGGCATTAGCTGAAGCCGGCAATGGCAAATTCCCGTTGGCGACTACCAGAATGCGCGGTGTTGCCGACCTGCTGAGCGTGATTTATGGGGGTGATGAATTTTTATTTAAACTGATGGAAGAACCTGAGGCAACGCGGGCAGTTATCGCAGATTTAAGCCGTTTGTTTATTGACGCAGGTCAGTTTCAATTAGATTTGATACCGGAATTTCATGGCGGCATTGGCTCTTTTTATTATCATAACTGGGCACCGGCGGGAACAGTGTGGCATCAGGAAGATGCCGCCGCGCTGCTGTCGCCAGAACTTTATCATGAGTTTATCGCCCCTGCCGACAGCGCCATTGTCAAGGCATTCCCTCAGGTAATTATGCATCAGCATTCAACCGGATTTGTCCCTACCAGTGAATATATAAACATGGGTATGTTTTGTTTGGAACTGCACATTGACACCGGCGGACCGTCAGCGGAACAGCTTTATGACCGCCATTTGGCGATCCTGAAAGCAAAACCCCTAATCATCTGGGGTGATATTCCCGAACCAGATTTAGATTGGATTTTTAGTAAATTACCGCCGGAACGCCTGGCGGTTAATACGGTGGTAAAATCACCAGAACACGCTCAACATTTATGGAGTAAATATGTCAAGTAATGTATCACTGGGCTCTTGGGTGCAAATCGGTCATCCCGCCGTCGCGGAAATTCTAGCACAAACCGGGCTGGAATGGCTGACGCTGGACTGCGAACACGGCGAAGCCGAAAATGCCGACATCGGCAACTTTTGCCGCGCCTGCCGGCAATACAATGTCAAACCCTACGTGCGTGTCAAAGAGAACGCCGTAATGCCGATCCGCCGAGCTCTCGACTTGGGCGCGCAAGGCATCATCGTGCCGCTGGTCAATACCAAAGCCGAAGCGGAACAAGCCGTAAAAAGCGCCAATTTCCCGCCGGACGGCATTCGCGGTTTTGCCTGGCAGCGCGGCAATGAATGGGGTGTAAAATTTGACCAGTACGCCAAAAATTTCCGCCCGCTGGTAATGGTGATGGTGGAGTCGAAAGCGGCAGTGGAAAATATTGATGAAATTTTAAGCGTAGAAGGGGTGGACGGTATCTTAATCGGACCGTATGATATGTCCGGCTCCTACGGCATAGTTGGTCAGACTGGTCATCCGGTTATCATTGATGCCTGCGCCAAAGTTGCCAGCGCCTGCCAAAAACACCATAAATTGGCCGGGTCGCATATTGTTACACCAAACGATACGAACGTCAAACTCGCTATCGCCCAAGGCTATAATTTCATTGCTCTGGGCATGGACAGCTATTTTCTGCAAACCGGTATCAAAAAAGCATTGGAACTGATAAAATGAATAAAATATTAATCACCAGCCTGGAATATAATAAGGCAAAAACCGTATTTGAGAACTGCCGTGACTTTGAATGCATCAGCGCCCCGGATGATGAACCGGGGCTGGCGGCGGCGGTCAGAGCGCACCAAGCTAAATATATCATCATCGGTGTTACCAAATATCAACAAGAACTCTATGAGGCACTGCCACGCGGCGGAGTAATCGCCAGATTCGGCGTCGGACACGATGGCGTTGATAAAATTTTGGCAAAAAACAAAGGAATTTACTGCACCAACACCCCCGGCGCTCTGGATGATTCAGTCGCGGAATGCGCCATGGGAATGATTATGCTCGCCGCCCGGCGCTTCGCCGAATGCGCCGCCGATAACCGCGCCGGTACATGGAAAAACCGCGTCGGAATCGAATTGGCCGGCAAAACTCTGGCAGTAATCGGTTGCGGCAATATCGGCAGAAAATTGGCAAAAATCGCCAAACTCGGCTTTAATATGACCGTCATCGGACATGATATCGCCAAACCACAAAATTTAGACAATTTTGACCGTTTTGAATCAGATTTTGCCACCGCAGTCCAAAACGCGGATTTCGTCAGTTTGCATATTCCAGATATTCCCGCTACCAAAAACTTTATCAACCGCGAACGTTTGGCGTTATTCAAGAAAAGTGTCTGGCTGATTAACACCGCACGCGGCGGCGTAGTTGACGAGGACGCGGTATATGATGCGGCAAAACAGGGCACTATCGGCGGCGCAGTGCTGGATGTGTTTAAGCGCGAACCCTATGCTCCGGAAACCAATGACTTACGCGCTCTGGACAACATTATTATGACCCCGCATATCGGCAGCAGTACCATAGAGGCATGTGAGCGCATGGCATTGTCCGCAATCGCCAATATCCGTCACTGCACCACCGGTAAAATCGAAACAATGAACCATCTTTACCAGATTTAACCCAAATTATGGGAGATGCTGCCAAACTATATAAATGCGGTACTCTAACCTATACTAGACTTGGTTTATTCAACCTGCTGGCGTGGTTGCTCTGGGGCGATTTTGTCTTCAATTTTATGGAAGTGGTAGCCGGCTCAATGCTGCCGTTGAAACTTAAGTACATCGGCTCGCCGAATTGGCTTATCGGATTGGTTTTTACCACGCTTCCGGCATTTTTAAGTATTGGAATTACCCCGATAATTGCGATGAGGAGCGACAATTGCCGCGGCAAATTCGGCAGGCGTATTCCATTTTTACTGCTGTCCACTCCGTTTGTCGCCATCTGCCTGCTATTTATTGGGTTCAGCGAAAAAATTATTGCGGTACTGAATACTTTTGAGTTGGTCAGGAACAATCAAGCGGCATGTCTGCTGATTTTTATCGCAATTATGATTATAATGTTTTCATTTTTTAATACCATTATGTGCAACGCCTACATCTGGCTTATCAACGATGTAGTTCCGCCGGAATTGATTACCCGGTTTTTAGCGGTATTTAAAATTATCGGCATTGGCGCGTCTGCCAGTTTTCAATTTTTCTTCTTTGGCATGGCAAAAGAGTATATGCAGGAAATAATCATCTTCAGCGCCATTGGGTACGGCATAATCTTCACACTAATGTGTATCTTCGTTAAAGAAGGCAGCTACGACAAATTAGAACCTAATGAATACAGTTTTATTAAAAAAATTAAAGTTTACTTTGCCGAATGTTTCACCAACAAAATGTATTGGTATCTCTATCTGGCAATGACTTTCTGGAATATCAATTTCGCAGTGGTATCATTCCGCGTATTCTTCGCCGAATCTGTTGGTCTATCACTGGACCAATACGGAAAATTGATGGGAATCGCCGGCATCATCAGCGCGGTTTGTCTCTATCCGGCTGGAATGCTCGCTGAAAAATATCACCCTGTGCGCATCATGACCATCGGCATCTGGGCACTGGTCGCAGTCGTACCGCTCCAACTCATCTTTCTATTCAATGTCCCCGCTAATTTTGCCGTCATACTCTATATGATTCTATTCACTATCCATATCGCGGTACAAACACTGGTTAATGCCGCGGTTATGCCGCTCGGAATGAAAATTTTTCCCGCCAAACAATTTGGGCAATTAAGCTCCGCCGGAGGACTTATTCAGGCAGTTGCAACAATCACCGCCGGTTTGCTCGCCGGATTCTGGCTTGACTGGCTGCAGCAAGGCAGCAAAACCCTTGACCACTACCGCTATTTACCGTGCTGGGTTTCCATCTCCTTGCTAATCAGCGGCTGCTTTATGACACTGCTCTGGAAAGAGTGGCAGAAATCACCACAAAATACCACACCAACTGCATTACAATAAAACTATAGTTATAAATTAATTTAAATATTTTAAATTGATAATTATAACTTTAAAATAATTTTATCAATTAATATTTATTTTACTGTTGACATTTATTAATGTTTGCACTATAATGTAATTATGATGATGAAAAATATCAA
>CAZITV010000183.1:0-4362 GCA_964542255.1 uncultured Victivallaceae bacterium
AAAAAGAAAATTCATGTTCAACTGCCGTTGTGTCTGAACTTAAAACCCGGCGAATCAGTGACTTTTGTGCCATTATAATCATGCTTGATTTTGTCTAACAAGAAGTCCTTATTGCCTGAAAAAAAATATACTATTAAAAAAATCTATCGGTGATTATTATGACGTTGACAGGTATGCAAGATATGCTTAATGTTCGGGTGCCTCCCGATAAAGTACAGGTATTCAAAGATGGAGATATTGTCTTTATCCGAAGCGGTTTCTCTTCCGAACAGGATGTGATGATTGTCATGAACAAAGGGTCTAACGGTCAGATAAATTTTTCTCATACCTCATTGATTCCATCCACGAAGATAGAGAATAAATCGGACTCGGTCCCTCCTATTATCATTCACCATTGTGGCGATGACTCAACCCCATGGAAAATTAATGGCACATATTTAGGAGCTAACCACGGTTTTGCCTATGGTCGAAATCTGGAAGTAAAAGGATACAACTTTACTAACCGGGATCTAGGCAGTATTTGGCTTGATAGCGCCAACAATAAATTTTACATAATGAAAGTTCTCAGTCCCACCAATGTCTGGATTTTGTCGGAAAATTCAAGCGGTTCGGCAATTTGGAAATTCAACGCGTCCATTGTCGAAGATCAGCTCATGAATGCCGTAAATGGACACGCCTGCCAAATTATCAACAACAATCAAGTTCAACTGCGTCCATTTGTCCGCATCAAAAAAGTGCAATATCTGTGCGATGGCGAAAACCCACTTATTGATAAAGAGCCTACTCTTTGCAATTTCTTGACAATACTGGAGGAATCAGATATAATTGACCCTGTTTCATTGCTGAACGTAATCAAAGCCAATCCCGGCAAAGTCGTTAATTTTACTGATGATGAAATTGCTTCAATTATAAGTGATAATATTACATATCGTCTTTCTCCCATGGGTAGTTGCATAATTGAATATAATTCCAGGGCAAATTGCGATTTTATTCTTGACTACATGGGGTTTATCCAATCCGGACCACTGAATAAAAATGTGTTTGATAGTTATACCTACTATGTTCCCAAAAGCTTGCCGTTTGAAAAAAATAAAATAAAATATGACTTCCGCAAAGGACAAGATTTTGTGCCGCCAATCCCGGTCCCACTGTTTTTTAATAGCAATGAGGAAAATATTGAAAATCCGTTGAATTTACCTGACCGCTTTATCCAGATTGCCGGGAAAAAAACAAATGATGGTATTACATCAAAATTAGGTTTCGTCATCGGTTATTCTCCCTTAAGCGGAGTGTCCAAGTTGGGAGAAAGGGCAAAAAATACCGAAAACTCCCTTTTTGTTTACACTTCCTCCAAGAGTTATCCCTATGCGATAGATAACAAACTAGGACGGATTCCAGCCGGTAAAAAATTCCATTGCGTAGCCTATCGCCAATATTTTGCCCCAACTGTTTATCCCAATACAAATGGTGTATATTATCATCAGGAAGGTGATGCTTATATCGTGTATATAGATTATAAGGAAAAAATAGCCAGAGACACTATAAAGTTGCCCGACTATTTAATCGGAAAAAAAATATCGGTGCTTGAATCATCCTGCGATTTATCATTGCCTGAGACTGTACCAGTCGAAGGCTTAATCTTGAAGATTAATGAGCCTTATACAAATATCGTACTCAAACTGGAATAAGGAGGTTTGGACTTAATAAAGACTTGTATCAGTTCAGTTTAATACGCAGGCAGTCAGGTGGTACCGAAGTGACAGGCAATGGCGAATCAGTAAGTTTTATGCCGGTATAAATGTATTAAAAACCAGTTAACTCTATACAAACAGGATGTGAAAAAAATGAAATGTCTGGACAACTATTTCAACCGTAGAACTATTAAGCTCAACAATGTTGAATATGAAGATTTTCCCAGAATCAATGGACGGATTCTGATCCGGGCCTGCAATGCCGGGAAAATTATTTTTAAAAAGAACGTGCGAATCAACTCCGGTTATGAAGCCAATCCGGTTGGAGGTGTCCGCACCGCCCTGGTATCTATCGTAGACGGAGTCATTGAAATAGGAGCAAACACGGGCATTTCAAACACCGGAATATTTGCGAGAACATCCGTTACGATTGGCGAATATGTCTATATCGGAGCAGGATGCAACATATACGACAGCAACTTTCACTCAATATATCACGCTGAAAGAATAAACCATAATTCCGGGGTAAAGACTGATCCGGTAGTCATAGGCGACCGCGTTTTTATCGGTGCCCATTGCATAATCCTGAAAGGCGTGACAATCGGAGCCGATTCTGTAATCGCCGCCGGCTCCGTAGTCGTTAAAAGTGTCCCTGCCGGTGAAATATGGGGAGGCAATCCCGCAAAATTTATCTCCGTAATTCCCGGACTTATTCAAGAAACCGAGGTGCAAAATGTCAAATAAACCAATTGGAAAAATTAATATGAAAACCAGCTGTAAATGCAATACATCCCGGCCCGCGTGGGCACAGGTTAAGTTTTCTGCGGCAGCATTGAAAAAACTGGAGTCAAGTGAACGCAAAATTCGCAATTTTGTCGAGAAGTACATGATAGACGAGTGCGGTCTGATGTATTCGTTCATGAATGCAAAAACTCTCAAACCCTGGACTGATGCGGAACTCAAGGCTTACAATTTGATGCCCGTCTGTCATCCGAATATCAACAGTCCGGGTGAATATTACGCCTATGAGAATTCTCTGATGGGCACGGGGGAATATGCGAGCAGTCAGTTAGCGCGGTTTGATGTGACCGGCGATGGCGAAGCTCTGGGCGCTGCCGCTCACCAAATCAGCGCCATTATGCAGGTGTTCTATCAAGGGGCACTTTTTGAAAAGGGTTTTCTGCCAAAACCGTTCGGAGGCATTCGCAAGTGTGCATACTCTCACGAACTTAGTCCGGACCAGCAGGTAAAATGTCTGACCGCGCTAAAAGACTATCAGAAATATGCCCCCGCTTCACAGAAAAAGATTATTGACGATTACATTGTTGCGCTGGCCGACTATCACTGTGCGCGCGGGTTCATTCATCCGCGCCGGGAATCCATGGTGGTGACTCCTGAGAACCGTCCGCATGCGATATCAATACTTTTACCGGTACTTATGTGCGCCGGCAACATTACCGGCAATGTAAAATACAAAAATGCCCTGACGAGATTTAATGCTATTCTCGATGATTATGCCAATGGTAAATTTCAGATTCACTTCAATCTGGCTGCGTTGATGATTGAAGGCTTTCATCTGGCCATCAGTGAAGGACTTGATGACGAAAGATTATTAATAGCAATCCGCAAGATTTGGGAAGCTCACACCGGCATGGTGCTTGACAATGGCCTCGGTTACAGTGACGAAAATCACACCAAAAAGTCCTCTGAAGTGTTAAGGATGTCTGGCATTGCACCGATTGTGGACAGTTATTTTCCCGAACTCAATGCGCGTGATCTTGGACTCTTTCTTCTGGAGAAGAACACCGACCCGAAACGATTCCTGTACATAAACGAAGACAGTGACCCGCGACAATACCATGGGCCCTTGTCAGAAAGCATCTGCGAACTGGCCGTCGGCAGCTGGCTGATGGGTTACTGGCGCATGCGTAAAAGTGTGCTGACTCGTTAGGAGCCAAACAAACTGTATCGGACTAACTTATTTTACGGCTTTTATCCAATCAGGAGAGGCAAAGAAATCAACCGCCCGGTAATTGTCACTCATGGTTGAATAATGCTCTATACCGGCAGGAACATAAAATTCCTGTCCTGCATGATATGTTTTTGTTTCATCGCCTATTGTGAGCGAACAACTGCCAGTAATGACCACGCCCCACTCGTCATGCGGATGGGAATGCCCCGAAACCGCAAATCCTTTTTTTACTTCCCAGAAAACCACTTGCGACTTTCCGCCGCTCAACACCCATCCGGAAAGGTCAGATGAAACGCTTGACGCCGCCTTGGGTAAACATGTCTTGATCGCATCCGGAAACGCATTCAGTTCTTTATGAAATTTTCCCATTTTCAATCTCCTTTGTTGTGGTAGCAATTTTGATTTCAGATTTAAAATATTGGTGTACACGTTCAAGTGGTATGCCGGTTTATACCAATGCGCGCTTAAATTAGCCCCGGTTTTATTTTTAACAATTGAACACAAAGTAGATTTGACGAAAAAGCTGTTATTAAAATCGAATAGCGCGTTGCTTAATATAACTTGCCATTGTATAATAGTGGTGAAATCAAGATGAATATCCAAAGAAATATGACCATGGAATTACTTGGAGTTTGTTTTTTTGTATTAAGGTTTTAGTTTAAAGATATGAATTTTCCGTTATAAATTGTGTTAAAGGTT
>CAZITV010000184.1:0-4323 GCA_964542255.1 uncultured Victivallaceae bacterium
CCATTACCAACTAATTCTCAAAATTTCCCTAGGCTTTGCTAACTTTTAGATTGCTGCTCAGTATTAAATATCTAAAGGGTGCCGCAATATAAAGTTATCTTAATTATTCCGAGGCAACTTGATGGACGTTTATGCTGCCGTAATCATACGAGACAAAAAAGTATTACTGACAAGTCGAATGCATGGGATAACGCCATCTCTAAAATGGGAGTTCCCAGGCGGCAAGATTGAGCCTGGCGAGTTGCCTCCACAGTGCTTGCAGCGGGAATTACAAGAAGAGTTGGCAATCAAAATTGTAGTTATGGACTTTATGTCGTATTGTGAATTTCAATATCCCGACAAACTAATCAAACTGCATTTTGTTCGCTGCTTAATATTGCCGATTGAACAAGAACCGATGCCACAAGAAGGGCAGTGTTTTCAGTGGGTGCCTTTGACAGCCTTGGACCAGGTTGAGTTACTGCCAGCCGATAAAGATTTTGCCTGTTTTTTGAAACAAACTGCAATAATATAACTATTTTTGCGTTTAATGTAGTAAATAATTCAGAGTTATAATATGCCCTGTGAACTTGAAGAAAAAACTGATAAAGAACTAATTGAAGGTTACCTGCGCGGTGTTCAATGCGATTTTGAAAAACTTTATGACAGGCACAAACGTTTGCTTTATGGTTATCTTTTTTCAATGTTACCCAATCAGCACGCTGTTGTAGATGACATTTTTCAGCAGACGTGGATTAAGGTTTTAGAAAAAATGCCGGAATACAAGTGCAGCAACAAATTCAGGGCTTGGCTTACAAAAATAGCACACAATTTAACCATTGATTATTTTAGGAAAACAAAGAAATATAAATTTACAGTTAATTTGGATGACCCCGATGCTAATTCAATAACTGATGATTCATCTGCTCAATGGGAAGTATTAGACGAAATTACGATTCGCAGTTCCGTGAATGATGCGCTTGCTTCGCTAAAGTTGGAGCAAAGAGAGGTATTTATAATGAGACAAAATAAAATCAGTTTTAAAGAGATAGCGGTAATCCAGAAAAGTTCAATTAATACGGTTTTGGCGAGAATGCAATACGCAGTTAAAAATATACAAAAATACTTGGCAAAATCAATATCATAGAGGGTTGAAAAATGAAAAAAAATTGCGAACAAACTCTTCAAACTATTTTCGGTAAGGATGATGATTATCCAAAACAAGTTAACCAACATTGCAGTTCCTGCCGCGATTGTTCAAATACTGCCAAAGTGTGGATGCTTTTACGCAACAATAATACAGAAAAATCTCCGTCGCAAGAATTAGATATTAAAATTCTTAATTTAGCAAAAAATATTTCTAAACGACGGAAACAGAGAACAACATATTTGCGTCGGTTGCTCTACTATAGTGCCGCCGCATCCTCAATCGCAGCAGCCTATGCCGTGACAATGTATCCGATTGAACAGGTGAAGTGCACTACACCTGCGATTATACAATCTTGGGATTGGTCAAAATTTGAGTCTGTGACGCTAGAAACAACAGCAGCTGCCGAATTTAGCCATCAATATATTTACAGTTCACCCAAACGCAGAAGTGATGGTGGAGCCGGAATTATCATTAATTCTGAAATTAATTATCAGGAGATTTAGTAATATGAAAAGCTTTCTTGCAACCTTATTATTTGCGTTTTACTTAACCTGCCATATTACTGCTGCAGACAATGCGAGCGTTCAATACAATACTCAGCAGTCTGATATTGTGTCAAATCCAGCAAACACAGAAAAAAATGTCACCACTGAAAAGAGTGATGCACAGCAGCAATCAATGGACAAAAAAAATAATGGAGATGGCAGCAAAAAATATTTTAATAAAAATGATGATGAAACAAAGCTTAAAAATAATAAAACTGAAACAAAATTTAAAAACAATAATAAAGCTTCGAGGCAAATCAATAGTGATGGAAGAAACAAGTATTATGGCAAAGATCTAGAATACCCCCCCGCCAAGAGGTTTCTCCAGACCCTTTCCTCAGAAGATAAGAAGAAAATGCGTGAACTATACAATAATGATCCGGAAAAATTTCGCAGTATAGTCAAGGAAAAAGTGAACGAATTTAGGAAGCAGGAGCAATTAAATTCTCCATCAACTATAGAAACTGTAAATAAGCTTAAAAATGCAAAAAATAACGATGAGCGAAAGTTATACCAAGCACAAATCCACGAACAAACAAAAAAAGAATTCTATGAAAGGCAGGAGCAATCCAGAATTCATCTGGAAGATCTTGAAAAAAAGGTTAAAGCATTGCGGCAGATTTATGAAATGCGAAAGAATAATGCTGACAAAATTATTAATGACCGGGTGGAAAGTATTTCACAAGATCAATCCTTAGACTGGTAGTATGCCTGTTGGCAATCCCACATGCAAGTATATGAGATCCAATAATTTAAGAAATATCTTGACGAGGAGCGCCAAATAAACAAAATACCGCTGTACTATGGGGGGCACTGCTACGACAGCGGTATTTTTACGTTTGCGATATCACTGTTGTCAGTTAAAATCATAACAAGCCGGTCAATACCAAGCGCACAGCCAGCAGCCGGCGGCATACCGTAACGCATCGCTTCTAAAAAATCAGTCTGCTCCGGATAATTTATCATTTTATTTTTTTCGCGGAACTGATTAGCCTGTTCAAAACGTTTTTCCTGTTCGACAGAGTCAATCAGTTCTGTATAAGCGTTGGCAATTTCCAGGCCTGCAATATAAAGTTCCCAGCGTTCAGCATATTTGTTATTGTTTTCGCAAATTTTGGCTAAAGCTGCTCTTTGGCAAGGATAATCTTTGAGAAAAGTTATGCATCCCAAGCCCAAATTAGGCTCAATCGACGAGACCATCAAAAGATCAAAATTATCTTCATCGAGAGCCTGCTGGGCAGTCACTCCGCAATATTTAACAAACGCATCATTAACAGAAATAATCTCAGGAGAACGATTGAAATCTATTTTTTGATTCTTATAGGAGATTATTCCAGACTCTGAAATTGTTTTTGCCAGCGACTGCAACAGCACTGTCGTGAAACTTATTAAATCACAATAGTCTGCTGATGACTGGTACCACTCAAGCATTGTGAACTCGGGACGGTGTTTACAGCCGAATTCACCAGCTCTAAAGCAAGAACCAATCTGATAAATCTTCTCCCATCCGGCAACCAGCATAATCTTCATCTGTAATTCCGGGCTGGGCCGCAAAAATAAACCTCCAGCCTGTAAGGATTCGATGAATTCCTCAGGAGCTGGAGATTTTATAGCAATAGGAGTATCAACTTCACAAAAATCATTACTATCAAAAAAACTACGTACTGACGAAATTATTCCGGCCCGTTTAATTAACGTTGCCTTTGCTTCAGCTATAATTCTGACAATATCAGGCTTTATTGACTCGTTCAACATAAAGTCCGGTTCTCGTGTCAATTTTTACAAGATCACCAGTATTGATAAACAGCGGCACTTGTATTTCATAACCGTTATCAATTTTTGCTGCCTTTAAAACATTGGTGGCTGTGTCGCCACGGGCACCTGGTTCTGTTTCCATTATTACTTTTTCGATAAAAGTTGGCAACGTGATTTCAATGGGGGCTCCGTTAAAAAGCAGCATATTGCATAAACTGTTCTCAATCAGAAAATAAGCATTACGTCCCATGACATCTTTACTAACTCGCATTTCTTCATAATTTTCATCGCTAAACACGAAGAAATCACCATCAGCATATGAGTAATAAACTTCTTTTTCTTCGAGATTAGGTTTATCAAGTTTATCTGTCGGGCGATAAGTGCGGTCCATTGTGCTGCCGGTAATCATGTTTTTTAACTTGCAACGGTATAATGCTGTACCTTTGCCAGGTTTGCAAAATTCAAATTCAGTTATTGCCCATGGATCACCATCAACTTCAACCTTTAAGCCTTTTTTTAAATCTGAAGCGCTGAACATATTAATTTGTCTCCATATTTGATCTATAAACATTATATATTAACAGATTTTGCGTCATATACATATCCGCAATCATAACACAAGTATAAGCCTCTGGATTACCTTGAAATGCCGACTAAAAACTGATATAAAAAACAGTGATGGAGGCACTTTCAAATAAACTCAAGAATTCATCAATCAAGAAGTTAACTGTTCACGCCTTAACAAGATTGTTCTGAATGCCTCCTACAGCACGCGGCAACAGCGAAAATTTCAGTCCACCCCGTCCAAACAATCTTCACAAGCGTTTCCTTGCTTTGAAATTGCGATTCGGTTTTAATATACCATATTTATATATATATTCAAACTAATTATTC
>CAZITV010000185.1:0-4313 GCA_964542255.1 uncultured Victivallaceae bacterium
AAATAAAATTGTTTGTAAAAGGTGATTGGGACGGGTTTATCGGGTTGTTTATTGATAATCTGCTGCAGCTGTTATTGATTGCCACGCTCTGCCCGCTCGTCTGCGGCATTCCGCTGGAAATGGTGGCTAAATACATTTTACCTGGAGCTGCGGTATCGGTGGTCATCGGCAACCTCTTTTATTCGTACCAGGCGTGGCGTTTGGCAAAGCGCACCGGGCGCGATAATGTTACTGCCCTGCCCTATGGCATCAACACGGTTAGCTTAATTGCATTTTTATTTTTCATTATGGGGCCGGTATGGCAGGCTACCCACGATCCGGTAAAGGTTTGGCAGGCTGGAGTATTCGCCTGCTTGTTGAGCGGTTTATTAGAACTTGTTTTATCCTTTTGTGCTGATCCGCTGCGCCGGAAAGCGCCGCGTGCGGCGTTGTTGTCGGCGCTGGCGGGAGTGGCACTGACATTCATTTCGATGGGATTCGCGTTTCAAATTTTTGCGTCTCCTGCAATTGCGGTATTGCCAATGTTTCTGGTAGTGTTGGCGTATGCGACACGAATACAACTGCCATTTGGTCTGCCGGCCGGGTTGCTGGCGATTGTTACTGGTGTAGCGGTGGCATGGATTTTAAAATGGGCGGGCCTGCCGTCATTCACCGCGCCGTCCGCGCCGGTACCATTTGGGGTTCATTTACCGCAACCGGATATTGCCGTATTTCAGATGCTGATATCCGGAGGCGCGCTATGGAATTATCTAACGGTAATTGTGCCGATGGCGCTGTTCAATGTGCTGGGGTCACTGCAATCCCTGGATAGTGCGGAGGCAGCCGGCGACCGTTATGAGACCCTGCCGTCACTGGCGATGAACGGCGCCGGCAGCGTTGTTGCCGCATTTTTCGGCAGCGCATTCCCTACGACAATTTATATTGGTCATCCTGGTTGGAAGATGATGGGTGCGCGGATTGGATATTCAGCGCTGAATGGAATTATTATCAGCATACTCTGTTTTATTGGCGCGGTTACCGCAGTACTGCATGTTGTACCGCTGGAAGCAACGTTTGGCATTCTTATCTGGATTGGTCTGGTAATGACAGCACAAGCGTTTCAGGAAACGCCGCGCGAGCATTCTTTGGCAGTTGCTGCGGGGTTGTTTCCGGCGTTAGCGGCGTGGGCATGGCTTTTGATTGAGACCACGCTGCATGTTGCGGGAATGCCGCTGGATAAAGCCATTCCGAGTTTTGGCAACACGCTGTTTATTCACGGAGTATTGGCGCTGAATCAGGGTTTTCTGATTACCAGTATGGCGTTTGCCGCAATTGTAGCATTTGCGATTGATCGTAAATTTAACGCGGCGGCGGTAACCTGTTTTTTGTGTGCGGGAATGTCTGCCACCGGACTAATCCACGCGTTCAAAATTACTCCTGGCGGGATTGCACCGGTACTAGGCTGGATGGCGGCACCGGAATTTGCCGCCGCCTATACCGCAACTGGTATATGTTTATTGGCTTTAGAAGCCCTGCGCAAATTCAAACCACGGCAGGAATAAAATTATTGCGATGGTCAACGTCTTCAGCAATATTCCAAAGTGTCCTACCCAGTTGTTGTTGCTCTTTTTGTGTCATTTTACTTCAAGTCCAATTATTTATTTTCCAATGTCCGGATTTGTCACTCCCTACACGGTCTAACAAGCCAAGCTTCTTTAGTTCCTGAATATGCCTTTTTATTGTTGAAGCAGAATATCCTGTTTCACTGGCAAGTTCCATGTATCTGGCTTTGGGCTTTTGTTTTAAGCAATTTAATATGGCTCGTTTTACAGGGTCATTTACAGGGCCATTTGCTACTTTTACAGGGTCATTTTGTATGCTTACATGGTCAATATAACGAACGTGCATTTCGCGGTTTTTTAATATGTGCTTTTGCCCCATCAATAAGTTTTCGAAAAAGCGCAATAAATATTCATTGGTAGCGTGAATGTTCTTAGTGTGGTTTTTGTAATTGACCCTTACCAAGGCGTTACGGAAATACCACGAATGCTGCTCAAACAATTCGTTTAATGTAGCCACTTCTATGTGATAATCAATCTACTACCTGCGCTACTTGTTTTTTTGTCATTTGGCTATGATACCGCTTAATTGCGATTTATTAATCATTGTGGTTGAGTCAAATTAAATTTAGCAAGCAGTCCAGGCGGGTCAATCATATTGACTGCAGCATTCCAATTACTATTCAGTTCCATATCGCCACCGAAACGTAATTTGTATTCATACGCCAACTCCGGCAATATCATCGTGACACGGTTGTCAATGCGTTCAACCACCACCGCGTTACCCTGCCATTCTGGATGGATCTGTAGATAAACCAACTTCCAATATTCATTGACGACCCGTTCCAAACGGCGCAATTCGCCGGCAGCATTGTCGGATTTGGCGATTTTTCCATCGATTTCAACTGCCGGCATCAACTGGCGGCCGGACAAATATTGCCGCAGTTGCTGATGCGCCAGCAGGTCACTATAACGCCGCAGCGGACTGGTAATTCGGACATAGGGATCAAGTCCAAGCCCGGAGTGCAGTCCGGGGGTGGTCTGGATTGAGCTGGCAGTACACCCGCGGCGTGCGGCGAACATTGCCGCTAAGGAATCGGGTTTGCCGCTGAAGTCAGGTTCGGGTTGAACCGCGAACGGGAACGGGATTTGATTTACGACGGCAAATTTTGCGGCAGCGTGTCCGGTGGCGGTCATTGCTTCTGCCACTAATTCCCGGCTGCGCAGCGGTGGCAGCGGCACGATGGTGATATTGTTTTCTGCGACACGGATTTTAACTTCTGGCAAATCAATCCGCAATGCGCCGTTATTTTCGCGATAACTGCGAAAAGATTCCAAAAGTGGAGCGATGGATCTGAGGGGCTCCTGGTCAAAAAGATTTTCAGCGTCTTCGTAAGAGCAGCGGGTAACCCGCACCAGCGATAGTGCAATTTTAACCACTGACGGTGCGCCGGTTTCATCAAAATTCAGGGCGAACGACAATGCCGGGGATTTTTCGTGCAGGCCGAGTCCGAGCTGGTGAGTTATCATAGTCGGCAGCATATGAGTGATACGTTCCGGCAAATATAAATTAGCGCCGCGGGTTTCTGCTTCAAGATCAACAGCATCGCCGGGTTGTACCAGTGCCGCCACATCGGCGACATGCACCCAGAGTAAGCCGTCGGCAAAGCTTATTGCGTCATCCGGGTCTTGATTGCCGGCATCGTCAATTGCCAGAGCAATCATACCGGTTAAATCGAGGCGTGGTTCGTCAGGCAAGTCCGGCACGGGAAAATTAGGATTATCCTGATCAATACCGGCGCGTACTGGAAAAGGATTCGTCCAATAATCCCAGACACCAAGTTTCAGCAGCAGCCGATGCGCTTTTTCAGGAGTTTGCTCCATATTGAGCTGACGCATAATTCCGCTGGTACTATTTTTACCCAGCGCTAAATTTTCCACGTCGCGCAAATGCTGCATATCTTCAGGCAGCAGGGCGCCGGCACGCACGCGTTCTATCAAATCTTCGCGTTGGCGCCGGCTGCTGTCTTTGGCAGCGGCAGCTTCAAGAGTGGCAGTAACCTCGGCGATTGGTTTGGCGGCTACACCTTTGACAATATCGCCTGAAAAATATATTCCATCTTCCAGTAATTGCCATGCCGACCATGCGGCCGCTGGCGAATAACTGCCAAAAACCAATGCGGTAAAATCTGCGAAATCAATGGTTTCATTGTCCAGCATTGCTGAAATTTCCATTAAATCCGGCAGTGGCAGTTCCGGCAGCGGCCACGCGGTCACGGCACCGCTATGAAGCATGATAATATCTTTCTGCCGCACGTTTTTCTGTTCCCCGTCGGGTAGTGTGATGTTTATTTTGCCATCGCTGATTCCAGTTATTTTAGCCGGTTTTTGGCGGTAAACCGCCAATGCTCCGGACTGACACTTAATATTATCCATTGAAACTTAATCCATTGCTAATTGTTATATAATTCCGGCAAAATGCCGTCCAGCGATGAGTTGTCATTAACTCTGCACAATTGAGAATTTATACCAATTGGTTCGTATTATGAATGGCTGCTTATGTGTGGGAACCGCCAGTCAATCGGAGCAAAAAAAACCAATCCGCAATCTAACTCGTCTATTTTTTAATTTTGAACCGTGTAGAGTATAATACGCAATATCAGAGTTGTCAAGAAAATTATTGTATTGGTGGTAAAACAGATTATATTATCTGTTCAATAAGATGAACCCGCCAAAAGCCCGGTCAGGTGATTTTTGATGGATCGGCACAAGGAT
>CAZITV010000186.1:0-4270 GCA_964542255.1 uncultured Victivallaceae bacterium
AGCAGAACCGCAATGCCATGCGGCAGATAGCAATCGATAAGCAGACTCAACCTGCTAATAATACAAAATAGACGAGCAAGATTGTGAATCTGACTACCTCCAGCGCTTCAGAACTTTCGAACTTCTTTACTGGTAAGTCGCAGGTTGAGGGATTAGGCTATGCGTTCCTGTTCCGCAATTATCGAGGAACTCGGGGTCAAGCTTACTTTTTAGTGTTTTTGTTACTTGGCATTTAGGTTTAGCGTTAGCTTTTGTGTTTTTGCATTTAAGTTTGCGGGGGCAATATTATGCGCCCTATAATGCGCCCCAAAAACAGTACAGGTGAATAAGTTGTAGTAATACCATTTTGCAATCATTGATTGACAAACGCTTGACCTTTGTCACCGATTTTTGCCATAAATCCTCGTACGATATCCATATCGCCCTGCGGTTTATAACCAAAATCCATCGCCAAATTCCTAAGCGTTATTGTCAATGACTGATCGCTCATCGGTATAACTTCTTAAAAGTCTGTAAGAAGCCTCGAAATTGTACAGCCAAACGGGTTCACTTCAGTATATTTTTGGGGTTAATTATAGACTACTGCGGGATTAATGCTTTTTGGTCAGGACATAGCGTTTGAGCAGCATTTCTGGAGCGTAGGAGTGTTTGGCTTTGCGCAAGCCGGGCAAGCCTAAATCTTGTTCGCGGTTGATGTAGTAAGTTTTGTGCTGCAAATAAACCGCTGTTTCATGATTAATCACTTGCGCGGCGCCTTTGAAATCGCGTTCAGCTTTTTCAAAATGGACATCCCAGGTATCGTGATTGATGCGGCTGAATACTGCCATTGCGGCGGCTTGCCCCGCAACCCGTAATAACAGACCTTCGATGTTAAGCTGCTGCCAGTAGGTAAATGCCCGCTGGAGTGCTGACTCTTCATCATCGCGGAACCGGCTTGGCGGCAGCGAAGAATTTAATCGTATTGCCAAATCTTTAACTTCGTTTAAATTGCCATCACCGATTGGTTCGATTGAATATTGGGAATATTCCCGTTCAAACTGTTTAATTAAATTACGTTTTTTGCCTAACATTTCACCTGGTAAATCGCGTAGTGATTCAACCCGGTAGATGTAGTCGAAATAGTCTTCAGAGCAGCTAATTCGAAAAAACTTCTCAATGTCGGCGTAGGCGGTGATATATTCTTCAGGAACATCATAATAACTGCCGTCGGCGCCATGTTTAGCGATAAAAAAATCGGAAATTTCAGCTAGCCGCTGTGGTGGCAAAAATTTGCCAAAAGGGAACTGCAGTGCATTTTCAGCCGCGGCATAGACCAGAAGCTGCTGATCAGTGATACCCCAGCGCAACTTTGCAGCTTCGCCCCAGCAGAAAATATTATTAAAACTGCATTCGCAGCTCTTGCGGTTTTGAACCTCGAGATATTTTGTAAAGGTATCTCTGTCCTCCAAACTCACCGGTCTTAACTCCATTGATACTATCCTTGGTCAGCAATTAATTACTGCTGCCGTTATCACGTTGTTTCATATAATTAATATCTGCCTGAATGCGGTCCGCGAGGCGTTTAGCGCATTCTGACATTGCTTTGGCGAAATCGGCTGGGTCATCGTCGTCCTGGAATGTTGAAGTCAGGATGCAGGAGTGGTTAATGAGTTCAGTTTCTGTGCCGGCTTTAACCTTGGCAATTTTATAGAGCACTCCGAGTGAGGCAAGTTTGTTTTTTAAATCTATTTTGAACAGAAAAACATTCCCTGAGACATTGAATTCATATAGCTTGGAATTTGCCGAATTATTGCTGAAGGCAGTTTGCAGATATTTGGAAACTGCGATATTAGGCGACTGCATCCATTTATTATAATCATCAATAATTATCCGGCAGTCATCTTCAGTGTAAACCATTTTTTGCTTGCTGGTTTCGGTACTTTTAAAACTTGACACTTTGACCAGGCAGTCATCCGGTATGGTTGGTGCCGGGGTTTGTAAATCATAGTATTGCACGCTGCGGAATGGTTCGGTAAGCATACAGCCGTTTAGCGCGGCAGCGACGGCGACCAACAGCAGAACCGTGACAGAATGTCTCAAAATATTCATTTTACTATGCTCCTGTTAATTATTTTTCAATGGTGGTATTTTTAAGACCACGCCTGGTTTCATCTGTTTTTCTGCATCGGCGCCCAATTTATTTTCATCCATAATCTGCCGATAATATTTTGTTGTGCCATAGAACTGTTTGGAAATTTTGGATAATGTATCACCGTTTTTGACGGTATAAAAGTGAGTTTTTGACATTTCTGACTGAGAAATTGCGTCTGAGGGCGCTGTTGTTATGGCAGTTTGAGTCTGGATTGTGCTGCTTTCAGCGGCTATTTGCGGGATTGGTTTGTCAGCTTTGGGCTGGGCTTGAATACTGTCCGCGGTCTTCATCGTTATTGGTTCCGTTTTAGTTTGTTCTGCAGTTGCGGTGCCGATTTTATTGCGGCTGGATTTTTCCAATTCTAACTGCAGATTGCGGTGCTGTTCTTTTAATAGCGCCAGTTCTTTGCCGGCAGTTTCGCCTGCGGCTTTAGCTTTAGCCAGCTCGTCGCCGGTTTTTTCCTGGTACTGTTTGAGATACGCGTCGAGCTGCTTTAGTTTTTCCTGAGAGATGGCTAATTCAGCTTCGTATTTTTCCTTTTCAGCCGCGAGGATATTATTTTGAGTGTTTAACTGCAGCAGATTTTTTTTATTTTCTTCAAAGAAAGCCATTAACTTCTTTTTTTCTTCAAGCATTGCCGCGCATTTTTGATTGGTTGAGACGAGTTCGTCCTGGAGTGAAGCGAGGTCTTCCGGGTCATTAAACGTACTTTTCATTTTTAAATAATATTTGTGTTTTGCCGTGGCAATCCATTTTCGAACATTTTGCGCCTCATTTGAATTTTTGGAAATCCGGATAAATTCTTCATAATGATAAATTGCATTTACTTGTGAATCCATATTTTCGTCGTAAATCGTTGCCAGCAGCAAATGCGTCTTGCCAGAGTTTGGGCGTACCGCTAAATAACGCTTGTAATAATTAATTGCCCCCGCGTAATTTCCTTTTTCTTGTTCCATCCTGCCTTTTTTGAACAGCGGATGGGCGCCTTCTTTGCTGTCTGCCAGATCGCAGCCGCCTGCCAGCATTAACAGCAGCGCGAATATTGGTAAAAATAAAAATTTATTTAATGACATCATGATGATCTTCCTTAATATTTAATTCACGGAATTGATACCGCGCAAAAGCCTCACAACAGTTTTGAAATTAGCACTGCTTATTTGCAGCTATTCAGCAACACGGCTGCACCGCAAATAGCCGCAGTTTCTACCCGCAGAATCCAGCGTCCCAGTGCCAGAGGTTTGACTCCACTTGCCATTAGCATCGCTTTTTCAGCGGTTGAAAAACCACCTTCAGGTCCGACAAACCATGCTAAATCCGTGTCTTCAGTAGTAATCTCCGCCTCCCGAACCGCGAGTTGTTCACCGAAAAATGCTTTAGCGCCGGAACTGTTTATCTGTGCCGCAGCGAAATTTAGAATACATGAATTATTAATCAGCGGCAGATACGGGTTTTTTGCCTGTTTGCATCCTTCTATTAGCAAATTACGCCAGCGTTCCGGTGTGTTTTCCAGATCTGGAATCACCACGGAGTGTTCGCAGATTATTGGCGTTATTGACCAAATGCCCAATTCCGCGCATTGTTTCAGTATTTGATCCATTTTTTGTTTTCTTGGCACTGCCAAATAGAGATGGATGCGCTGTGCCGGCGCTGATACCGCGGTAATTGAATTGATTATAATAATATTTCCTGCGGTGATGACCGCTTCGCCCAGTGTGCCTGTTCCGTCAATTACATTGACAACTTCACCGGTGCGTGCCCGCAGTATTTTAAATAAGTGCTGCCGTTCGCGCTCGTCAATCTCTAACGGCGCGCCTGTTTTAAAAGTTTTATTGCAATAAACACAGTGCATATTTATTATTATCTGTATCGCGTTATGGTTTTGTCTGACTCGATAAAATACCACAAAGATTACGGTTAAGCAACAGCAGATTTATTATTTTAACAGCTATTAAATTTAAAATTTAACAGAGACTGGTATCAAACGACGACCCCGCCAAAAGTCGGTCGATGCTTTTTGCGTCTCAACATAAGTCCTTACCCGCCGCTCCTTGCCGGTTACCGCCGAGGGTAGCCGGCGGCGGAGTCGGCTTATAAATCCTTGTGCCGATCCATCAAAAATCCCCTGACCGGGCTTTTGGC
>CAZITV010000187.1:0-4228 GCA_964542255.1 uncultured Victivallaceae bacterium
TCCATCGTCAAATTCCTAATCGTTATTGTCTATGACTGATCGCTCATTGGTATAACGGCTCAATCTTGTACGATGGCAGTAAACCGCCAGGCGGTGCCGACACACAAACCCAGCATAACAACCGGAACGGTCAGGTTGCCGCATCAAGACTGAGCCGCTGGAAAATGCAAAAAAACTCAAAATAGTTTAATTTTAGCTATAAAATGATTAGCAATTTCGCGCTTTTGACATATTATTTAAAGGATGGTGCTTTTACGGCATATCTCCAAGAATAGTTTGTCGTTAAAATGCGCAAACGTTATGGAGTTTTCAAGTCGGCTCATCATTAGATTATCGTTTAAAAGCTTTTGGCTCTAAAATATATGCTTAAATAAGGTAGTGGCGATGTTTCAGCAAAAAAAAATTATTACAGCAGTTGAAATAGGAACGTCCAAGATTTGTGTTCTGGTTGGAGAATGCAATACCGAAGGGCGTCTTACCGTGATCGGACGAGGCGAAGCTCCATCAGATAACTGCGTTATAAAAGGCGAGATTTGCGATATGCAGAAGGCCACGGATATCCTGAATGTGGTGTTGAGCGAGGCAGACGAGTCCTGCCGCAGGCAGATTAATGACACCGATTTCTTCGTTATGACTGTTACCAGCTCCAATATTAATTCCAATCAAGGCAATGGCACTGTATTTATAAAGTCAGATGACCACCTCATCGGCGTTGATGAAGTAGCTGAAGCTGAGCAAAATGCGCAAATTTTGCAGCTGCCAATTGAACGGACTAAAATAAACTCAATTCCTTCGTACTTCGTGCTTGACGATGATAAGCGTGTCAGAAATCCTGTTGATCAGACTGCAAATAAAATGGAGGCCTCGGTTCATATTATTCATGGTGAGTCAAACCGGCTGAGCAACTTTAAAATTGTTATGCGCGATGCCGGATTTGATAATCAGGTGAATTTGGTTTTTAGCGGCCTGGCATCCGCATACGGCGTTCTTACCGAAGAAGAGCAAGAGCATGGCGTCCTGCTGGTTGATATCGGCGCCGGCACTACCGAATATATCGTTGTATTTAACCAGGGGGTGCTTGCTAGCGGGGTTATTCCAATAGGCTTTGACCATGTTGCGAATGATTTATCATTAGGTTTGGATTTGTCAATTCATAATTGCCGAAAAATGCTCAATGACGGCACTATCACAAATCATCTTAAAGAACGCTATGGCAATATTGAAGTCCGCAGCAATAACGGTAATGCCCGCAAAATACCAATGAGTTCAGTAGAAAAAATTATTGACATGCGACTTAAGGAAATCTTTCAAGTTATTCATAATAAAGTAAAAGATTTGGCATTACTGAATAATCTTAGTGCAGGTGGCATTATTTCGGGTGGCGCGGCGTTGTTTCCGCGCACATCCGAAATTTTTCGCACAACATTTGACTTCCCGGTTAGAATCGGTCAGCCGTTTGAGGCAGCCGGCGCGGTTACTGGAATTGAAGATCCGCGCTACAGTAACGTCTGGGGCGCACTGCGCTTTGGTTTGGCTTCGCTAATCAGCAGCGCCGAACAAGAGAAGGGCGGTTTGATTCGTATTGTTATTAGCCATATCGACCGGATCGCTGATTCAATGATGAAGCGCTTTCGTGATGTTAAAGATGCTATTAAAATTTAACGTTATTTATAATTATGCTTTCATAAGGTTTGGGACAACAATAATATGCCAGAGAAAAATGTTACAGTGATTGGATTAGGAAATTCAGGCGGTAAAATTGTCGAAAAACTCACCGCACTGCCACAGGCCTCTTGGATTAATATTATCGCTATCGACACCGACAAGGAAGCTATCGCGCGCTGCAGTGTGCAGAATAAGTATGTCGCCGATTATGAATGCCGGTTCGGCAGTGGATGCGGTGGAAACGTATTGCTTGGACAACGTTCTGTAAGCCGGGAGCGTGATAATATTGAAAAAATGCTTCATGGTTCATCGCTGCTGGTTGTTGTTGGCGGTCTTGGCGGCGGTACCGGTACAGGAGGCGCACCAATTTTAGCCAGTGTTGCCAGAAAGCTTGGTATTAAAACAATTTTTATTATGACGTTGCCGTTTACCTTGGAAGGACACAGCAAGTTGCGCGTTGCAGAAGGCGGTATCAAGGAACTGCTGCCGGCAGTGGATGTACTAATTTGTATGCCAAATGATCTGCTGTTTGCCTCATTGCCGGCTGACTGCCAGATAAATACTGCTTTCAAAATGGCTGACATTGAAGTGGCAAAAGCGGTTTTGAGCATTAGTGAAATTATGCGGTGTCAAAACCTGCTTGCCACTGATATCGCGGACTTCGCAGCTGTTCTGCACCAGAAAAAAAGTGTCTGCAGTATTGGTGTCGGTTCAGCCTCGGGGCAAGATGGTTTGAACCGCTGCCATTTGGCTTTGGAACAGATGCTTAGCGCACCGCTATTGGGTGGAACATCACAACTCTCTGGTGCAGATGCTGTATTTATTGTGATTACTGGCGGCACCGATCTTAATCTCGGCGAAACTAAACTAACGCTTGAATCTGTGGCCAAGTTTATAAAAGACGATTCGCGGGTTATTATTGGTGTTAACACTGACCTCTCTTATGGCGATTATGTGCAAATCACCGCAGTAACAGTTAAGTATGACCATAAAATTCAAACGGAGGCGGCTAAACCAAACAAGACGTTTAACGGTGAAAAATCTACTCCAACCGCCAAAACTGTTCAAGATGAATTGCCGCTGCAGCACGTGTCCACAGGAATATTTTTGCATTCCACACCGTTTGTTTATAACGGACAGGATTTGGATATTCCAACATTCTTGCGGCATCAGGTACGAATTGATCGTGGAGAGTAATATTTAATTGATAAGGTTGTAATATATATTTATGGGAATTGCGTCATTGGTGATTGGAATTATTGCGGCACTGGTCAGCTTGGTGCCGCTCATTGGTTATTTAACCTTTATCCCGTCGATACTGGGCTTGATTTTAGGGATTATTGATATCGCCGCCAAAGTCAAATTAAACAAGGCGAAAAGCGAGGCTGTTGCCGGAGTAGTACTTAATGCTTTTGCAATATTTTGTGTTGCCGCATGGACCATTGTTATCGCTTTATTCGTCTCCCGTTCCGGCGAGAATATTAAGCAATTCAGCTTGCTGATACATGAGCAAATCGCCAAGTATAACGTTCAGCAGGCCGTTTACAAGTCAGAATCTGAGCTTGATAGTGAAGAATAATGTTGTGGCAACAGTTGTTCTTGTACGGCTACTTAGGAGTCGTACAAAAATAACTGGTACTTTCTACTGGTGTCTCGGTGGCACTTTCGGCTTTGCCGGTTCGTTACAAAGCTGCGGCTTTGCTCCTCTCCGGCAACCCCGAAATTTCCCCCCGATACCCTCAGTACAAAAATACCACTTATTTCTTTACAACTCCTTAGCTGTTACTCGCAGAATTACGATGAAAATAGGTTGAAAAACATAAATTGACGCCTGGAATACGATAAATTTTCAAAAAAAAGTAAAAAATATCAAAAAAAATACTTTTTCAGATTGCATTTAGTGGTTTTTTTTGCTACAATTATATTGAGATAAATAATATGTAATTTTTTAATATGTTCAAGATGACTGCAATGCAATTTCCGAATGAGCCAGCCTTTTCCTCATCCCCCCTGACTTCCCGGTTGTTATGTTGCGGTTTTTTATCAATGCCGAATAATTGGAGGACATATATTTAATTTTGCGGGGATTTGTTACGGTACATCACAGATGCACCGTTGTTTAGTAAAGAAAAATTAGTAAGGAACCCAAAAAAGATGAACATTTACGTTGGCAATCTGCCGTACACTATCACCGAAGCCGAACTCGAAAGCACCTTTTCCGCCTTTGGACAAGTAGCCTCTGCACGCATCATTAACGACAAATTCACTAACCGTTCCAAAGGTTTCGGTTTCGTCGAAATGCCTAATGACGCTGAAGCAAAAACAGCCATTGAAAAAATCAATAATACCGATATGGGCGGACGTACTGTCGTCGCCAATGAAGCACGCCCGCGTCCCGAAAAAACTGACCGCCCGCCATTCCGAGGCGGCGGAGATCGCGGTCCGCGTTTTGACCGCGGTCCTCGCGGCGGTAATGACAGACGTGGCGGTGATGACAGGCGCGGCGGTGAACGCAGCGAACGCTGGTAATTTCTGCTGTTCTATAGATAATATTGGGGCTGCA
>CAZITV010000188.1:0-4175 GCA_964542255.1 uncultured Victivallaceae bacterium
GCTTCGCCGCCGGCACCCCAGCCGATGGCTAACGGTATTCCCGCCATAATTGCCGCCGCGGTCGTCATCATAATCGGCCGGAATCGGACTTGACATGCTTCAATAATCGCATCTTGTGCAGATTTGCCGTGTTCGCGCCGCGCCACAATAGCAAAGTCAATCATCATAATTCCGTTTTTCTTAACGATGCCGACCAGCATGATGATGCCGATAAAGCCGTAGAGTGAAAGCTCGACATTGCAGACCAGCAGTGAAAGGATGGCGCCAAAGCCGGCAAAGGGCAGGGCGGTAAGGATAGTTATCGGGTGCAGATAATCCTCATACAAAACTCCAAGAATAATATAGATGACCAATATTGTCACAATCAGCAGGATAATCATGCCGCTCATAGATTTCTTGAATGCCTCGGCCGTTCCTTGAAATTTTGCGCTGATTGAAGCGGGAAACTTGTGCTGAATCTTTTTTTCAATAGTGTCCACCGCCTGATTGAGCGACACTTTCGGCTTCAGATTAAATGAAATCGTTACTGAGGGCAGTTGTCCGGAATGATTAATGGTCAGAGGCCCGGCGCCCTGGGTAAACGTAATCAAATCAGTCAGCGGCACCAACTTGCCGGATTGCGACCTGACATACAGCAATGACAGCGAGTCCTGGTCAATTTTGTAATCGTCCTTCAACTCCATTAATACGCTGTATTGGTTGTCAGGAGTATAAATAGTGGAAATTTTGCGCGAGCCAAATGCACTGAACAGCGCGTTTTCGATTTGGGTCGCCGAAATGTTTAGCAGTGATGCTTTTTCCCGGTTGATTTCCAGTGAGAGCTGCGGGTTGGAATTTTGCAGGTCGCTGGTAACGTCTTCAAAGATATTGTTTATTCTGGTCAGCGTTTTCTCTGTTTCAACCGCGTATTTGTAGAGTTCGCTGATGTCGGAACCTTGCAGCGTATATTGATATTGCGACTTGGTGGCACGCCCGCCGATATTAATCGGCTGCGGATTCATCAGAAAAACTTTAAACCCGGGTATTTCCAGCATTTGGCTGCGGACTTCCTGCAGTACTTCGTCCGCCGTTTTGCGGCGTTCAGAACGCGGTGTCAGCCGCAGAAAAAACATTCCGCTATTTGGCGTCAGCGTGAAACCGCCGATGCCCACGCGGGTCACAAATGATTCAATATTGGGATTGTTCTGCACCACTTTGACTCCTGCCATCTGATGCTCTTTCATCGCGTCGTATGAGACGCCCTGATTGCCCTCTGTTTGACCAAATAGAAACCCCATATCCTCGTTGGGCAGAAAACCTTTTGGGACAATTTTAAATAAGCCAAATGTGCCGAGCAGTACCAAAAATGATAATCCCAGCACTATTGTCCAATGCCTTACCGCCCAGCGCAGACTCCAAGCATAAAATCTAATGACCGGCGCATGCCCTTGCTGTGTGGAGCCTGCAGCATGCGTAAGCATGGTTGGCTTTAAAAAACGGCTGCACAGCATCGGAATCAACGTTAACGCCACCAAGCCTGAAACCAATACCGCCGCCGCGATGGTTACGCCAAACTCTTGAAACAAGCGTCCGACAATGCCGCCCATAAATAGTACCGGGATGAATACCGCCGACAGCGACAGTGTCATCGAAATGATGGTGAAGGAAATTTCCTTTGACCCGTCCAGCGCGGCTTGGCGCACCGATTTGCCCATCTCGAGATGGCGGAAAATATTTTCCAGCATGACGATGGCATCATCTACAACGAATCCGATTGAGAGTGTCAGTGCCATCAGCGAAAGATTGTCTAAACTGTAATCCAGCAGATACATCACGATAAATGTGCCGATAATGGACATGGGCAGGGTCATGCTTGGAATCAATGTCGCTCTGGCGTTGCGCAGGAAAAAGTAGATAACCATGACTACAAGAAACAGCGTCAGCATCATCGTGAACTTGACATCTGCAACGGAGTCTTTGATTGAACTGGAACGGTCAAACATTATCTCCATAAGGACAGACGCCGGCAGCTGTTTTTGGATTTCGCCCAGCATCTCCCGGACGGCGGTCGCCACTTGGACGGTATTGGTGCCGGGCTGACGTTGAATCGCCAATACAATCGCGGGATATAACTTTTTATTCTTGCCGTACCATGACTGGGCTTTGGTGTTTTCAACGCTGTCATAAACATCCGCCACATCCTGCAGCCGTACCGGCGCTCCGTTACGGTAACAGATAATAATCTGTTTATAGTATTCCGCCCGGAATAGCTGACCGTTGGCCTGAATGGTGAAGGATTGATATTTGCCGTCCAGCGTACCGGTCGGCAGATTAACATTAGCATTTTGTACCGCGCTTTGGATTTCGTCTATCCCAATTTTCCAGGAAGAGAGCAATTTGGGATTGAGCTGAATTCGCACCGCATATTTTTTGGAACCGAATATCTGTACTTGCGCCACCCCGTTTACCGTTGAAATGCGCTGCGAGATCATCGTTTGCGCATAATAGTCAAGCATCGGCAGCGGCTGTGTCGGACTGGTCAGCGCAACATAGAGAATCGGCTGGTCACCAGGATTTATCTTGGTATATGCTGGTGGATTGGGCAGGTCGCTGGGCAGCTGTTTCAGGGTTTGAGAAATCGCCGACTGCACGTCCTGCGCCGCGGAATCAATATCCCGGTCTAAATTGAACTGCAGGATAATTGAGGTAATCCCCAGCGCACTGGTAGAAGTCATCGTGTCTAAGCCGGCAATTGTGGAAAATTGTTTCTCCAGCGGTGTGGCTACCGCGGATGCCATCGTTTCCGGACTTGCCCCCGGCAATCCGGTCTGCACCATAATCACCGGAAAATCCACATTGGGTAAATCGCTTACCGGCAGTTTCGGATATGACATCAAGCCAAATATCAGCAATCCCAGCGTCAGCAGGGTTGTCGTCACCGGACGGTTGATAAATAATTGCGAAATATTCATAGCCGCATTACCTGCCAGCAGCGTTGTCGCCGGATGAAATTAAACTATTTTTGATGATGACCTTAGCGTCGGGATAAAGCCGCAGATGACCATCGGTAACAACCATTTCACCCGCCGTTACACCTTTGGTGATAATGGCGTCTTTGCCTGAGAATCGGCCAACTTTAACCGGACGCATCGCGATTTTATCATCATTTACAACAAACACATAATTGCCCTCGTGTCCGGCTTGAACCGCGCGCGCCGGAACTACTATGCAATCTTTATCCATGGCCAGCTGCAGCACAACATCAACAAATTGTCCCGGCCATAACTCGCTGTTAAGATTGGCAAATAGTGCTTTGAGTTTAATAGTGCCGGTATTCAAATCAACCTCGTTGTCAATAAAATTCAATTTTCCTTCAATGGCGGCATTATCGCTGCCCGGCACCAAGGCGGTAACGGTTAAATCGCCCAGCTTCATATATTTTTGAATTTGCGGTAAGTGTGCTTGCGCCACTGAGAACGTCACATAGATCGGGCGGGTTTGCGAAATATTCATTATCGCGGCATCATTCGCTTTGATTACCGCACCCTCGTTAGTGATAAAATCACCAACTCTTCCGTCAATCGGCGACTTGATGGTACAATATTCAACATCAAGCTTAGCCTTTTCCACATTCGCCGCCGCGGCAGCGACTGCTGCTCTTAATGAGTCGGCGATGGCGCGCATCTTCTTGGTGTCATCATTGGCGGCAACGCCGCTTTTAAATAATCGTTCTTTGATTTCCGCTTGACGGTGGGCATCCAAATAGGTTGCTTCATCGCGCTCGCGTATAGCTTCAAGCTGTTTCAGCGTTGATTCGTATGAACGGCTGTCAATCTCTACGAGTGTTTCGCCTTTTTTGACATTTTCGCCCTGTTGAATACAAATTTTTTTAATTGTTCCGGTTACGAGCACTTTGATGAGGACTTCTGAATAAGCTTCGGCGTTACCAAAAGTTTTTATCGCTAACGGCATATCCTGGACGATGGCTTTTTCTGCCAGAACCGGCACCGTTGGCGGCGGCTTTATTTCCGGCGCCTTGCCGCAGCCAACCATTAACGATATCATTGCTGGTACGGTTAAATATAAAATTATCATCTTTTTCATCTGAAAGCGCTCCATGCTTGCAATACTGTTATTGGACGAACCCGCCAAAAGTCGGTCGATGCTTTTTGCGTCTCAACATAAGTCCTTACCAG
>CAZITV010000189.1:0-4131 GCA_964542255.1 uncultured Victivallaceae bacterium
CTCCGCCGCCGGCTACCCTCGGCGGTAACCGGCAAGGAGCGGCTGGTAAGTACTTATGTTGAGACGCAAAAAGCATCGACCGACTTTTGGCGGGTTCATCAAAGAACGGGCAATGTTTTCACAGCAAGATTAAGCCATTGCCGGTATTATACTCTGCGGTTACTGTTTACTGAATTTGATTTTTTGCGCCGTTGCTGTATCTTGTTGAGATGGTACTGATTAAAATATTTTAAAGCCTTGTTTTTGCGGCTTCAGGAAAGTGAGAATATTTATGAATAAATTGACGATTGGTTTGGATTTTGGTTCTGACAGTGTCAGGGCATTACTGGTTGATGCGGTAACCGGCGCAGAGTTGGCGACGAGTGTCCATCATTATGAACGCTGGGCCAAAGGCAGTTACTGCAATCCGGTCAGCAACCAGTTCCGGCAGCATCCGCTAGACTACCTTGAAGGTCTGGAAATAACTATAAAAGCAGTACTAGCACGTGCTCCTGCAGGAGCCGCTGCCAATGTGGTTGGCATCGGTGTGGATACTACTGGCTCAACCCCTTGCGCAGTAGATAAGCACGGCATCCCGCTGTCCATGCTGCCGGAATTCAGCGATAATCCCAACGCGATGTTTATTTTATGGAAGGACCACACCGCCCTCAACGAAGCAGTGGAAATCACCCAACTGGCAAAAAAATGGGGCGGCGAAGACTTTACCAAATATGAAGGCGGAATTTATTCTTCAGAGTGGTTCTGGGCAAAAGTGCTGCGGACACTGCGGGTGGATGAAAAAGTTCGCCAAGCCGCATTCTCATGGGTCGAACATTGCGACTGGATACCGGCAGTTTTGACTGGCAATATCAATCCGCTGACGATGAAACGCAGCCGCTGCGCCGCAGGACACAAAGCGATGTGGCATCAGGATTGGCAGGGCTTGCCGCCAGAAGAATTTTTAGTAAAACTTGACCCGGTTCTAAACGGATTGCGCTCAAGATTGTATCAAAATACCGATACCGCCGAAGTCCCGGCAGGAACTCTTTCTGCAGAATGGGCGGCAACGCTCGGCCTACCGGCTACTGTGGTAGTTTCCGGCGGTGCATTCGATTGCCACATGGGCGCGGTCGGCGCATCTATTGAACCGTATCAGATGGTAAAGGTGGTCGGCACCTCAACCTGTGACATTATTGTGGCGCCCGCGGTTCACACCTGCGTTAAAGGCATTTGCGGTCAAGTGGACGGTTCAGTCGTTCCTGGACTAACCGGGCTTGAAGCTGGTCAATCGGCGTTCGGCGATATTTACGCGTGGTTCAAGCGGTTTTTGAGTTACGGCGGCGAAGTCAACCTGGCCGCACTGGAACAGGATGCTGCCAAGTTGCCGGTTTCCGAAGTGCTCGCACTGGACTGGATGAACGGACGCCGCACTCCCGACGCCAACCAGCATCTCACCGGCGCAATTTTCGGCTTGAACTTAGGCACGACTGCGCCGATGGTGTACCGGGCGCTGATTGAAAGCACTGCCTACGGTGCCAGACGCATTGCCGAACGTTTCAGCGATGAAGGCATTCCCGTAAAAAGCGTGGTCGCAATCGGCGGGATTGCCAAAAAATCGCCATTTATTATGCAGTTGTGCGCGGATGTACTGAATATGCCGATCAAAGTTGCCAAATCTGAACAAGCATGCGCCCTCGGCGCCGCAATGTTCGCCGCCGTCGCCGCCGGCGTGTACAAAAATGTCGAAACGGCAATGGCAGCGATGAATTCCGGTTTTGATGCCGTCTATCAACCGATACCGGAGAATGCGGCAGTTTACGAAAAATATTATGCGCGCTACCTTGCCTATGCCAACGCCGTAGAACAGGAGATTATGAACCATGTATAAAGCACTGAAGCAGGAATGCTATGAGGCAAATATGCTGCTGCCGAAACTGGGGCTGGTGCTCTATACTTTTGGCAATGTAAGTTGTGCTGACCACGGGCTAAAAGTATTTGCGATAAAGCCGTCCGGAGTGGATTATGCCGTACTGACTGCTGACATGATAGTTGTTGTTGATTTTGAGGGGAAAGTGGTTGAAGGTCAGCTGCACCCTTCAAGCGACACCCCAACCCACGCGGTATTATACAAAAATTTTCCTGAAATTGGCGGTATTGCGCATACACATTCGACTTACGCCACAGCCTGGGCACAGGCGCTGCGCGACATTCCGATTTACGGCACAACACACGCCGACCACCTGCCCTGCGGTATCCCATGCACGGAACTAATGGCGGATGAGCGTATCAAAAATAACTATGAGGTTGAAACCGGGCTGCAAATTGTGGACTGTTTCAAACAAAAACAGCTAAAAGTTACCGAGGTGGAAATGGTTTTGGTCGGCGGTCACGGCCCCTTCACTTGGGGAAAAAATGCCGCGAAGAGCGTCTATAACGCCCGTGTGCTGGAGGAACTGGCCAAGATGACGCTGCTTACTGAGCGCGTCAACCCTGAAGTTACAGCTTTAAAATCGTCAATTATTGATAAACACTACAACCGTAAACATGGAAAGAACGCTTATTATGGACAATCTTAATTTTAAAAATCTCGAAATCTGGTTCGTTACCGGAAGTCAGCACCTCTACGGCGCGGAAACCCTCAAACAGGTGGCAGCCAATGCGCAGGAAATAGTTCAGCATCTGAATAAATCGGGAAAAATCGCCGTCAAACTCGTCTGGAAACCTACGGTCAAAACCCCGGAAGAAGTTACCGCGATGCTCCAGGACGCCAATGCCGCCAAACAATGCGCCGGGGTAATTACCTGGATGCATACCTTCAGCCCGGCAAAAATGTGGATTAACGGCTTAAAACAACTGCGTAAGCCGCTGCTGCACCTGCACACCCAGGCCAACCGCGATATCCCCTGGGCAACCATTGATATGGACTTTATGAACCTTAATCAGGCGGCACACGGTGACCGCGAATTCGGCTATATCTGCACCCGGTTGAAACTGCCGCGCAAAGTTGTAGTCGGATTTTGGCAAAATGAATGTGTCAAACGTCAAATCGATATTTGGGCAAGAGTTGCCTCCGCCTGGGCTGACTCGCAAACTATGAAAATCGCCCGTATCGGCGACAATATGCGCGAAGTCGCAGTTACCGAAGGCAATAAAGTTTCCGCCCAAATCCAATTCGGTTATGCCGTCAACGGCTATGGTGTCGGCGATGTGCTCAAGTTTATCAACGCCGTTTCCGATAAAGAGGCGAAACAGCTTGTCGAACAATATAATGATCTCTATACCGTTACCGCCAAAACCGCGGCAGCAAAAACCTCCGTATTTGAAGCCGCCAGGCAGGAACTTGGATTACTGCATTTCCTCCAATCTGGCAATTTTTCCGGATTCACCACCACCTTTGAAGACCTGCACGGTTTGCATCAACTCCCGGGACTCGCTTCACAGCGGCTGATGGCCGCCGGATATGGCTTCGGCGCGGAAGGCGACTGGAAAACTGCCGCGATGACCCGCACCATGAAAGTTATGAATGCCGGCAGAAAGAGCGGCGTCAGTTTTATGGAAGATTACACCTATCATTTGGAACCCGGCAATGAACTGGTGCTGGGCGCGCACATGCTGGAAGTTTGCCCCTCTATCGCCGAAAAAAAACCGCGGCTGGAAGTCCATCCGCTCGGCATCGGCGGCAAAGCCGACCCGGCCCGGCTAGTATTCAATGTTGCCGCCGGCCCGGCGCTCAATGCCAGTATGGTTGACCTCGGTGACCATTTCCGTCTGATTGTCAACAAAGTTAATACCATCAAGCCGCCGGCCGATTTACCCAAACTTCCGGTCGCCAGAGCCGTATGGATTCCTAAACCAGATTTTGCCACTGGCGCCGGTGAATGGATTAAGGCGGGCGGCGCCCATCATACGGTTTACGCCCAAGCAATGGATATGGAATTCCTCCAGGATTTCGCACAAATCGCCGGTATCGAACTCGTCACCATCGGGTGAATAAGCAAATGGCGAAATGGTGATTGAGTTATAGCCCCTGCGGCCTGAACATCCTCAAGCGGCGAATGATTTTTCACAGGAAAAATGAATCCGCCGCAATTTGTATCATTTACGTGCATTCCAACCTTCCGTGGTATAAAATGTATTTGTTTGCCTCTGGAT
>CAZITV010000190.1:0-2043 GCA_964542255.1 uncultured Victivallaceae bacterium
ATTAAGTTGAATAGTTGCTGAAAGCTTGTATTATAATGCGGCATTGATGACATGTCCTTTTTTAGGAGTCGTTCAAAAATAACTGGTACTTTCTACTGGTGTCTCGGTGGCACTTTCGGCTTTGCCGGTTCGTTACAAAGCTGCGGCTTTGCTCCTCTCCGGCAACCCCGAAATTTCTCCCCCGATACCCTTAGTACAAAAATACCACTTATTTCTTTACAACTCCTTAACAGATTGAGCACCATTGGTCTATTTTGACTTTTCATCTTTGCCTGATTGTTTTAAATTTTAACGGGACGGCAGAATACTAGTTTTGCCAACCAGGAGTTATTAAGATGATAAAAAAAATTAGAATCGGAATTGCCGGATTTGGGCGCAGCGGCTGTGATATTCACGGTCGCTGGTTAAATTTAGACCGTTCCCGCTTTGAAGTAGTTGCCGTTGCAGATTGCCTTGAAGCGAATCGGGCGGAGGCACGAACACTTTTCCAGTGTGAGACGGTTGATACCTATCAAGAATTGCTTGCCCGGGGTGATTTTGATTTATTTGTGAATGCCACTCCCAGCAAGTTTCATTTTGATGCTGCGTTGGCAGCGCTGAACGCTGGTTATCATGTGCTGCAGGAAAAACCATCATCACCGACGGTGGCGAAGTTTGATGAACTGGCCGCTGCGGCAAAGAAGGCGAATAAGGTTTTGTACCCGTTTCAGAATTCCCGCTTTTACCCTTTCTTCACAAAGATTATGGAAGTAGTAAACTCCAAGATACTTGGAGAAATAATTAATATTCGGATTAATTGGAGCGGATTTTCCCGGCGTTGGGACTGGCAAACACGGCAGGATATGCTTGGCGGCAATCTGTTTAATACTGGACCACACCTGCTTGACCATGCCATCCTCCTCTTCGGTGAAGCATATCCCCAGGTTTTTTGCAGAATGGCGGCAAAATATAATGATTGGAATATTCCTGGCGATGCCAATAATTTTTGTGCAGTGACGCTATATAAAGAAGGACATCCCACGATTGAAGTGGTGATGAATTCTTTTCAGGCATATCCGCAGGGTGATATGTACAATATCGGCGGAACCCGTGGCGGGCTTACCGCTTCTGCAGAGCGGGTTAAATGGAAATATTTTAATCCGGCGGATGCACCCAAACAGCAACTTTGGCAGCCCTGGAGCAAAGCGCGCGGGTATTGTTCTGAGCAACTGCCCTGGATTGAAGAAAGCTGGGAACATAAAAATGATAACAGTAATGCGGCCGGGTACAACGAAATTGTGGAAGCGCTGTACAACAATCTTTATGATGTTATTGCGCATGGCGCCAAACAAATTATTCAACTTGACCAAGTGCGGCGGCAGGTATATGTACTCGAAGAGGCGCATCGTCAAAATGTTCTGCCAATGGTTGAATTGGAAAAATAGTGATGCATTACGCAATCAACACGAGCAGTTTTAAAAAAAATTCTAGGTTCAGGTAAGCTTTATAAATTTTATAAAAGGCGGTATGTCAAATGAAATATACGATTCCAGGCAAGTATAAATGTATTGATGCCCATAATCATCTTTTCGGCAAAGATGGCAAATTCTGCCGGTCGGAAGCAGACGGTGCTTTGCGTACCGCTGATATGATTGGGATAGACCGGATATGTGTTTCGCTGCCCTTGTTAAGTGATGTTCCAACCCCGGATGAGTGCCGCCATGCCAATGATGTTATCATCGCGGCAATGAAATATTCCAAACGGTTTATCGGATTTTGTTTCGTCAATCCCGGTTTTGCACGGGAGGCTGTGGCTGAAGTTGAACGTTGCGTGGTCAAACATGGTATGTCGGGAATAAAACTCTATTTTCACTACCGCATTTGCGACCCGGTGCAGACTCCATTAATGGAAAAAGCGGCGGAACTAGGTATTCCCGTACTGATGCATGCCGCCAAAGTAACTGAACCGGTAATGAAGGCCGCTCAACCCAATCTCAGTTCCGCCGAGCATTTTCTCAAGGCAATGCAGATGTTTCCGGAAACGATATTTATTCAGGGGCATAT
>CAZITV010000190.1:2143-4111 GCA_964542255.1 uncultured Victivallaceae bacterium
CGGAGAAAAAAATGAAGATATTTGATATGAACACTGCTATCGGTCATTGGCCGTTCCGGCAAATTCCCCATCAGACCCCGGAAACACTGCGTCAACAGCTTGAATCCAGAGGAATATCTGCCGCTGCTGCCGCCAATACCCACGGAGTTTTTTATAAAAATACCCACGATGCCAACCATGAATTAAATGCGGCGCTGGCATCACACCGCGATTTTTTTACTGGTATTGCCACGTTGAACCCGCTCTATCCGCAGTGGGAAAAGGATTTGCGGCAATGCGTAGAAGAATTTAAGTTTAAAGCGCTGCGTCTGCTGCCGCTTTATCACAATTACGATTTGACTGGCAGAGAGGCATCAGCAATAATTCGCGCCGCTGGAAACCTGCGTATTCCGGTAATCATTCCGTTCTGGCTGGTGGACAACCGGCAAATGCACTGGATGGACATTTCGCGTCCGCAGGACTTTGAAGCAGTTAAAATCGCCGCAATTGAACACCCGCAGACAGATTTTATCTTTGCTGCTGGTTGTATTGCCGCACCGCGGATGCTGGATAAATCCGGCAACCCGTTGCCAAATCTCTACATCGAATCATCGCGTTACCGTTCTGCCCGGGATGGAATTTTAACTTTGGCAGAATTAGTCAAAACCATCGGCGCTGACCATATCTTATTCGGCAGCGGCGCACCGTTCCGGGAAGTTACACCGGCGCTGATAAAGCTGGAAAATGCCGCCATCACCACCGCAGAAAAAAACCTTATCGCTCACGGTAATTTTAAACGGGTGCTGAAATATGCTGCACTGAAATAAGGTTTGCGATTATGGTCAATGTCGTCGTACTGGATGGATATACCCTTAATCCCGGTGATCTCTCCTGGGAAACATTGGAAAAACTGGGTAATTGCCGTATCTATGACCGAACCGCCCCGGCAGATATCATCAGCCGTGCCGCGGATGCGGAAATTGTCCTGGTCAACAAAGTCATTATGAACCGCAGGGAACTTGAACAACTGCCGCGCTTAAAATATATCGGCGTACTTGCCACCGGATATAATGTGGTGGATGTCACCGCCGCCAAAGAACGCGGAATTACGGTTACCAATATACCCGCCTACAGCACCGCTTCGGTGGCACAACAGGTATTTGCCCACCTGCTCAATCTCACAATGCATGTGGCGCCGCACGCGCAGGCAGTACGCTCCGGCAGATGGGGGAACTCCGTGGATTTTTGTTTTTGGGATTTTCCGCTGATTGAACTGCAGGATTTGACGCTGGGTATTATCGGCTGCGGCCGTATCGGTCAGGAAACTGCAAAAATTGCCCGGGCTTTCGGAATGAAAGTCATCGGCTGCGGCCGCAATGCCGCGTCATCCGCAGCGGTAAGGGCGCCTGATAGCGCTATAGAAATGGTGCCGCTTGATACGCTGTTTAAAAATGCTGATGTGATAACACTGCATTGTCCGCTGACCGCGGGAAACCGTCAAATGATCAATGCCGGCAAGTTGAGCTTGATGAAAAAAAACGCTTTATTGATTAATACCAGCCGCGGCGCGTTGATTGACGAAACCGCGCTGGCAGATGCTTTGAATAACGGCATAATCGCCGGCGCCGGTCTGGATGTATTGTCGTCAGAACCACCTGCGCCGGATAATCCGCTGCTGACGGCGAAAAATTGTTCTATTACCCCGCATATCGCCTGGGCAACCTTGGCATCGCGGCAAAGACTGCTCAATACCGCAGTCGAAAATATTCAAAATTTTCTCAATGGCACCGTCAAAAATCAGGTTTAATACCAAGGCGCGACCAATCTGGAGTCTATCGATGAGAACGAATTGGTATTAAGCAGGGCAGGGTAATTCTGTTTTCAGGTTGATTTCAAAATGAAAGCCTTGAGTGATAAGCTGAATTATCAAATAGTGCTAATTATCAATAACTGTAGTTAAGATTTTGTTGAGTTGCTTGCGCCTCTAGC
>CAZITV010000191.1:0-4111 GCA_964542255.1 uncultured Victivallaceae bacterium
ATTGGTATGAGATAGAGATAACGCGCCACGGCATGGTTAAGGTAATGTGGTCACTGTTTTAGTTTATCCAGGTCCTGCTGGGCGAATTCAACTACCTTTTCGAATTTTGGGATATTGTTTTCATCGACACTCATTAGGGTTTCGTGTGCGTCCACGACAGTTTCGGCGGTAGAGATGCGTGAGTTATCGCTGTCATTGAGGGTTAACTCGCTGGATTGCCCGGTAACCGGGACGGTTTGTTTGGTAAAAAGAAATAATTTATCCACACCGAGTCCGGCGAGCAGTTGCCGGTTGTTTTCTTCGGCATTGACGATTTCGACGATAGCGCCGATTTTTTGGGCTTTAAGACCAATCATGGCTAAGACACCCATAAAAGTGCTATCCATATTTGAACAGGCTTTTAAGTCAATAATGATTCTTTCAAAATCATTTTCCAGCGATTTTGCGAAATTTCTCAATGGTAAACCATATTCAAAATTTGCCCTGCCGGTTACTTTTATATTATATAAATTTGCGCCGCGGGTAATTAACAAATCAGATTTTTTCATGGTTAAAGCTAGACTCCATATTACTGGGCTGATTTCAAAATAATTTGGTGGTGAGTATTCTGACTCAGGCTGTGGTGCAGATACTATTTGCCCGCACAGCTATCAAAACCAATTATTAATCAACTTATCTATTAAGATAGCATAAATTATTCTTTAATCAAAACCGCTTTGATACGTCTGACGCCGCGACTGGAACTTTCTTCTTTGAGAATTTTAAATTTGCCCATGGCCGCGGTGCATACAGCGTGAGGCCCACCGCAAATTTCCTTGCTGCGGTTACCAATAGTATAAACTTTTACAATTTCACCGTAACGATCGCCAAATAGACCAATTGCGCCACTGTCTTTGGCTTGTTCAACGGTCATTTCTCGGCATTCTACCGGAATAGCGGCGTTGATTGCATCGTTTACCATGCTTTCCACCTTGGCCAGGACATCGTCCGGAACACGGTCAGGATATGAAAAGTCGAAGCGCAGGCGTTCTGCGGTAATATTTGAGCCGCGTTGTTCCACGCTGTCCCCGAGTAATTGGCGCAACGCCGCATGCATCAGATGCGTTGCAGTATGCAAATCCGCGGTCAAATCAGAATTATCCGCCAAGCCGCCTTTAAACTTTTGCTCCGCACCCTTGCGCGACAACTCCTGATGTTTGGCGAATGCATCGTGGAATCCGGCATGATCGACGGTAAAACCGCGCTCGCCAGCCATTTCCGAGGTTAATTCCAGTGGTAACCCGTAAGTTTCGTAGAGGAAAAATGCATTTTTGCCGCTGATGCTTTTTTTTGCGACATGTTCAGGTACCCGGGCAATTAATTTTTCAAATTCCTTGATACCTTTTTCCACAGTCAGCGCGAATTGTTTTTCTTCGGCTTGGAGTTCTTCAAGAATGCGTTTTTCGTTACTGCGTAATTCCTGGTAAAATTCAGCGTAATTATTGATGATCACCGCAGCAATGGCGGCGGTAAAATCCTGCTCAAGTCCCAGCTGACGCCCTTTAAGAATTGCCCGCCGAATCAGGCGGCGGAGAACGTACGGCTGGTCAACGTTGCCCGGAGTGATACCATCGGCAATAATAAATACCGAGGCGCGCAGGTGGTCGGCGATAATCCGCTCTGCATCCGAACGGGCGGCGGGTGCGGCGACACCGCGCAGTTGGTCAATCGCGGCGAATATTGGTTGAAATAGCTCGGTATCGTAACAACTGGCTTTGCCCTGCAGCACGGCGGTGACGCGTTCCACACCCATACCGGTATCTACATTGCGCTGAGCAGATGGTTCATATTTGCCATCGGCATTCTTGTTATACTGCATAAACACATCATTCCAGATTTCAACCCATAACTTATTTTTGGGGTCGAATAGTGCAGGTGCGGGATTGGTGCCTGTCCAATAGAACATTTCGGTATCGGGCCCGCACGGACCGGTTTGACCTGCCGGGCCCCACCAGTTATCTTCTTTGGGTAATCTGGCAATCCGGTCAGGACTGACACCCAGTTCCTGCCATAAATTAAATGCCTGCTCATCAAACGGCGCATCGTCATCGCCGGCAAAAACAGTAAACGCCAAGCGCTCCAACGGGATATGCAGCCAGTCAGCGCCAGTGAGAAACTCAAAACTAAATTTTATCGCCTCATCCTTAAAGTAATCGCCCAGTGACCAATTCCCCAGCATTTCAAAAAATGTTAAATGTACCGGGTCGCCTACTGCCTCAATATCGCCAGTACGAATACATTTCTGAACATTGGTTAAACGTTTGCCCCGCGGATGCGAAGCCCCTTGAAGAAATGGCACCAGGGGATGCATCCCAGCGGTGGTAAATAAACAAGTCGGATCATTTTCAGGTATCAATGACGCACTTTTGATTACGTTGTGACCCTTGCTAACAAAGAAATCTAAATATTTTTGACGTAATTCTGCCGCTTTCATCATAGCTTACAGCCTGTTTTTTATTAAGAGCCAGTTTTTAATTAGGTGAGCTAATCTCAAAAGAGTTTTGCAATTACCTCAGGTTTTTAATTTAGCTCTAAAGATTCAAATCAATTGTCATAACTCGCTTACTATGCCCTAAAAACAGCTTTTTTCAAGTTAAAATTAATTTTTATCCCAGGCACAGCCTGCAATTTTTTAAGTTTTTCGCCTTTGTTAAGTTGCTTTACAAAGGTACCGCTGATATAATATAGATCACGGGACATATATTAATACTTGGGTGGTATGAAATGCTTACCAGTTATGTTGAATGCTAAACATTATAAGTTAAAAGTTGAAGGAAATATTTATGGGAAAAAAAGTTAGATTTGGCATTATTGGCACAGGTGCGATTGCGGCACTGCATGCCCAGGCAATTAAACTATTGGATACTGCGGAGTTGGTGGCGGTATTTGATACTGTTGCAGAGCGCAGTCAAGCGTTTGGCGAGAAATTTGGTGCGGCAATATTCACTGATTTTGCGGAGTTTTTGGCAAATCCGGATATGGATGCAGTAACGATTGCAACGCCCACAGGAGCACATATGGACGTGGCAATACCGGCGGCGCGTGCCGGCAAACACATTCTCTGCGAGAAACCGCTGGATGTAAATTTGACTAAAACTGATACGATTATTGATGAGTGTGAAAAAAACAAGGTGTTATTATCCGCGGTGTTTCAGTCGCGTTTCAATCACAATGTTGAATTAATTAAGCAGGCCTATATTGCTGGTAGATTCGGTCAGGTGGTATTGGCCAGCACCCAAGTAAAATGGTACCGCTCGCAGCAATACTATGACAGCGCCGGCTGGCGCGGCACCTGGCAATTGGACGGTGGTGGCGCGTTAATGAATCAGGCCATTCATACGGTTGATTTGCTGCTGTATCTCAATGGCGATGCTGACGAAGTATTTGCTTACGGCGGTACCTTAAGCCATGAGCGGATTGAGGTTGAAGACAATATTTGCGCCACGATAAAATATAAAAACGGTTCATTGGGTGTGATCGAAGTAAGCACCTCCTGTGCTCCGGGTTTTGCCAGAAGATTGGAAATTTCCGGTACCGGCGGCAGTGTAGTGCTGGAAGAGAACCGGTTGGCACGCTGGAAATTTGTGGAGGAACGTCTTGGTGACAAAGAAATTGAAGAGAACTGCGGCATTCCTGAAGATAAAAGCAGCGGCGCCGGCGACCCTATCAGTGGGGTTTCGCCGGAAGGGCACCGCCGGCAAATATCAGATTTGGTTGATGCCATACAATCTGGCAAGCAACTTGCCATGCCCGGCAAAGAGGGGCGCCGGGCGGTGCAGTTAATCTGCTCCATCTATGAATCAATGCGGACTGGAAAGCCGGTAAAATTGGCATAAAAAAAGAAAGCAGGCATTATAACTCTTGCTAACTTTGTACTATAAGACCTTGCGGTCCCGATGTAATATTATTCAGAGATTAACCTGCTCTCTGATATAAAGTATATATCCATATCGCCAATAAGTCAATAGAATATTTTTAAAATTCATTTTTAATTGTCAGAATATGATGACCACGCCAAAAGCCCGGTCAGGTGATTTTTGATGGATCGGCACAAGGATTTATAAGCCGACTC
>CAZITV010000192.1:0-4064 GCA_964542255.1 uncultured Victivallaceae bacterium
CCATAAGAAAGTCCGATATCGTGAAAACGTCTTGCTTTGCCATTTTTAATAATATGAGAAATATTGCGGTAGTAATCACAGCCGGCGGCAACAATTGCGAGCTGTGCCGCATTGAGCTTGGCTATTTCACCTGAAAGACATAACCGTCCCATCATCGCGCCAGTGATGGAATAATAGATGCGCTGCACATCATCTTTAGGGCTCAAGGTACACCAAACCTGCATCTGGTCGAGCGGAATCAAATTAATTTCGTTGCCGGCGATAATGGGGATATCCTGACCGATATGGACATCGGAAAAACTACCCATCGATGACAATTTCATCCAGTGCGGACTTAAGCGGTGACCGCCGGAAGCGCATATTTCCAGCACTAATTCAGGGATTTCACGCCGGAGATGACGGAAGAATTCATTTACCTTGAGCTGCTGCTGGCGCATTTCCTCGGCATTGCTGTCCTTGCCATCGCAGCCCCAGCCTGTGGAAGCGTTGTAATCCACTTTGACGTAGCCATAACCAATTGCTTTGATATAGTCAATGACTTTTTTCTGGAGGTACTGCCAAACTTTGGGATTTCTGAAATCCAGGAATTTGCGGGTTCCCATCCTAATCGGTTTGCCATCCAACTTCAGCACTAACCCGGAACGTTTATCTATTCTGGTATCAATCTGGATATTTTCAAATTCAAACCACAGTCCTGGAATCATTCCCATTGCTTTTATTTTCTGACCAAACGCCTTCATGCCGCCGGGAAAACGGGAGGTATTGCAGTTCCAATCACCGATAATGGGGAAATTATTTTTTTCATCACACTCAAACCAGCCGGCATCGACCACAAAATATTTTACGCCCAACTGTTTGCAGCGTTCCGCAATCGGCATTAAGCGGGCGCTGTTCGTATCGCCCCAGCAGGTGCACCAGTCGTTGAAGATAATCGGCATATTATTTTCAGCTTCAGGCTGTGGAAAATCTTTCTGCGACTGATAACCTTTTAGCTGTTCAAAGGCATCAAAGCCGTCGCCAACGACAGCGGTGATAATGGCATCTTCCCCGCGCAATTCTTCATTTGGCTTCAGCATTTTTGTCCAGTTGCCGGTGTCACGTGCCGGTAAACCGCCGCTAATATTGACAAAATCACAAAACCGATATACTTCAAGTTCCCATTTACCCAGTCCTGCCATTGCTGCACCCCAGGAAACATTGAATTCCTGATCGTGGACGGCAACGCAAGGGAAATACTTACTCACCGGATCTGAGCCGGTGCATCCGAACCGTACTGCTCTGGTGCCTGCCGCCTGCCAGGACATTTCCAAGCCGTAATCTTCAAAATTTCTGATTTCCGGACGGCCTTCGGCGCTCCAAAATGCGCCAGCGCGGTACAATTTAAATTTTTCTGCGCCGTCATTGGCTTGAAACGGGGAAATCATACTTAGTGAAAAAGAGGTAAAATATTCTAATTTTATGCTTTTTTTACTGATATTTTTTACCGTGGTATTGACCACAATATAGGGCTGGTGTTTGTCAAATTTTACTTCATGGGTAAGAATTAAAGTTTGCTCATAATCAAAAGTGGTAACAATAGTGTTTTGGGCGGCAGTTTGTGCAACGAATTTAAGTTTCTGCACACTTTCATTGTTGCGGTAGCTCAAATCTGTAGTGGACTGACCGTTAAAAGCATCGCCGGCAACTTTGAACTGCACCATGGACTCGGCAACCGCGGCAGGAAGAGTCCAGGGAAAACGGCTGCCGGTAAAGGTTTCAGAGATATTCTTACGGTGTTTGGCGATATGCTTTGCCATGCACTTGGGGATTAAACACAACGACATCACGCCATTATCCATATAATAGATCAACAGCATATCGTTAACAGCAAATTTACTATACACGTCAAATATTTTCATACTACAATTATCCGCAAATGTTTATCTTCATTATTTGTTTTAATAAGAATTCAGCTAATTCTCAAACACTTTCTTGTCCCTATTCCGGCAATAAATATTTCGTACACCGGGTAAATGATGTTAAGCGGCAGTAAAAATACTATCTGGTCAGTTGTAATTTTCGATAAGATTCCGTAAGAAGTTTAAATTCTGTACTGGGGTATCCGGAGTAATTTCGCACCCGCCTGATATAACCAAACGGTTTTTATACTGCGCCGGCAACTGATTAAATGCGCTTCTTATCGCATTAAAATCACCATTTTGAATTATGCTTACCGGATCAAGATTGCCGCAAAAAACCTGATGTTCGCCAAGCATCGGGCAATATGGCGACATATCCTTGACCAAATGGTCAATATCAATGATGTCAGCGCCGGTTTTAATCATATCCGGGATAATTGCTTCAGTGTTGCCGCAAATGTGCAGTTTTGCCACCGCGCCTAAGCTGTGGATGTGGTCAACAAGCATTTTTTCACCGTCAAAAGCGTATTCTAAATATAAATCTCTGCCGACCTGAGAGGCGGCCGCGTCACCAATACCGATGCAGTGGGCACCAGCCGCAACTTGCAGCGTGATAAAGTTTTTGGCATTTTCAAGGATAATTTGAATGGTTTTGGCGACTTTATCAGGAACGTCAAAAAAATCCAGAAAGGCGTTGGACATACTGCGCAAATCACAGTATTCGGCCATGGGACCTTCCACCCAGCCGGTAATCAAAAATTCATTATCAACCAGTTCTTTAAAACGCCTAATTATCTCAATTCTGCCGTTGGTACGGTAATTTTTTGTAAAATCTATTACCTTCAATTTATCCAAATCACTCAGCTCGGGAAAGAGGATAATTTTATCCATTGGCAAACTATCTTCCGGATACTCAATATGGGCACCATACGCCTCCAATTCGCCATACGGGTCACTCATCACATTGACCCACACCGAATCGAATGCGCGCGCCGTCGTAATATTCGCCTGGCAGTGCTGCTCAATATCCAATATAAAGTCGCGGTATTTCACTTTGCCGTAACGGGCGCAGAACTGCATAAATATCGGCATAAACGGTACTTGGTCCACCGGCTTATGATTAATAAAATTCAATATTCGTTGTTTCGGATTCATCGCAACGTCCTTAAGTTTGATACTTTTGTCTTTTAAAAGTGACCGAGTTCTTGACCGTCAATAGCCATTCTCATTATCTGAGTTAATTTAGCCAGTTCTAAATAATTGTCAATCAGCATCATCGAACCATTCTTAAAATTTTTAATCGTCAAACTGCGGGAAGCTACCCGCTAATGATAATAATTGTCACGAAAAAAGCGATAGAAAAAAGATAAAAGTATTGGAAAGCTAATACCAATTCGTTCTCATTGATAGGCGCTGATTAAACTTTAACACAGTTTTTTTGCAGTGGTCTGTGCTGCATTTTTTTGATTCATCTTTTATCGAATTGATTTTGTCATTTAACAGGTTAGTTTATATGGTCGCGGTATTTTTACGAACAAATCTCTAAATGTGAGAGCATAATGAAAAAAAGACAAAGAAAAAAATTATTTTTAGGCGAATTTAAAGAACTTGGGTTCGACCTAAAAGCTGATGTTAATTTACCTTCAGAAGAGGCGCTCGATGCCTTCTGGGACAAATTTATCACTCAAATTGAAGAACTCAACCTGCACTGCAGCGGCGCATTCGGCGAGAACACTCTCGACCTGTTCGTTCTGGCAGGCAAACCCGGTTCGGGTGAAGTCGAACGCCGCGATCAGTTCATCGCCTGGCTCCAAGCGCAACCCGAAGTTTCCAACGTCTGCGCCGGCGAGTTGGTTGATGCTTTCTATGATAGCGGCGAATGCTGTAGTTCAGAAAAATGCGGTACAGGATGTGCCACAGAATGTGCACCAAGCTGCAAATGCAGTTGCCAGGAATAATTACTTAGTTTTACCAACTCCTAAGAGGCGGCAGAGATGCCGCCTTTATTTTTTATATAGAGAGCTAACTTCAAAACTCTTTCGAGACTTTTGCGTCTTTTTCGATTTTTGACGGTTTAAACTCATTTTACGTAACGCCGCTACGCTTGATTTCGCTTAAAACCGTCAAAAGCTGCAAAAAATCCTGCAAAACATCAATTCAAAATAG
>CAZITV010000193.1:0-4060 GCA_964542255.1 uncultured Victivallaceae bacterium
CGGCAACAGCGCAAATTCCATAAAATGACGCAGCAGGATTTGGCGGATCGTGCCGGGGTCGGGATTCGCTTTGTCCGAGAACTTGAGGGCGGTAAGCCTACACTTCGTATGGACAAAGTCAATATTGTGCTGGATTTGTTTGGTCACGCCCTTGGGCCTGTAGTCTGCAGCGCGGAGAAATAACCGATGGCACGCAAAGCGGAAGTTTATCTTTATGATCGTCTCGCGGGAATTATTTCCGAGGATGAAACCGGTTATAATTTTCAATATTCAGCATCGTACCTTGCCGGGAAAAATCCGGTCGCCGTTAGCCGGCTTCTGCCCTTGCGCAGTGAAAAATATCACGACCGCACATTGTTGCCATTTTTTGACGGGTTGATCCCGGAGGGGTGGTTATTGGAGATTGCCGAAAAAAACTGGAAACTTGATTCAAGTGACCGCATGGGGTTGCTGCTGGCGTGCTGCCGCGACTGTATTGGCGCGGTCAGCATCCGGGAGGTGAAATGATGGAAAAACGTTGCTTAATCTGCGGCGTGGCTCTGACTGAAAACAATTTGCATTATCACGCCAAATGTATGAAAAAACTTTTCCATTCGACTAAAGCTCCGACATTTAATTACACCCAGGATGAGTTGAATGAACTAGCCAAAGCGCTTATTAAGAAGCGCATCAGCGTGCCCGGCGTACAGCCCAAACTCTCTTTGCATTTAGAAAGAGGCGATGCGGCAGACAATAGTCGTTTAACGTTAGTCGGCCTTGAAGGTGATTATATCTTGAAACCGCAGACTCCGCAGTGGCAGTTTCTCCCGGAAGCAGAACATTTTTGTATGCTCTTTGCGCGTTTATGCAAGATTTCCACTGTTGAATTTGGTTTGATTCCGCTCCAATCTGGCGAATTTGCCTATATTACGCGGCGCATAGACCGAAGCAAAAACGGAGCGCTGCACATGGAAGATTTCTGTCAGTTAACCAATAAACTGACTAGTCAAAAATACCACGGATCCATGGAACAGGTTGGCAAAGCAATTCGGGAGTATTCCAGCATGCCGGGATTGGATGCAGTGCGGTTTTTTGAATTAACGCTATTTTGCTATCTAACCGGAAATTCAGACATGCACCTGAAAAACTTTTCATTGCTGCGTCTGGAGGACGGGCGGTATGAGTTGACGCCAGCGTATGACCTGGTTCCGGTAAAAATCCTGCTTCCTGCGGACAACGAAGAGCTCGCCCTAACAATGTGCGGGAAAAAGTCTAATTTGAAATACGGCGATTTTGCCAGCTTCGCCGACAACATCGGCTTAACGGTGACGCAGTTTGAAAAGACATTGAAAAATATTCAACGCAATAGTGAAAAAAAGCTGTCTGAAGCACTGGAACGCTCCTTTATGCCGCTGGAAATGCAGCAAAATTTTAAGAAAATATTCCTTGCCCGCCTCGGAAAATTGCTGCCTTGACAGGCGGCACTGCATTGCTCAAAAATATCACCTAGTTTTTGATACAATCTGCGTTCGCTCACACGAATTTCCCTGATTCGTTCGAGCAACTCATCAAAATAATCCTGACCAAAGGGCTTGCCGTTTTTCAGCATCTCATCATTGAGTACAAAGCCCTTAATAATATACTCTTTTAACTCGGTAGCCAACGGCGATAATAGCATCGAGGTTATAAAATTTGGTTTTGTAATTTTTACCGTCACCGGCAGTTGCCGAGAATTCCTCGGTAACTGAATTTTGCTCCAGCTCCGCGCTATTAAAAATATTTTTTAAGTGCAATGAAACATTATCGGTACTGCAACCAAATAACTGAGCAATTGCTTTTTGCGGAAGCTAAAAGGTATCGTTCTGGTAAGTAACATTTATATTTACATTACCAGTTCTGCTGCTGTAAAGTATTATATTGTTTTCCATTATGCATCCCAATTTTTATGGTGCTCGTGTTTACTTTAGAGTACCGAGTTTTACCATCAAATGTTCTTCATGCTACTCCTTAATCTAGCTAGTTCTAAATAATAGTCAAACATCGCCAAAGACCATTCTTTATATTTTTTATAATTCTTCCTTTGTGCTTAACCGGTAAGCTTTGAGCAATCGATAAAAAGCCCCTTGATTTCGCTTGAAAACAGTTCAAATTTAATTTTGCTTTACTCCGTGCCCCTGTGTCTCCGTGAGAGAAATGACTGTTTTAGATTTTTTGTCCGGCACGGACAACGCTACAATATCAGAAGCTGTATTAAACTGAGTTCTTGATTTTCTCTATTGTTTGAATTAATTGGGCGGGTGATTTAAAACGGTCATTCGGCAGTTTGCTCAACATTCGTTCGACTAATTCAGATACTCCGGCGGGGATGCCGGGTGCAAGTTTGAACAGTGGTTTAGGGCATTGATTGAAGTGCTGGCTGGCGATTTGCTGGAATGTCCTGCCGGAGAAGGGAAGTTTGCCGGAAATTAATTGGTAGAGCGTTACGCCGAGGCTGTAAACATCGCTGCGCCAGTCGAGCGGTTCACAAGAAAATTGTTCCGGGCTCATATATGCCGGAGTTCCGGCTAAATCTTCCAACCCGATACTGTTTGCCGCCTTGACCGCTAACCCCCAATCGGTCAATTTGATGATGCCGTCGTTAGTGATCATAATATTTTCCGGTTTTAAATCGCGGTGAATCAATTTTGCTTTGCGCCAGGCATACAGTATCGCTTCGCCAATTTGCCGTGCTATTTCCAGTGACTCTGCCACGGTGAATTTACGCCCCTGCCGGAGTTTTTCCTGGATGGTTTCGCCGCGAATAAGATTCATCGCGGTATAACAGATACCGTCACTGGTGGCGCCGAAAGCCAGAGTCTTAACCACATTGGCGTGGTCAAGTCCCGCAACAGCACGGGTATCGCGCAGAAAAATTTTAATGGTTTTGCGGGTGATGAAATCTGGTGAAAATATCTTTAGTGCGATTTCATGCTTGGTGTCAATTTGTTCGGCACGAAAAACTGTACCGATTTCGCCATCGCCAATGGTTTCACGAATAATAAAGTTGGCGAAGACGGCATAGTTTTCAAGAGGAGTCCGCGGTACCGGGGTTATTCGGCGGCACTTAGGGCAGGGGCAGGAGTGTTTGCCGGCCGCGGTATCGGCTTCGATGATGGATAAACATTTTGAACATTGAAAACGCATTCTCAGTACCGGGTTAAGCTGCCGCCGCCGCGCTGAAGTTATTTTAGGTTCATGCCGGCGGTAAGTTGCTCCGCGATATAGCGGTAATTAGCGAAAATATCGCGCTGCATCGGGTCGAGCCGCACGACTTTAGCATTGATTGCTTTGGCAATCACTTCTGCGTATTTTTGATTGAATTGCGGTTGCACGAAAATCATTGCGGCGTGGTTTTTGCGTGCGGTTTCAATCAAGGTTTCCAGTTGTTTCGGGGTGGGGCTTTTGCCGCCGGCCTCAACCGCTTGCTGAATTAAACCATAGTGTTCGGCGAAGTAGCCGAAGGCGGGATGATAGACTAGAAAAATTTTCCCTTTAAATGGCGCTAATGTGGTTTTCAAAGCCGCGTCCAGCGTGGTGATTTTTGTGGAGAAATCCGCCAGATTACGCTGATAATATGCTTGATTGGCCGGGTCTTCAGCTTGAAGTGCCCGGCAAATATTGGCGGCAATAATCAAATTATTCGCCGGCGACATCCAAATGTGCACATCCTGAAATTGGTCGTCGTTTTGTGCTCCGCCATCATTACTGCTGTGCTGGTGCTCATGTTCTTCGCAGCAGGTATCACCTTGCAGGCGTAACCGCTTGACTCCGGCGCTTGCATCTATTAATTTGATGCCGCTGTTATTAAACGAACGTTTTAGATATTGTTCTTCTACTGGCAAACCTATCGCAAAAAATAGTTTTGCTTGCCGCATATTACGCAAATCATGCGGCGTAGGTATATATGAATGGTGGTTCTTGTCCTGCGGTATCAATACCGACGAATTTACCTTGTCGCCACCAATCTCACCCGCGATAAACGCCACCGGCTGTATCGTCGAATAGACCGCCAGCTTGCCGTCCGCCGCCGTCAATACCGTCA
>CAZITV010000194.1:0-4049 GCA_964542255.1 uncultured Victivallaceae bacterium
CAACAGCCCGGCGGCGACAGAGCACCGCCCTCCACAGGCGGGCAAGCCCTCCATAACAGCCAACAGCAAAACTTAAAATACTGATGAAGTTAGCTCATTTGATTGTAAATTTTGTTCATGATAATATATTAGTAAAAGAGATTCTTGTTGAGATTAATTCCGATGCAAAATAATTTTTATTTGGAATAACCCTTAAACCCAATGGACAGTATTATGATGACAGGCAGACTCAGCGGTGCCGTGTTACTGTTCGCGTCAATACTTATGCTGACGGCAATGCCGTTATTTTCTGCACAAAAAGAGCCGGAACAGCTCAGGAAAATCAAATTGGCGCTGCAGTGGTTTCCTCAGGCGCAGTTTGCCGGTTATTATGTGGCTAAAGACCTTGGCATTTACCGGAAATATGGACTGGATGTTGAATTTGTGCCACGGCAGCCGCAGATTCCGCTGTTGTCGATTTTGAAAACGAAACAGGCTGATTTTATTACTCACTTTCTTTCAGCGGGGATGAAAATGCGTGAAGACGGTGAAAAGATTGTCAATATCGCGCAGCTTTCTCAGCATTCATCATTAGTATTTATAGCGAAGAAAAAAAGTGGTATCAACAAAATTGAGGATATCAATGGTAAGCGGCTGGGGTTGTGGACTACCGATTTTCGTGAAATACCAAAGGCGATGCTGCATAAATTTGGGATTAACGCGGAAATCGTTCCGATTACTTCAGGGATAAATTTATTTCTCTGGGATGGCATTGACGTTTTAACGGTAATGTGGTATAATGAATACCATCAAATCATCGCTGCCGGCATTAATGAAGATGAACTAACCACATTTTTCTTTCAAGACTACAATCTGGATATTCCTGAGGACGGCATTTACTGCCTTCAGGAAACTTTTGACAAAGACCCGGAACTATGCAAAAATTTTGTATTTGCAACCATGGAAGGGTGGCGGCAGGCGTTCATCGATAAAAAAAATACGCTGGAAATAGTAAAAAAATATTGTAAAGAACAACATATCGAATTCAGCTTAGCGCGCCAGCAGTGGATGCTGGATAAAATTGAAAATCTCATCATCACACCAAACCGTTACCCCGGCTTCCTGTCCGCCAAAGTATATCAAGAGTCAGCAAAAAAAATGCGCAGCGGCTTAATCATTAAAACAATTCCTCAGTACAATGATTTTTATAAAAACGTCTTTAACACAACTGCCGACAACGACAAGGTGGAACATGTTCAAGAATAGAAGTTTGGCGTTCAAACAGAGTTTTTACGTGCTGCTGTGTGTTTTGCTGGTTGGCGGCGCGATTTTTATCTATGCCGGATTTTATCTGCGCGATGTGATTCGCACCGAAATTGACACAGGCCTGCGCAATCTCGGCGATGCCGCCGTCAGCAAACTTGACCAGATTTTTATCGAATCGGCCCGCGTGGCGAAACAACTCGCTATCCAAGTGGAAAACTGCAATCTCACCAAAGAGGAAACCGAAAAAATTCTGCTCACCACTATGCAAAGCTTGATGCGTGACAGACCCGAAATTTGCGGCATCGGACTTGCTTTCGCCCCTTACGCTTTCGACCCGAAAAAAAAATATCACATGCCGTATGTGCAGAAAAAAAACAATACAGTGGAAATGCAATATTGGGGCGGGGATGATTATGACTATTTTTATCTTGACTGGTACACATTACCCAAAGAACTTAACCGCGCACTGTGGATAGAACCATATTTTGACGAAGTCGTAATGACTACTTACAGCGTGCCGCTGTACAAAACCAGCAGCAGCGGCAAACGCTTTATCGGGGTTGTCACCGTCGATCTGTCCCTCTCCTGGCTGCAAAAAAGCGTCTCCGCTCTAAAATTTAAAGATCAGGGTTACGCTTTCCTGATTTCAAAGTTTGGCCGTATCATTACCCATCCGGCTACCGAACGCATTATGAATGAAACCATTTTTACCTTGGCTGAAGAACGCCAAGATCAGGAATTGCGCGATATCGGCAGAAATATGATTGCGGGAAAAAGCGGCGCGGCGCCATACCGCCGCCACCTGTACAGCCAAAAAAAAGGGTGGCTATATTATACCCCGCTGCCATCAAATCAGTGGTCAATGGCAATCGTCTTTCCTGAAGAATTGATATTCGCACCACTTCGCGATGTTGAGAACAGAGTTATCTGGCTGTTTGTCGCGGGGATGCTTATTTTATTGCTGGTGGTGGTGATGATCAGCTTGAAAATTACCGCGCCGCTGCGTATTTTGACTAGCGCCGCCAAAGCCGTTGGCGATGGCAACTTCCATGCGGAATTACCGGAGAGCAGCGCCAATGATGAAATCGGCAAGCTCGGCGCAGCGTTTGCTCACATGCAGGTCGCACTCGTTCAGCATATCAAAGAACTACAGGAAACTACCAGCGCCAAAGAAAAAATCGAAAGCGAATTGCAAATTGCCAAAGATATTCAAACCGGTATCCTTCCTCAATTATTGCCGCCATTCCCGGAATGCAAAGAATTTTCCATTCACGCGGTATTGAATTCCGCCAAAGCCGTTGGTGGTGATCTATATGACTTCTTTTATTTGGATGACGACCATCTCTGCCTGGTAATCGGTGATGTTTCCGGCAAAGGTGTTCCAGCGTCGCTATTCATGGCAGTGACCCAAACCCTGCACCGCGGTATCGCGTTGAGCGGAATGACCAGCGCGCAAATTGTCAACAAAGTCAATCATTCGCTTACCCAGAATAATGACACCTCAATGTTTGTTACCTATTTCCTGGCAATTTTGAATATTAAATCCGGCGAACTGCAATATACCAATGCCGGGCACAACCCGCCATATATTATCCGCACTGATGGAACTCTAGAAAAAATCACCGAACGGCACGGACCGCCGGTAGGTGTAACTGAAATAGACTACGCTATGGCATCGATCGTGCTTGCACACGGCGAGACACTGGTAATGTACACCGATGGCATTACTGAAGCTATGAACATCAATAATGAAGAGTTCGGCGACTCCAGGCTCATTCAAGCGTTAAAAGTTTGCGCCAGTGAGCCTGAGCCCAAATTGATTAACACCACCATTATCAACCACGTAACTCAATTCACTTCAGGACAGGAGCAATCCGACGATATCACCGTGCTTGCACTTTCTTTCTATAAACAAATATCATAAAGGGTTGTAACGGAATAGTTCAGATTCAAAACATGTTTTAACTTAGGAGGTAACATCATGAGAGTTTTAGGAATTTCAGGGAGTCCGCGCAGCGACGAAACTACCGATAAACTGGTAAAAACTGTCCTCGCTCAACTTGAATGTGAAACAGAATTCATCTCGCTCGCAAATAAAAATATTAAACCGTGTATTGCCTGCCTCGCCTGCGTTGAAGATAATATCTGTAAAATTAATGACGATATGAAGCATTTGCGCGGAAAAATCGTGGCGGCTGATGCCTATGTCATCGGCGCACCTAACTATTTTTCTATGCTTAACGCCTTGACGCATTGTTTCCTGGAACGCTTCTATCAGTTCCGTCATCGTGAAGGTGATAGCGTTACCGGCAAAAAAGCCGTAATCATCGGCGTCGGCGGCGGGGACGGCACCCCGGTGCTGCAAAATCTAAAAACATTTCTGCAATACAATCAAATTACCTGTGTCGGTGAAATGACCGCCCAGGGCGCCGCCTGCTGTTTTACCTGCGGCTACGGCGAATCCTGTAAAGTCGGCGCAATCCATATGTTTTTCGGAGCAGATACCAAAATTACCCCGGAAATCATCCCGTCACTCGAAAAACAACCTGAAAAAATTAAAGAAGCCATAAATCTCGGAAAAATATTGAACAAGATGGTTAAATAATAATCGGGTGTCAATCAATGATTGCGAATTGGTATTAGGTGGATGATACAGCCAATTCGACAGTGTCAGACTTGTCCGGCACCGCGCAGCGGGATAGCGCACGCCGTCGTGCGGAGCAGCCCGGCGGTGACAGAGTACCGCCCTCCACAGGCGGGCAAGCCCCATAGCTATCAAGCTAAGGATCGAATATCCAATAACC
>CAZITV010000195.1:0-4041 GCA_964542255.1 uncultured Victivallaceae bacterium
CTAGGCGGGGGCTAGTTATAGCTCTACTTGGATGCCGAATTCAGTTACCTGATTGGGTGGCAAACCGTAATAGGCGGTGATATCATGCGCATTGCGGGACATAAGCAAAAAGATGCGTTTCTGCCAGCCCCACATTCTCTTTTTACGCTGTGAGAATACAATAGATTCTTTGCCGATAAAGTAGGAAATACTGCTCTTGGTAAAGTTTACTTCTGGAACATTTATTTGTTTTAACGCTTCCGGGATGTTGGGATTTTCGCAGAATCCGTAATTTAGTGTAACTCCGTATAATCCTAATTTGGTGTCGTAAACTGCAAATTCCGCTCTTTCGGCATTGCTGATGAAAGGCACTTCATGTGCTACGATTTTTAAAATAATAGTTCGGTCGTGAAGCACTTTATTATGTTTTAAATTATGGAGCAGAATACGCGGTACTCCATCGTTGCCGCTCAGGAAAACTGCAAGGCCTTTTACCTGCAATGGCGCGTCAATCCGCAGACTGTCGGCAAAAACTTTAATGGACATAGTTTGCTGTATAATACTGTGCCGCATTAACTCGCGTCCTTTGCGCCAAATTAAACACAGCGCGCAGATAAAAAATCCCATTGTCAAAGGTATCCAACCGCCGTGGAGAATCTTAAGTGAGTTGGCCGTGAAAAAAGTAACATCAGTGCACAGGAAGATTGCGACAACAAAAAAAATGCAGTAACGCTGAAATTTTGATGACCATAATTGTGGAATGACTACAATAGCGATAACCGATGTAATCAGCATCGTTCCAGAAACCGCTGAGCCATACGCTCCAGCCAGGTTATTTGAATCTTTAAATATTAATACCAGCAGTGTTGTTCCGGAAAAAAGTATCCAATTGATTTCAGGTAAATAAATTTGCCCGATTTTTTCTTTTGAAGTATGAATTATCGAGAGTCGCGGCCAAAAACCAAGCTGAATCGCCTGGCTGGTTAATGAAAAAATACCAGAAATAACGGCCTGTGCCGCAATGACAGTCGCAAGTGTCGCTAAGCCGACCAACGGGTAAAGCAGAAATTCCGGCGCTAACCGGTAAAATAAATTCTCAACATGTTCCGGTTCCCGCAGTAAATAGGCGCCTTGCCCCATATAGTTAAGCATCAATGCCGGAAATACTAAAAAACACCAGTTAAGGCGGATCGGCTTTTTACCAAAATGTCCCATATCAGCGTAAAGCACTTCGGCTCCGGTAATCGAAAGGAATACGGCGCCTAATACAAAAAACGCCACCTTAGGCGAAGTGGACAATAGTGTGAACGCATAATATGGATTAAACGCCTGCAGAACCTCCGGTGTCTTAATAACAGAGCCAAGTCCAAGACATGCCATTGTCAGAAACCAGATAATCATAAAAAAACCAAATACAGAACCAATTCTGGCAGTACCATTTTTTTGTACAAGAAACAGGAAGAATAATACGGCAATGGTAATTGGGACAATGTACGGTTTGCATAGCGGCGTGCCGATTTCCAAGCCCTCAACCGCGCTGAGTACCGAAATCGCCGGCGTTATGATGCCGTCTCCGTACAATAGCGCCGCGCCAAATATCCCCAGCGGGATAATAAAACTCCACCGCGGTGCTCTGGTTGAAAGCATCGCCAAAAGCGCTAGAATACCGCCTTCACCGCGGTTGTCAACTTTGAAGAGAAAAACCAGATAGTTCATGGTAACGACCATAAACAGCGCCCAGAAAACCAGCGAAATTACGCCGATAACATTCATCGAGGTTACTGCCACGATATTGACGTCTGAAAAACACGCGCGGAATGCGTACAGCGGGCTGGTGCCGATATCGCCAAATACGACGCCTAATGCGGCAACACAAAGCAGTAGTAACTTATTTTTTTGACTAGGACTATTTGATTCGGTTGTATTCATAATTATGGTTCATTGACATGAACCTGATATTTATCTGCGCAATCCTGCTATAGTAACTGTCTGTAAAACATACAAAATTTTAAAACACTTTTGAAATTAATCAAAGAACCTATAATTTACCATGAATTTATCAAAATTCAAGAAAATTTTATGTTGACCATTGTTCGCCGACATTAGCACTGCGCAGCCATTGTTCGAATTTTGCTGCCTCTGCATCTGTTTCTTTGGGAGCCCATGCGGCAAAGTCGTTTTCTGACGGGCGGATGTACGGACCGGGTTTGGCTTCGAGAATAATACTGCCGGATTCGAGCGCAACAAACCCGTGCCATTGGTCGTATGGAATTTCTACTGCAGGGCAGTCACCGCCGGCGCGCAAAATATTTTTTTGCAGAATTTTGCCATTAATATCAAAGATGAACACTGCCACAGCACCGCGTAGAATAATAAATAACTCCCATTTATTGGTTTCAAAGTGCCGGTGAGGTTGGACATAAGTACCTGGTTCCGCTCCGATGCATAAACGGTGGAACGGGTCGGACAAATCTGAATGAAAATTGAAATGAGTTCTCCGCCGCGGCACTGATTTTGCGGTAGTAGTTAATTGGTCCATTAATGATTGATCTACTGATTTTAGCATCGTTAGCTCCAAAAATAAACGCCGACAAATATATGCCGGCGTTTGCTGTTAGTATAAAGTTTAAATTTATTTAAAAGAGATATTGAATAACAGCATAAATGGAATCCAGCCGTCTTTCATATAATTGACTACACCAAATTGGATACCGCGTTTATTGCCAATGTTGACCACACCAAGTTGTACTCCGTCGCCGCCATCGGCAATATTAACTATTGATGCCTGAAAGCCGTTCAACTTCTTAGCAGCGTTCACGATGCTCAATTGAGCTCCGTTGATATCATCGCTGACCGTTACTGCAGCCATTTGAAGACCGTTCATTTTGCCTGAAATATTGACAATGCCAGGCTGGAAGCCATTAATTTTATCTGACATATTAACTCCGGCGCAGGCTTGCAGTCCATTTACTTTTTCGCGGCTTTCGCAATATCCGAAAGAAGCCTGCACACCGTCAATAGTGCTGTTTTGACAGACGACAAAGCTGGCCTGCAGTCCTTCGATAGACTTTGTTCCAGCCCAGAAAATTGCCAATTCATTTCCTTTGACACAGCCAATTCCAGTGGTGACCGGGCAGCCAAGCTTTAAAAAATAGACATTGGAGGTTTGGGTGTAGGATGGCACGTCATACCAGAAACCCATTTGAAAAAAAGTCCAATCTTTCAACGGATCCTTTGCATCTTGCGCTGGTGCCGGTACTGCATCAGCAGCCTGAATTTGCAGTCCTATCGCGGCGGCGAACACTAACAACAATAAACTTTTCATTTTGTTATAACTCCTGTTGGTGATTAAAATTTATAATTAATAATTGGCAGGCATGGAATGCTGTTGCCTTCAATATAGTTTATCAGGCCAACCTGGAATGACTGGCTTTGGGCAATGTTAATGATACCCAGTTGTAATCCTTTTACGGTTTTGCCAATATTGACAATACTGAACTGCAAACCTTCGAGTTGTTTGCTGACGGCAACCAATACGCATGCCTGTACTCCGTTAATAGTGTCGGTGGCGCCGCTGAATAACGCAGTTTCCAAGCCGCTGACCTTGACCGGTCCATCGCAGAACGGTGCACCGATTTTAATGCCGCAAACATTATTTTTTTGTGTTGACGGCGGAAATCCAAACCAAAAACCAAATTGTATTGACTCCCATTTTTCAATCGCTGCCGGTTTGCATGCAGGTGCCGCCGGAGCAGATGCTTCCTGTTTCGCCGGTTGCTTGTCCGCCGGTGTTGCCGAGGTTTGTCCTTCTGCAAAGAGACTCATGCATAATCCTGTCATCAATCCCGCTAAAACTAGTTTTTTCATTTTTCCCTCGTTCTTGTTGCGTTAGTGCTCTGAAATTAATGCATTTCAGTTTGACACAGCTTATCACAGTTACTGGTTTAGGTTGACCATACATTAATCAATTAAGTATAAAATTACCTTGTTTTTGAATATTTCAAGCTAAAAATACGAAAATAATAGACAAACGTGCTCGGGATAACAACCATCTCAAAAGAG
>CAZITV010000196.1:0-4023 GCA_964542255.1 uncultured Victivallaceae bacterium
TAAGTGCTGCGTGTTATGAGTTAAGTGCTAAGTGCTGCGTGTTATGAGTTAAGTGTTAAGTAGGGAACTGGCAGATGCCTGCGGCATGAACACAATCTTGCGGTGCATAATTTTTTCGAAGAAAAATGAAATTCACCGCAATTGGTTTTATTCGTGCCACGCCACAGGCGGGTAAATAAATTCGCGTAATTCGTGGACAGACCATTTCATACATTGTCTATTAATGGTAACCGTTCTACTATAAAATACTCTGACAGTGAATAATATTTCCCGGTGGTAATAAAATTTACGGTCAGAGTTATTGCTGCTAATACCAATTCGCTTTCATTGATTGACAAACGATTGGTCTTTGGCGCCGATTTTTGCCATAAATCCTCGTACGATATCCATATCGCTCTGCGGTTTATAACCAAAATCTATCGCCAAATTCCTAATCGTTATTGTCTACTGATCGCCGATTGGTATAAACTACTTATTATTAAGCCGTCCGAGGACGCCGTCAATACTTTTCTTGGCATCGCCGAACAGCATCCGGCAATTTTCTTTAAAGAATAACGGATTTTCGACGCCGGCATATCCGGTAGCCATACTGCGTTTTAATACTACACAAGTTTTGGCTTTCCACGCTTCAATTACCGGCATTCCGTAAATTGGACTGGATGGGTCTTCGAGTGCGCCGGGATTGACGGTGTCATTGGCACCAACGACAAGCGCCACATCGGTTTCGTGCATTTCGGGATTGATTTCATCCATTTCCAGAACAATATCATAAGGCACGTTGGCTTCAGCCAGCAGTACATTCATGTGCCCCGGCATACGTCCGGCGACCGGATGAATAGCAAAACGCACATTAACGCCTTTGGCGCGCAGAATATCGGTAATTTCACGAATCGGATGTTGAGCGCGGGCGACAGCCATCCCGTAACCTGGAATAATCACCACGCTGCGCGCCTCTTCCAGCATAGCTGCGACTTCATCATTGGTCGTGGCGACTACTTCGCCCTGAACCGTGCCGGCGGCAGTTGGAGCGGCAGAACCTTCTGATGCGCCAAATCCGCCGAAGATAACATTGATAATGGAGCGGTTCATAGCCTTGCACATTATATAACTCAGGATTGCCCCGCTGCTGCCGACGAGTGCGCCGGTAATAATCAGCAGGTCATTATTGAGCATAAAACCTGTTGCGGCTGCGGCCCAGCCGGAATAGCTGTTCAACATTGAAACCACCACCGGCATATCGGCTCCGCCGATACTCATCACCAGATGAACGCCAAGGATAAAAGCGATTACCGTCATAATCAGCAGTGGCAGCATTCCAGATTCCGGACAGCCTGCGGTAAAGAAGAAATACCCCAGACCAATAACTGCTGCGGCCATCGCCATGTTCAGCAGATGCCTGCCCGGCAGTAATAGTGGTTTACTCCGCACAATTCCCTGCAGTTTGCCAAAAGCCACCAGCGACCCGGTAAAGGTAATAGCGCCGATAAAAATGCCGAGATAAACTTCGGCGCTGTGCACCACCTCTTCGGCATGACTGGGGAAGGTGTTTCCACCCATATAGCTGTCAATGCCGACCAGTACCGCTGCCATACCGACAAAGCTGTGAAAACCAGCAACCAGCTGCGGCATTGCGGTCATCACGACTTTGGCGGCGACTACTGCGCCGATTGCTCCGCCGGCGAGCAGCGCTACCAGCAGAATTACGTATCCTTGCTCATTTACCTGCGGATTCAGGAATGTTGCGATAATCGCGATAGCCATCCCGATGATGCCGTACCAGTTGCCGCGCCGGGAATTTTCCTGATTGCTTAATCCGCCCAAGCTTAAAATAAAGAGAATGCCTGCGATGATGTAGGCAACGACCAGTAAACCATTTGTTTCCATATTATATTATTCTCCAGTAGTTATTTGCGGAACATTCCGAGCATACGGCGAGTGACGAGGAATCCGCCAAAGATATTGATGGCGGAAAGGAAAATGCCGACAGCGGCCACCCAGGTAATCCAGTTATCCAAACCCTTAGATATCTGCAGCATGGCACCGATAATAATAATGCCGCTGATTGCATTGGTCACGCTCATTAACGGAGTGTGCAGCGACGGTGTTACGTCCCAAATTACCATATAACCGACAAAACAGGCAAGCACGAATACTGTAAAATGCGGCAGGAAACTCGGCGGTGCGAAAAATCCGATTAGCAGCAACACTGCCAGCACCAGCGCCATCAGCGTAATGTTGCGCAATGAATTGGATTTTGCCGGTTCGACCTTCTTGTCATGTGTTTTTGCCGTAGCGGCCTGCTGTTGTGCGGCAACTTTGGACGGGTCAACTTTGGGTCTGGGCGGCGGATAGGTGACTTCACCCTGATAAGTCACAAGTGCGCCGCGGATAACCTCATTATCCAAATCAACGTTCCAGCCTTCACCAATTTTCATTTCCTTGAGGAAGTGCGCCATATTTGTACCGAATAATTTGCTGGCCTGATTCGGCAGCCGGCTGGCCAAATCAGTGTATCCGATGATTTTAACGCCGTTATGTGTATTAACGAGACCTGGGCGGGTAAGTTCACAATTGCCGCCCTGCTCTGCTGCCAAATCGACGATTACCGAGCCTGGTTTCATGGCCTCGACTATGTCCGCGGCAATGAGCACCGGGGCTTTAGCGCCGGGCACCTGTGCAGTAGTGATAATAATATCCACTTCGCCGGCTTGCTTTTTAAATAAATCCATTTCCGCCTTGATGAACTCCGGGCTCATCACTTTGGCATAACCGCCGACTCCGGTGCCGTCTTCTTTAAAATCTAATTCGAGGAATTCAGCTCCCATACTGATAACCTGATCTTTAACTTCAGGGCGGGTATCAAACGCCCGAACGATACCGCCAAGACCTTTTGCCGCACCGATGGCCGCCAAACCGGCGACGCCGGCGCCAATCACCAGCACTTTTGCCGGCGGTACCCGTCCTGCCGCGGTAATCTGACCGGTAAAGAAACGACCAAATTCGTTAGCTGCTTCCACCACGGCACGGTAACCGGCAATATTCGCCATTGAGCTCAATGCATCCATTTTTTGAGCACGGCTAATCCGCGGCACCATATCCATTGCCAAAACGGTTGCCTTCTTTGCTGCCAACTTTTCCAGCAACTCCTTATTGCGGGCGGGATAAATAAAACTGATAATTGCGGCACCGTCTTTAAGTAGTGCCATTTCATCAATACCGAGTGTTTCATTGTTTTCCGGTGGACGCACTTTTAAAACTAAATCAGCCTGCGACCACACAGATTTAGCATCCGGAACAATTTCCGCGCCGGCAGCAGTAAACGCCGCGTCGGAAATATCCGCCATTACTCCAGCATTAGTCTCAACAATAAAATCCAACCCCAGCTTCTTTAAATCCGCTACTGTCTCCGGCGCCACAGCAACGCGGCGCTCACCAGAATGTATCTCTTTAGGAATACCAATTTTCATACAACCTCCATTTGGTTTAGTAACTGCATAATATTTATTAACTAGAGGTAATTGCGAAACTATTTTTGAATTGAGTTTTGTAGCATTTTTCGAAGTTTTTGACGTATTTGAGCAAAATCAAGTGTAGCAGCGCTACTCAAGATGAGCTTAAGTCACCAAAAAACCAAAAAAGATGCAAAAATCTCAAAAGAGTTTTGAAATTAGCTCACTATATAAACACGGAAGACGATAAATCACTCGAAAACATATTATGCCAATAAAATGCAGTGCTTATATTACTATATATTACCTCTTATAATATAATTTTCTTACATTATAATTGCATAACATGGCTATATATTATCATATTGGCAAAATAAATAGTTTGCCATTTATTATCATACTGGTGATATTAACGAGGATTTATGGCAAAAATCGGTGCCAAAGGTCAATCGTTTGTCTATCAATGAAAGCAAATTGTTATTATTTTTTGTCGCTATTAGAATTATAATATAATCCATTATACTTTGTAAAGCAATTTAACAAAGTAACAAAATCAGGAAATTTTATTTTCACA
>CAZITV010000197.1:0-4023 GCA_964542255.1 uncultured Victivallaceae bacterium
CTCTCGTGGCAAAAAGCTCCGGGAATGGCAGATCAACAACACCATGATTAACCAAAGGCATGGGTAATACGCGTAAGTAATTATTGCATTCAGCGCCAAAAAGTTTATATTAATGCGAGTTTTTTGCCATTGCCGCAGAAGTTGCCCATGGTCAATTATTAATTTTATAAACAAACAAAAGAAATATGGCTGCTGACAGTTTTCAGAATATTGTAAAGCTGATACCGGTTTATGAAAAAATGCTGCTGACAGTGCTTGATGTTTTGATTGAGCGCTATGACCGCGACCCGGATTATCATTTTATTGACACAAAACTCAATATCATCACCGGACAGGATTTTTATCCCGCAACTCCAGAGAATTTTTTCAAGGGCAAAGAGGTTATTTATTCATGGATTCAGGGCCGCGCGCTGGAAGCCCTGGCTGGACATGCCGTCTGGCTTAAAAATTGTTCTTTACTCTCCGCGGAACAGGCGGCAGCAAAAATCAATAGGATTGAACAGATACTCCGCGAAATCATTGATTCCATGGAAAGCATCCGCGCCCGCAATTCCGGACGGATGTTTTTCACATTTTCCCGACAGGGAGAGCCACTTGAAACCAGTCATGGAAAACTGCGCAAACTTGACAGTATCCCGGCCGCAAGCAATTTCAGCGACCTGTTTTATTCCAAAGGACTCCTCTGTGCCGCCTCATATCTGGGCATGGCGACAAAAACACAGGAAGCCGAACAGTATTTGATGCGGATAGTGGACGACATTCAGAACCGCCGTTTTATTACTGACCAACAGTCATTCGATCCCAAAAATGCGGTAACCGCAGTTCCCGGAAAACATCTGCAGGGACCATTCATGATCGCGCTGTCCGGCATCGCCGAAGCCGCCAGAATCATCGGCGATGCGACGTGGCTGGAAAAGGGCAGGGAATTCATTGAATACATTTTTAAATTCCACATCAATACTGGCGACCGCAATGGTTTGCGGAAATATGACTTATGGGAAGCTGTGGACGACTACGGACAACCGTGGCTGGAAAAAAAGATGATTTTGTGCGATCCCGGGCATGCACTGGAATTCGTCGGCTTGTCGCTGAAATGCCTTCTGCAGATGCGCGGCAAACCTAAGTTTGCCGGATTGGTGGACAGATGCCGGATATCATACCCGCAGTTAACGGCGCATTGCTTTGAACTTGGCTTCAATTCACACGCAGGAGGCATTTGCAAAGCATATGATTTGAAGTCGCGGAAACCGGCAAATACCGACATGCCGTGGTGGAGCCTGCCCGAAACAATCCGGGCAGCGGCCGAAATGGTGGAATTTGCCCCTGAATCATCCCCGCTGATGTTAACGATTATTGAAAAATGCAGCAACGCTTTTTTGGGAAACTTTATCAACACTCAGGTTCATTCAATGGCCTATCAGACCCGCAATGCGGAAGGGCTGCCGGTTGATGTTATTCCTGCGACGCCGGATGCCGATCCCGGTTATCATACAGGGTTGAGCATCATCGCGTTTCTGGATATTATAAATCGCAATCTTACAAATTTTAAGTAAGTAAGTTTAAAAATGAGTTTTATTTACGAATCAATATATTTCGACAACCCGCACATCACTAAATTGATTCTGACCCCGGAAATAAAAATCGGCTACTCCACTAAACCACTGGCAAAATGAATTTAAATTTACGCGGACGTTGACTACTTGACAATCTTGTCCAGCGCGTAGCGGCACGAGTTAATTCGCACTAACGTTCAAGGTTATTTGGTATTAATTTTCCACATGGCGAAGCTTGCGGCTTCTGGCATGGTAACCGATAGATTATGGTCATTTTTAAATTGAAGTTGTGGCTTATCGGCGTTGCTATACAATAGCTCGACTGTTATGTTATTTAGTTCCATTGGCAAAATAATTTTTGCTTTTGCTTTAGCCATCAATTCGCGGTATACAATCAAATACCCACTCGTTGAGTAAAAACCGGTGATGGCTTTACCATTTGGTTGCTGTCCAATAGAAAAAATTTCACCAGCAAAAATATTTTTCCGGTGCTGCTGGTGAAGTTGCATCATTTTAGCTGTAATTGCCTGCAATTCTGGAGAAATTCGCGATGGCGCGAACCACAATAGAGGATTGGCAAACATAGCGATGGCGAGCCAATATTCATAGGCATAAACATCGGGCAGTGATTTTTTGCGTTCAAGGTAGAATTGTGGATTAATATCGGACGGTGACGGTATTTCGATTTGCAAAGTTTGCGGACGAATATATTGTGCGAGCTGCCAGAGATTGCGTAAGGTTTGTTCAGGGTGATAGCCGACACCCCAATTATGACAAACGTAGCGATTTTCCAGAAAGATGTTGCCGTATTCCAGGAACATAAAATAGCCGGGGCGCTGACCGTTGGTGGTGTCCAGGTTAAAGTAAATTTTGCCCTGGCTGCGTATCCGCAAAGACTCTAACATTTGTCTTAGGTTATCTTCAGCTTCGTAGGTGCGAATCATCATTGCGTCAATTTTAAAAATGTTAAAGCCGTAGCGTGTATGGAAGTCAAAGATAATTTCAGCAATGGTGTGCCAATCGCGATATTCACAATTCGAGGACGGTGCAATCCATAGCGCTAATTCAATCATTTTATCCTTGGCGTGCTGCGTAATTTTTTCAAAAGAGCCACCGACGGTTGCGCCGACCTGCCAATATTTCGGAGTAATATGCCGATTTTTTATTGCCATTTCACCCAGATTTCCGCCAGCTTGCCAATTATCATCAATTTGATAGTGGGTCGCGCCGCAAGCACTGCTCGCAGCAACTTCAGCAATTAGAAATTCTTCACTAAGCGACCGTGCGAAACGTCCGCATCCCCATGGATTGACCATAATCGAACAGTTGTTGTCAATATTCATCGGAAAGCGCCGCTTGAGATATTGTTTAAGCTGCATATTACTGGATTTCTTGCCGTCAAAAAGCATGATGACATGGCGATAGCCAACAAAACGTTGTTCCGGAGTCAACTCTTCTGGTGGAATCCCCCAATTACAGGAATAAATTTCAGTATCATTAATACGGAAATCGTACTGCTCAAAGTCGCGCCTTTCAGAGCTTGGTGGAGCTTCCTGCAAGAGCAGGCAGCCTTGATTGCGGCTATTCTCACATAACAGCAGATTGCCGCGCAACAAATTAGCACTATGGTTATGTTTAATTACCAAGTGGTCAAACGTGTCAGTACGGCCGCGAAACTCGACGCTATGCGTGACGTTGAACTCGGGGTTGAGTTTAATGCTATCGGCACAGCTTTCCAAATGGTCAATGGGAAACCGTTTATTGGCATCCATTGCATCATCGCGGCGATACTGATAATACATCAAAGGCGTAACCGGTGTTTGAATTGAATTAGTCACGGCGATAGCGGGAAAATCGGGATAAATAAAGTAAACACGCCGCCAACTAATCTGTTGTACTTGTTCAAAAATTTCAACTGTGATTTGCACCAACTCAGCATCAAAAAGCGTCGCCGGACAGGACACGGCGGTGATACCCAAATTTTGATATTCACTGTTTTCAAATCCCGGCCGATTAAGTCCGATAAACGAACCGTCGCAATCACTTTTATTGGCATCGGCGAATTCATTGCCGCCCCCATCCTGCAAACTGATGGTACGCGGGAAGCCGCCGGTTAGATCAAATTTGCGGTTGATTTTACTATTAGCAATCTGCAAACTGGATTCATCCCAGCGAATTATCACGTCCTTGTATTTGAATTTATACATCATATTTAATTAATTTAAATTGCTCCGTAATCGTTGATAAATGCCATAGCATTCAGGAATCTGAAGATCGTGACGCATCATTTCCAGACCCCCGGTGGATATTGTAATTGTCACAAAATCAGCATTACGAAAGGCTTTATCCTCGTTGCCGGTAACTGTAAAAAGAATTTTTTGCCGTTACTTTTGCAAACCATATCTACTGCCGCCACCAACCATCACTATTTTTCTATCAAATTTCATATTATTACCAAATAGGTTGTTTA
>CAZITV010000198.1:0-3966 GCA_964542255.1 uncultured Victivallaceae bacterium
CACAACTTTAGGAATTGGAGCAAGTTTCCTCGATTAATTTATAGAAAGAGGTAATCGCAAAACTATTTTATATTGATGTTTTGTATGTGAAGATTTTGACGATTTTAAGCTAAATCAAGCGTGGCAGCGTTACGCAAGATGAGCTTAAGCCGCCCAAAACTCGAAAAAGACGCAAAAATCTCAAAAGAGTTTTTAAATTAGCTCGAAATATTTATAAATAGTCTTGACAAATTTCAAAGCAGCCCTTATAATAATATGCAAGAACGTTATTGCAAAAGTTATTTCATAAGCTAATGGAAAGTAAAATGCATAAGGTTAAACTAAAAGATATTGCGGAACGCTCCGGAGTTGGGGTTGCCTCTGTTTCTGCGGCGTTGAATGGAACTGGACGTATTAGCGATGCTTTACGTAACCGGATTGCGCAAATTGCGCAAGAGATGGACTATTCTCCCAATGTTGCGGCAAAACTGCTCAAAGGCAAACGTTCATCGGATATCGGGATGATGATTAGCGAGCAAAAGGATATTGTTCCTGGATCGGGTGTTTTTAATGGTTTGCTGATTAATTTTATTAAGGCATGTGACCGGGAAAATATAAAGACTCACATTGAGTTTTCGGACACGGTTGATGCTTCGAATCGCATTCCTTATTTTCTTTACGGTGGTTTTGCTGGTGGTATGATTCATGCCGGTGTAATTTCAGACATTTTGCAGGAATGGATAAATACGAGAAATTTTCCAATGGTTGCTATTGATGAACCACATACATATTCGGTATGGTCTAAAACTGGAGTTGGAGTTTTTAATGCGGCTCAATATTTAGCGGCACGCGGTCATCGGCAGATTGCATATTTAGGCGGACCGCAAAAGTTTGAGTTCCATAAGCTTGGTTTGGAAGGTTTTAAACAAGCAGTACAGGAACTGCTACTGAGCACCGATGATGGGCGCTTAATTCATGAATTTGCGTTATCTGGAGATTGTGAATCCACTCAAGATGGTGTGGAATTTACGCGGCAACTGCTGCGTGGCAAAAAGCGTCCCACTGCCATAATTTGCAATGATATGCGGCTAGTTAACGCCGCTGTATTTGCAATAACTGAGGCGGGGCTTAAAATTCCTGACGATATCAGCATTATCGGCAACGGCGCCGCCTGGGAAGCAGAACGAATCTATCCGGCAATAACGGCGATAGAACGTGACCTCGAAGCAATCGTCAGCAGTGCTCTATCCATATTGCATAGACTAATGGACAGCAAAAATATTTATGAACCACAAATTTGGGTTGAACCCAAACTCGTGCAGCGCAATAGCTGCGGCATCTGCCGTATAAAATAATAAAGGGATACTATGAAAAAAAGTAAGTTATTGGTTTTGTTCGTAATGTCGCTGATGTCACTTGGTGTCGCAGCAAAATTTGAAGAGTGGGAAGCCGAAGCGCTGAACATTTCGTGCAAAGCGAGCAGCAGTACACCGCTAAAGATGTCAATTACCGGAATTTTTACCGGAAATAAGCCCAAAGGTGATGCGATGATGCAGGCACCGGCGGTTTTAATAACCTGGCATAATCCTAAAGGCGACCAAATCAAAACCGATTATTTTACCTTAACCGACGCAGTTGGCAAATGGACCAAAGAAATTGATATCGCCGCACCGGAGACAGGTGTTTATCAATTCCGTGTCGTGGTTGTACCAGGCTATAAACATAAAATTAATATCAATTCTGCAGCTGACTATGCGGTACAGTTAAACCGCTGTATGGCGACTAAAGCGACTGGCAATGAAGAAGTTCTCTACGTGCGTGTTCCGCAGAATCTGGTGCCAAAACTGGTCAGCCGCGGGGTCAAGGGCGGTTTAACGAAGCTTGAACCGGCAATATTTGAGTTAAAACTGTCCGGCGCCGGATACTGGGCTGTGGATGGCGATTCAACCCTACTATTTAAAAATCTAGCCGGAGCAAAAAACTTTGGTGATGTTACTTTCGACGGCAAGGCATTGCCAATTCAAGTGGCCATGGAAAAGTATCTCAAGGAAAACTGCAGTGGCGCTATCCAGTTTAATACCGTCAAGTTGGAACAGCAGAAATTCGCCGCTGAACCGGAAAGCGGTTACCTGCTCGGTGGATATGGAATTTTTAACCATGTAGAATGGCTGGTGAAAAACCCGACATACGACGGCGCGGCGCCAATGCTGGCCTATATTTGGAGCATTAATAAACCATTCAATCCTTATTATCTTGACAAAACCATTAAACAACAGTTTTTGAAGGGTGAATTTGCGCGACTGGAAAAAATGAAATCCAACGGAACTTTTGATTTTCACGGCAGCACCTCAAATTACAGCGGCGGCGACGGGCTGGGATCGCTGTCACATTATTTGGCATTCGGCTTAACCGCACCACTGCTGGACAAAAATGAACGGGATTTATGGTTTAACGGTCTGGCATTGATGGTAAACCGTTTCGCTTTCGGGCGAGTAACTTGTGAAAATCAATCAACGCACTGGCTGCTGAATCTGTATGCATTGTATATGGGCAGCGGTAACGATGCCTATAAACGCATGGCGGCTGACTTCTGCGCCAATATGGCCGACTTAGAACTCAACCCGGCACAGAAAACCGGATATCTTGAAGAAAAATGCGGGCCCGACGGCACCTACCAAGGTCTGGCAGCCTGCAATATCGCCCTCTATTACCGTCTCAGCAATGATCCGAATGCCTTGAAAATTTTGCAGCGGATATACGCGCTTTACAATCATTTGGTAGTAAAACAACCAAATGGCAAGCTAATCGGAGTTAGCGGTTACGCCTACCGTACCTCAGGCTCATGGGTGGAACGCCAATGGTACGGTGGTTCACAATTATTGACCGGTGAATTGCCTGACGCTGCGGCAGTAAGTATTCCAACAGAAAATGATCTGCCTGACATAGCGAAAAATATCCAATGGGACGGATATAAAGGTAAATGGTATGACAATGTCAGCAATCTGCGCTGGATCACTTATTCGATTGACCCATGGACTCAGATTATGCGCTACCAATGCGGCGTAACCAAACCGGTTCAGGCCGCTATTTTGCCCTGTGAAAAAGGCGATAACTCCATTAAAAACTTTGGCAGCAGCTTTACCGCCTATTATGGCAAAAAGTATTATGCAGTTTGGTATAACGGTAATTGCGGCAAAGATTATAAAGATTATTTTAAAGGTACTGGTGGAGCTAAAACAGCGTTACCTAAAGAGTGGAATACAAGCGCTGATGGCAAAATGTCACCCACTACACCCGCGGCGAAAAAAGCTGCTTGGCAGCCGTTATTCGGCTTGCAGGCGCTCTATATTCCAGAATATGGTTTGGCAATTGGGGCAATGAACTGGAATCTTTACACTCACAACACCGCCAGAATTGACGAGCAAACCTGGCCGGCACTTTGGGATTTTAACTGCGCAGTGCAGGAAAAACAGTTGACCTTCGAACATGGATTCACCAACAATGCCACGAAAAAGTTAAGTCGTAAATATACGATAAACGACGACCAACTCAACGTGTCATTGAGCTGCAGCGGTAAGGCGATTGAACAAATTCCCTATATTATCAATCCGGACGATACCATTACACTGAGCGACAACCAATTCAAAGTAACCAACGTCAAAGGTTTTGGCTATGTGATTAATTTCACTGGAGCAGCTAAAATCGTCAAACAAAAGATTTCTGAACATTATCTTACCGTAGGCACGCTGGAAGTCTATTTCGAAAATCAATTATCATACAGTATTACACCAATTAATAATGCTGCAATAAAATAAAATTTGATTAATTGCCGTTATGATTTTAAAAATTGTGCAATGGGTTATTTAACGAGCTAATTTCAAAACTCTTTTAAGATTTTTGCGTCTTTTTCGAGTTTTTGGCGACTTAAGCTTATCTTGCGTAACGCTGCTACGCTTGATTTCGCTTAAAATCGTCAAAAACTTCAAA
>CAZITV010000199.1:0-3931 GCA_964542255.1 uncultured Victivallaceae bacterium
CTTGGAACTCCAGCATCAGGAACTCTTACAAATACAACAGGCTTACCTATCGCTGGTTTGGTTGCTTCAACTTCAACCGCTTTGGGCGTAGGCACTGTTGAGTTAGGTCATGCTACCGACACAACAATTTCAAGAGTTTCAGCAGGTGTTGTTGCCGTTGAGGGTGTAAATGTTGTTACTACTTCTTCAACAGATACTATTACAAATAAGACTTTAACTAGCCCAGTTATTAATACAGGTATTTTTGCATCTCCACAAGAACGCACAACTGTATCTGCTACTGCCGCTACTGGAACAGTTCATTTTGATGCAATAACTCAGGGTACTTTGTATTACACATCTAATGCTTCTGGTAACTGGACACTTAATGTTCGTGGTTCTAGCGGAACCACACTTTCTTCTATTTTGGCTGTTGGTGATTCAATGACTATTGCACACGTTGTAACACAAGGCAGCACTGCTTACTATCCATCTGCTCATACTATTGATGGAACTTCAGTAACCCCTAAGTGGCAAGGTGGTACAGCACCTACTGCTGGTAATACTTCTTCTACTGATGTTTATGTTTATACAATTATTAAAACAGCATCAACACCAACATATTTAATATTAGCATCACAAACTAAATTTGCGTAAGGGGAATCTGTGCCAATCATATCGTCTAAAGGTGGATTATCTAGTGGTGGTTATGGGCAGTTTGCCTATGCTGCTAATCTTGCTCCAACCAACTCTTATTTCCCTATTGCTTCTTACACAGTGCCTAGTGGTGGGCAGGCTTTAGTTTCTTTTGATGTTATTCCACAAATCTATACGCATTTACAGATTAGAATGTCCACAAAAGACGCTACAGGATTGGCTTCACAAGGTATTAGAATGAATAAAGATGGCAGTACCACTACCAATTACGATTATCACAGGCTATACGGTACTGGTGCGGCTGCTGCCGCTGGCGGCGCCGCCAGTACAGATATTGCACTTATAGGTATTTCAAGTACGCACTTTGGAACTACTATTGTAGATTTATTAGATTACAGAGATACTAATAAATATAAAACTGTTAGAAGTTTGTCTGGTTGGGATGGTAATGGTAGCGGTTGGGTCGGTCTTTGGTCTGCGCTTTATATGAATACAAGTGCTATAACAAGTGTTGAATTATCAACAGCCGCAGGTACTCAAAATTGGACACAGTATTCAACATTTTCACTCTACGGGGTGAATTAAATGGTTGCTCTTTCTACCTATACCCCGATAGCAACTACCACATTAAGTAGTACAGAAACCTCTACAACTTTTTCCGGTATCACTTCGGCTTACAAAGATTTAGTCATTGTAGTAAATGCTAAAGGCGCAAGTGACGCAGATTTCAGTATCCGATTTAATTCAGATACTTCAAGTCTTTACAGTAAGACTTGCTTGGAAGGAGATGGCACATCAGCGTCAAGTGTTAGAAGTTCAAGTGGGAATTTGATACAACTTGACAACAATGTTATTATTACTGGTGCCAATTTTATTTTTAATTCTATAATCAACATATCAGATTATGCTAATACGACTGCTTTTAAGACTGTTTTAGCAAGGTTAAATCATGCGTCAAGAGGAACTGGTGTCACTTTAGGTTCATATCGTTCAACATCTGCAATAACTAGCGTTACTTTAATAGCAAGTAACTCGGGCTTTGCTAGTGGTTCAACTTTTTCCCTATACGGAATAGCAAACAACATCTCTGGTGCTAAAGCAACAGGTGGAACAATCTCATCTGACTCTGAGTATTTCTATCATTCATTTTATGCAACAGATACATTTACTCCTACTCAATCGCTGACCTGTGATTACCTCGTTGTCGCTGGTGGAGGTGCTGGAGGCGGTTCTTATGGTGGTGGTGGTGGTGCTGGTGGGTTTAGAACATCTGCGGATAGTTCAACTTTATCTGTAGCCGCTCAGGCATACACAATTACCGTAGGCGCTGGTGGTGCGCCTAATAATACTGGATCATTTAACGGAGTTGCCGGTTCCGGTACAAATTCTACTTTCAGCACAATCACTTCCACAGGTGGTGGAGGTTGCGGCGCAACTGGTAATGCAGGACTTACAGGTGGTTCGGGCGGTGGTTCAGCACAAAACGCGGCTGGCGGTGCAGCATCTCCCGTAACAAGTCCGGTACAAGGTTTCGCTGGCGGTAGTTCACAAGGAGCATCACTATATGCAACAGGCGGCGGTGGCGGTGCAGGTGCCGTAGGTGCCAATGGTTCAGGCGCACAGTCGGGTGCTGGTGGCGTAGGTAGAGCATCAACTTTGAACTTGGCTAGAATTTCTACTTTTTATGCCGGAGGTGGAGGAGGCGGTGGTTATGTTCAGGGTGGCAGTTTACCTGCCGCTGGCGGTAATGGTGGTGGTGGTAATGGTGGAGTTAATTCAGGAACAGGAAATCCTGGAAGTGATGGACAAAGAAATTCGGGTGGCGGTGGTGGCGGTGCTACTTATGTCAGTGCAAATGCTAAGGGTGGCGCTGGCGGTTCCGGTGTTGTCATCATTCGGTATGCGAGATAGGGGTAGATAATGGCTAACGAAACTTATACGCTGATACAGAAAACTACACTTAACGCTAGTGCTGCTTCAATTACTTTTTCTAGCATCCCGCAAACCTTTACTGACCTTGTTGTTATGTGTTCACTTAGAAATGCAACTGCTAGTACTGCTCAAAGCGGGTGGGTTAAATTTAATGGCTCATCAACTGGATATGCACATAAATATTTAGGCGGAGATGGTGCTTCCGCATCATCCGCAGGAGATGCTGCTGCTACTCGTATTTATATTGGTCAAGTAGATGGTGCAACTGCAACAGCAAATACTTTTGCTAATGTATCAATTTATATTCCTAATTATACATCTGCTAACTATAAAAGTGTTTCAATTGATGGGGTTCAAGAAACAAATGCAACAACAGCATATGCAACTTTATCTGCTGGTTTATGGTCAAACACTGCTGCTATTACTTCAATCAGTTTAGAAACAACTGCTGGTGATTATGTTCAATACTCTTCTGCATCCCTATACGGTGTAGCCAAATATGGCGTTACTCCTGTTGCTGGTCCTAAAGCATCCGGTGGAGATATCATCACAAATGATGGTACTTATTGGATACATCAATTCTTAAACTCTGGCACATTTACTCCAAATCGAACTCTTAGTTGTGATTATCTTGTTGTGGCTGGTGGAGGTTCTGGTGGTAACGGTAATGGTGCTGGCGGTGGTGCAGGTGGTTTGCGCTCAACTGTAACTGCAACAGGTGGCGGTGGAAGTTTAGAATCGCCTTTATCTTTAACTGCTCAGGCTTATACAGTAACAATTGGTGCTGGTGGAGCGGCTAGAGGTGCAACGGCTGGTAACGGAAATGTTGGAAATAATAGTGTTTTTGCAACAATTACCAGTGACGGCGGTGGCTTTGGCGGTGGTAATAACAACAACATTGGAAGCGTTGGCGGTAATGGTGGCTCAGGCGGTGGTTCAAGTGCAGGTGTTCCGACAGCCGCAGGTGGCACGGCAACTGCTAACCAAGGATTTAATGGCGCAACTACAGTATCGCACGGGTCAGGAGCCGCAGGTGGTGGCGGTGGTGCAGGAGCCGTTGGAAGCACAAATAGTTCAGGCACAGGTGGCGCAGGTGGTGTTGGTGGCGCAACCTCAATTTCTGGTTCGTCTGTAACTTATGCAGGTGGCGGTGGCGGTGGTGGAAATCCAACAGGAGGCACGGGTGGCGCAGGTGGCGGTGGAAATGGTGGAATTACAGGCTCAACGGCTGGTGCGGCAAATACTGGTGGCGGTGGCGGTGGCAACAATGGTAATGGTACGACTACCGCTGGTGGTTCTGGAATCGTTATTATTAGATACGCAATGTAAAAGTAAAGTATAATATAAAATATAAAGGAGATAA
>CAZITV010000200.1:0-3871 GCA_964542255.1 uncultured Victivallaceae bacterium
ATTACTATTAAAATCTATCCTTACATTTTATATTGTCAAGCATAAAAAACACAAATACTAAAGTTTGACCCCAATGTATATATCCTTACATTTTATATTGTCAAGCATAAAAAACACAAAAACTAAAGTTTGACCCCAATGTATAAAACAATGTATACGGATGTCCCGACTGGAGAATCCGCTTTTTTGCATCGTCTTGCTGTCAGACGTATTGCTGCAGGAACCGGTTTGGCTGGACAAGTGCTTGAATACGCAAAAAAAAGACCCGGCAATCCGGGAGGAAATTTTTACGTCTGGATTGCGCCAAGCGACCGAAATTGTGTGCCTTTTATGAGCGTAACTGGTTTAGCCGAAACGGCGATTGTAGCGCCGGTTCCTATTGCGTCGCCAGATATGGGTGCAATGTGGAATTTTTTTGAGTCAGAATAGCTGAATAAATTATTTTTATTGACAAAAAAAACGGTTCTTTTCATGTTATTGAAAAAGAACCGTATTAAATAGTACTGTTGTTGATTATTTAACCTTCAACGATTTGAAATGGGGCAGGTGCTTTTTGTTGACCTGGAGCATTTCATTAACCATGTCCTTGATTTCCTTCAGAGAAAGTACCGACGCAGTGAGCGGGTCACAGACGATAGAACGATAAACCAGTGTGGGATCCCCGGTCAGGCAGGCTTCCACGGCTATCATTTCATTGGCAGCGCTCAGAGCGGTGATTGGAACTACAGACATCGGGAGGTCGCCAACGCTGATTGGCTGCAGCATACCGCGGCTCGCAAGAACAGGAACTTCAACACAGCATCCGTCAGGCAGATTTGTGACCAGTCCCTTGTTGGTAACGTTGCCGTTAAAACGGAAAAGTTCTCCACCGGCATAGGCATTGATGATGGCGCCGGCATATTCGTGTCCGCGCTTGAGGAAACCGGCTTTCTTGACCGGGTCTTTCCAGTCTTTATTATCCATCCATTCTTTAAATTGGGACTGCCAGGTTGTATCTTTCTTTCTGTATTCATTAAGAATGTAGGCATGATGTCCCGGATTCCATCCGGTACCAGTCGTACAATATTTTTTAATCAGATCTTCACGTTTTCTGAACCACCAGTTGTATTCAGAATTGTGACCGCTGGATTCGGTAACATAGTAGCCGAGAGCGAGGAACATTTCATTGCGTACTTGTTCTTCGTTATAGACATCTTTATTCTTACTTACCGCCTTGAGAATGTCCGGATATAGATCTTTGCCTTTGTGGTTAAATTTTGTGTACCAGGCGAGATGGTTGATGCCGGCGCAAACATAATCAACCTCTTCCGCCGGAACGCCAACCCATTTCGCCAGCATGCCAGCCGTTCCCTGAACGCTGTGACAAAGGCCGGTGGTGTTGATGAAACTTGTTCTTTGCATTGCGTGACAGAGCATTGCCATCGGATTGGTATAGTTCAACATAATGGCGCCGGGACATACCTCTTCCATATCTTTGCAAATCGAAAGCATCGTCGGAATGGTACGCAGGGCGCGGAAAATTCCGGACGGTCCGCGGGTATCACCAACGTTAATATCAATACCATATTTTTTCGGAATAAGAATATCGTGCTGCCAGGTTTCTGTTGTTCCGCAGAGAATGGTTACCAGTACGGCATCAGCGTCACGGAGCGCCTCTTTGCGATCCATCGTGGTGACAATCTTGACGGGATATTTCCCGGCATCGGCTATCTTCTGACAGCATGCACGTGCCATTTCCAAACGTCCTGGATGGATGTCCATGAGCCGTACTTCCGCGTCTTTGAGCAACGGATAGGTCATAATGTCGGTGAAAACTGTTCGGGTGAATCCAAAACTACCGGCGCCGATGAACGCGATTTTTTTCATAATACCTGTGATCCCTTAAATTTTAACGATAAGTCATTAGCAAAATAATTTCAACACAAAAATTGTCATGAATTAATGTACTACCCTATAAAATACATTCATTGTGGACATTATTCCAATTCTGCCGGGCGGAAAATTACATCATATTTATAAAACCGAAAAAAAACTTCAAGGTGTCAATTATGATCATTCTAAAAAAAATCCAAAATTTTTTTTGGTCAATTTGCAATTTATTTTATATATGATACTATTATTATATCATTTAAACAGGTTAAATAACGAATATGATTACACGAGAAGCAGATTATGCGATCAGGGTGGTTCTTAGACTGACCGAAGTAGCCGTGGGGCAGACCCTTAGTACAACTGCTTTGGCGGAACAGATGTACATTCCGTATCGGTTTTTAAGGAAAATAGTACGTAAATTGCATGATTCCGGTCTAGTCGGCTCTGTCCGTGGCAAATCTGGCGGAATCTTTTTACTTAAAAGTCCGGAAAAAATTTCCATGCGGGACATTCTGACGGTTTTTGATCCGGGCTCGCTGGTGTTAAACAGTTGCTATAATAACGGTAATTTATGCCCGCGAAAGGAAGCATGCAGTGTGCATCGTGTTCTTGAACCGGTGCAGAAATTACTCAATGAACAATTGCAATCTATTAATTTCGCGGTTTTGTCAGAAAAATAATTTATCCAAATCAGGCAGTTTAATAAAAAAATTTTAGTCCAATATGATACCAAATAAGAATCAATTAAAAGGAGGCATTTAATGAAAAGATGTAAATCAGCAGATAGTTGTTTCGGGAATTATCTGGAAAAGCGCGGTGATGTGAATACCGCATTTGACCGGTTGGAAGATCAGTCTGTTAAGTGCGGATATGGTCAACATGGGGTTTGCTGCCGGCTCTGTTCCAATGGTCCATGCCGGATTACCCCGGATTCCCCCAAAGGAGTTTGCGGTGCGACTGCAGATACGATGGTTGCGAGAAATTTTCTGCGTTCAGTTGCGGCCGGTGCCGCTTGCTATTTGCATGTTGCCGAGTCAACGGCTGCCAGATTAAAAGCAATTGCTTCCGGAATATCGCCATTACAATTGCGTTCAGAAAAATCCGTTGAAGAGCTTGCGGTGGTGTTGGGAATCGAGGGAAGCAGTGTAAAAGATAAAGCGGCGAAAATAGCAGACGCCGTTCTGGCAGATTTGTATCGGACACGTCAGGATAAAATGAAATTGGTCAGCAAGCTGGCGATACCTGCCCGGGTAAAAAAATGGCAGGATCTGGGAATTTTGCCGGGCGGTGCCAAGTCGGAAGTCTTTGATGCAATTGTTAAAACCAGTACAAATTTAAATACTGACCCGGTTGATCAACTGCTGCATTGCCTCAATCTCGGTATCAGCACCGGACTTTACGGCCTTGGCATGACCAACTTGATGAACGACATTATTATGGGTGAACCGGAAATCGGTATTGCCTCCACCGGATTTTCGGTAGCATCGCCGGAATACATTAACATTGCTGTATCCGGTCACAGTCACTCAGTTTTTGCCGGACTGATTACCCTGCTTGAATCTGACAAAGGTCAGAATATTGGCATTAAGGCTGGAGCCAAAGGTATTCGCATTGTCGGTCTGACTTGTGTCGGACAGGATATGCAGCTCAGAGCAAGTGCGTCGGGGAAGAATGTTTTTGCCGGTCAGGCAGGCAATAACTTCACTCAGGAAGCGTTACTGGCCACCGGTGCCATTGATATGGTTATCAGCGAATTTAATTGTACTTTGTCCGGCATTGAGCCGATTGCGGAAAGATACAAGATTAAACTGATTTGTCTTGATGATGTGGCAAAACAGAGCAGCGCGGAAATGCTCAACGATAAAAAAGGTCGCGAACTTGTCCTTGCAGAAGAAATCTGTACTATGGCGGCGGAACAATATCGTCTGCGCCGTGACAGCGTAGCTATCGACGTGCCGGAACATGGTTACGATGACGTCGTAACCGGGGTCAGTGAAAA
>CAZITV010000201.1:0-3809 GCA_964542255.1 uncultured Victivallaceae bacterium
AAATATGAAACTTCTTGTAAAAAAATCACAGCTTGACGGTGTTATCGCAGTTCCAGGGTCTAAATCACACAGTATCCGGGCAGTCGCCGCCGCGACTATGGCGGCAGGACGGTCAACGATTTATGCACCTCTCGAATCTGAAGACACCCGTTCATGTTTGAATGCCGCGATGAAGCTTGGAATACAAGTTAAGGAATATGCCAATCGTTGGGAAATTACCGGCACCGGCGGCAAATTTGTTAATCCAGGCAACACCATTGATATGGGTAATTCAGGCACCAGCCTGCGGATTTTTTCCGGTCTTTGCGCCACTGCTGGATTCCAGGTTGATTTCGATGGCGACAGCTCGCTGCGCACCCGGCCCATGGAACCACTGCTCAGCGCTCTGGAAATGCTCGGCGTTAAAACCAGTTCATCTAACGGCAAGTGTCCACTCTCTATTCACGGACCGCTGCGCGGCGGCAAAACACGGGTAAACGGCAAAAGTTCACAATTCCTGACCGCACTGTTATTCGCCGCGCCGACGGCAGAGAACGACACTGAAATTGAAGTATATAATTTAAACGAGCGCCCTTATGTAGAGATAACCCTGGGCTGGCTTGACCGGCTCGGCATTAAGTATGAGTGTGCCGCCGATATGAGCTGGTTTAAAATTCCAGGCCGACAGCGTTTTCCTGCATTTGACTGGACTATTCCGGCGGATTTTTCGACTTCGGCGTTTCCGCTGGCGGCCGGGGCGGTTACCGGCGGTACAGTGGCAATCCGCAATTTAGATTTTAATGACTTGCAGGGCGACAAGGCGGTTTTTGACTATTTCAAACAGATGGGCGCAAAGATTAACCGCGGGGAAAATTCCACTGAAATCAGTGGCGGCGCGGTGCTGCACGGCATTAATATTGATTTGAACGCCACCCCGGACGCACTGCCGATTATGGCTGTGGCAGGTGCGGTGGCGCAGGGCACTACCAGACTGCTTAATGTCCCGCAGGCAAGAATCAAAGAGACCGACCGGATTGCCTGTATGACTGCGGAACTGCGCAAAATGGGCGCGGATATTACTGAACTTGAAGATGGTATGGTTATTAATGGCGGGCAACTGCATTGCGCTGAGGTTAATGGTCATGGCGACCACCGCATTGTAATGGCACTGGCCATTGCCGGCATGACCGCGGATGGTGTGACGAGTATCAGTACTGCCGAATCTGCCGCAGTAACGTATCCGGATTTTATCAACGATTTCATTCGGCTCGGTGCCGATTTTACCTGTCAGCCATAACAATTTTGGAGTGTCTTATATCATGCAGGAATCATTTGAAAGCCGGGTGCGCGTTGAAATCAGTCTGGATAAACTGAAGTCCAATTTTATTAAAATCCGCGATAGCGTTGCGCCGAGTGCCGTTATTGCCATACTCAAAGCCAATGCCTATGGGCTGGGCGTACTCAAAATTGCGGAAACACTCAAGTCGGCCGGAGCAGCCGGCTTCGGCGTGGCAGAGCTTAATGAAGCCATGCAGCTGGCCTATAAAGGGCTGCCGGTGCAAATTCTCGGCAGTATCCTGCCCGGTGAAATTCCTCCCGCCGTCGCCGCCGGTATCATCTGCCCAGTCAGTGACATCAATTCCGCAAAGCAAATCAGCAGTGAAGCTGTTAAGCAGGGAAAAACGGTCGAATGCCATTTTAAGATTGATACTGGTATGGGCAGACTCGGATTGTTGGCGAAAGACGCTTTTGAACAAATCAATTTCGTGCTTTCATTGCCTAATTTGAACTGCAATGGGATTTATTCGCATTTTCCGGTGGCGTATCAGGGCGGTGATGAATACACCAATGGTCAAATTAGTAAATTTAAAAATTTGCTCTCCAAGCTTGCCGCCGCAGGAGTCAGTTTTAACAAAATTCATATCGCCAACAGCGACGCGATTAATAATTTCCCGGAAACCTGCTCCGCACCCTTCACGCATGTACGTACCGGCATCAATCTCTATGGTCTGTTCGATAGTCAGGGACGGCGAATGTTCGGCTTGGAACCGGTAGTATCCTTAAAAACCAGGCTTGCATCAGTGCGCCGCCTGCCTGCGGGGTCTTCTATCGGCTATGGCCGCACCTGCCGGCTGATGAAAGACACTCTGGTTGGCACGATTGCCGCCGGATATGCCGACGGTCTGCCGCTGGCACTGTCCAACCGCGGTTATGTTCTTATCAACGGACAGCTTTGTCCGGTGATTGGGCGGGTTTCTATGGATTATACCACGGTGTCACTGGAACCGGCGCCAAATGCTCAGCCCGGCGATGAAGTGGTCTGCATCGGCACCCAGGGCGACAATACCATCCCCGCCGAACATTGGGCCAGCCTGAAATGCACCCATGTCTATGAAATGCTCTGCTCCATCGGCTCCAGAGCCGAACGCGTCTATGTCGAGTAGATTATTCGGATTATAAATTCAGATTATACCACTGAGCGATCAGTCATTTTCCCCGGCATTAAGCCAGTCTGGAAGATAAAGACGACGCACTCCATCGTAATCGTTCCCAATCTCACGATCAAGAGTTAGCAACAATTTAGGATAGTTATCTTTAATTGCCAGCAGCGGTGCTACTTCACGCTCAAAAGTTGTCTTGGACGGCAACAGGTACGCAACTTGTATATATGTCTTCATTCCATCGCGTTCAGCCACAAAATCAATTTCAGCATCACCGAATTTGCCGACTGAAACGCGGTATCCGCGGCGCAGAAGTTCAATGCAGACCACATTTTCCAGCATCCCGCTGATATCGTCGGCGCGATATCCGAGCAAAGCGTTACGTAAGCCCAAATCCGCTACATAGTGTTTCTCGTTTACCTCCAAATGGCGTTTTCCTTTGATATCATACAGCAGCACCCGGTGGGTCAGGCGCGCATCCGCAAACCACCGCATATAGTTAAGAATCGTATCTGTCCCGACTGAAAGTTTCTGGTTTTTCAAAAAAACATTGATTCTGTTAGCGTTAGTGAGATTGCCGATGTTGTCGAAAATATAGCGTGCTATATGTTCAAGCAGAACATAGTTTCGCACTTGGTGGCGACTGACAATGTCTTTGAGCATAATCGAATCGTAAACCCCGGCGACAAATGGACGAAACGTCGCTTCAGACAATTTCCCGAACTCGTGCAACCCGGGTAATCCGCCATAACGCAAAAACTGACCAAACGCTTCTGCGGTCTCAGTTTTCTGCAATCCGTTAAACTCCTTGAATTCTGAAAAAGAGAGCGGGAATAATGGTATTTCAATATAGCGTCCCGCCAGCAACGAGGCTAACTCGCCGGAAAGAAGGCGGGCATTTGAACCAGTAATCACCACATCCATATTTCGTCGCCCCGACCAGTCCGCGACAATTTTTTCCCACTCTTCGATCTCTTGTATCTCATCAACAAAAATATAGTAACCCGCGCCATCTTTTGGGCAAACAGCTTTGACATGCGCCGCCAAATCGTGATAATTCCGTATCGCATCGAATTCATAGGACTCTTTGTCAATATAAACGATGTGCTCGCGCAGCACCCCTTCCGACAACAATTTGTCTATCAACAGCCGCACCAAACAACTTTTGCCCGCCCGCCGCATCCCCGTAATAACCTTCACCACCGGTTTTCCTAAAAAAGGCACTAGCTTTTCTAAATAAATATTTCGACTATACACGATAAAACCTCAGCTTAAAGACATTATTTATGATATACAGGAAATATATCACACAACATTAACGGTTGCAAACAACAGATTTCCATTGTCGCGAATATTTCTTCTATACTGGATAAAAACAATATTTTTAGC
>CAZITV010000202.1:0-3766 GCA_964542255.1 uncultured Victivallaceae bacterium
AGCATCCGGCCGTCAGCGATAGCGCGATTGCTTTTATTGACATGAAAAAAGATTATTAATTGATAATATTATTTCGCAATGGTGCCTATACTGGTTTATATTACGGCGCAAGGTTGCAATTGATGAACCCCTGTTTAGCAAAAGGAAGACTATCGTGAAAATCAATCAGCTTTCTTTATTTATTGAAAACAGACCTGGCACCTTAAATGATGTTTGTCAGGTATTGAACCAGCATAAACTTAATATTCGGACGCTCTCTTTAGCAGATACCGAGCAGTTTGGTATTTTGCGGTTGTTGTTAAAAGAGTGGGAGCGGGCGAAATCAGCACTGGAGCAGGGTGGTTTTCTGGTTAAAGTTACCGAAGTTACCGCCATCAAAGTTGAGGATCGTCCCGGAGGTCTGGCCGAAATTCTGGCTATTCTCAACCGTGCCGCAGTTAATATAGAATATATGTATGCGTTTACCTTTGGCACAAAAAACAGCGCGGTAATAGTTTTCCGGTTTGAAGACCAGGAGAAGGCGCGCGGAGTGCTTGAATCCAACAATATTGATACCATCACCGCAGATGATTTATTTAAGGACTCCTGATAAATGGTTTTTTGGTTCGCCGCAATAGTATTTGCCGGAACATATTTGCTGATTGCTTCGGAAAAAGTTCACAAAACAACTGCCGCGCTGCTTGGGGCGTCACTGATGCTGCTCGCGGTTATTCATGGTCCCGGGCATCTCTCTGCCGACGTCAAAAAGTCAGCGGAATTTATGACCTTTGGTGAAAAATACGCTGAACTTGATGTCTTTGCCCGCAGTGTCAATTTTGATGTTATTTTTACTTTGGCGGGAATGATGATTTTGGTGAATATTCTTAGCCAGACCGGTTTTTTTCAATATATCGCAGTAAAATGTGTAAAATTAGGTAAAGCTAATCCGGTCAGAGTTATGATTCTATTGGTTATCGCCACCGCGGTACTTTCTGCGTTTCTGGACAATGTTACCACGGTGCTGCTGATTGCTCCGGTAACGATTTTTGTCGCATCTGAATTAGAAGTGCCGGTGCTGCCGTTCCTCTTCGCCGAAACGATGGCGTCAAATATTGGCGGTACCGCAACGCTGGTTGGCGATCCGCCTAATCTGATTATCGGTTCCGCCGCCAGATTGGATTTCATGGCTTTTATCTTTAACTTAAGCCCGATTATTATTGTCATAATGATTGTTTACTGCTGCTGTCTAAAATTTTATTATGGCGGCAAAATGCGCGTTGATGAATGCCATCAAGCCAGACTAATGAAGCTTGACGCGGCGGCATCAATAACCGACCCGGTTAATATGAAACGCGGTTTGCTGGTGATGTTCGTGACTTTATGCGGTTTTTGTATTCATGGTCTGCTTGGCATTCAGCCGGGAGTTATTGCATTGAGCGGCGCGGCGCTGGGGTTGTTGTGCTGCCGCGTCAATGTTGACCACGCCCTTGAGAAGATTGAATGGAGCACTCTGGCGTTTTTTGTCGGATTATTCGTACTGGTTGCCGGTGCTGAGACTGCCGGGGTGATGCACAGCATCGGCAGTGTGCTTAATTTTACCTCAGGCTGGCATCCGCTGGCGACAATTTTAGCAGTGATGTGGAGTTGTGCCGCCATTGCCGCAATGATAAACAATGTATCATTTACCGCGGTGATGGTTTCAATCATGGCATCATTTTTGACGGTCACTCCGGCGTTTAAGAGCAGTGTTGCCATGACCGAGCTGATGTGGTGGGGGCTTGCCTTGGCGGTATGTTTGGGCGGCAACGGCACGCTTGTCGGAGCCGCCGCCAATCTGGTTACAGCCGGTCTGGCGGAAAAAAGCGGGGTCAAAATTACCGCACGGGATTTTTTCCGTTATGGTTTTCCGGTTACGCTGGGTAGTATGGTTATTGCCAGTATCTATATCACCATCCGATACTGCCTCATACCCAATTAGGTGTGAATGAAATGAAAATACGCTCTAAATATCCCGTCATATACGAGATAAACACCGCGGTTTGGCTCAATGAACTAAGCGCCAAATATCAAACAAACGTTACTCTTGCCACGGTAGTCGAGGCGGAATGGGATTATCTGGAGTCGCTCGGCATTGACGCAGTCTGGTTTATGGGGGTCTGGGAAAGAAGCCCGGCTGGAGTCAAGATTGCATCGTCCAACCAAAACTTGATGTCTGAATTTAAAACGGTACTGCCCGATTTCCAGGATAGTGATCTGATTGGCTCAGCGTACTGCGTGAAAAACTATAATGTTGACACAGCTTTCGGCGGCACCTCAGCTCTTGCCAGTGCCAGAAAAATGCTCGCCAGGCGCGGAATCGGACTCATTCTTGACTTCGTCCCGAATCACGTTGCTCCGGACCATCCGTGGACGGTGGCGCACCCGCAATACTTTATTCGGGGCACCGAAAGTGATATCCGGCAAAATTCGTCTTCCTATATCAAGATTGGAGAAAATATACTGGCACTGGGACGCGACCCATTTTTTCCGGCGTGGCCTGATGTAGTTCAACTTAACGCCTTTAATGCAGATTTAAGGCGGGCGGCGGCGGACACGTTAACAGGAATTGCCGCTCAGTGCGATGGCGTGCGCTGCGACATGGCAATGTTGATGCTGAATAATATTTTTGAAAATACCTGGGGCACCGGCGCCGGACAAAAACCGGCCGAAGATTATTGGCAGGTGTTGATCCAAACGGTTAGGTCAACTTTCCCCAACTTTCTTTTTATCGCCGAAGCATACTGGGAGCTTGAATGGGAGCTGCAGCAACAGGGTTTTGACTTCTGTTATGACAAAAAACTCTATGACCGTATGGAACATCACCGCACCGATGATATCCGCAGCCACCTGCTCGGAGAAATGTCATACCAAAACAAATTGATACGCTTCATTGAAAACCATGATGAACCACGTGCCGCCAGCTCATTTTCAGTCGAGTCAGAAAAAATGGCGGCAGTAATGGTGGCGACGCTGCCCGGCGCACGGCTTTTTCACGATGGTCAGTTTGAGGGCAGAAAAAAACGTGTACCAGTATTCCTGGCAAAGCGCCCGCCGGAAGAAACCAATTCCGAATTGCAACTTTTTTACCGGCAGTTGCTAACCGTTACCAATGATGAAACTTTCCGTAACGGACACTGGTGCATGGGCGAGATTCGCACGTGTGCCGACTGCACACCGCACCCGCAGCTGCTGGCGTGGTACTGGCGGACTGACACTGCGGCAACCGGTTATCTAATCGTTATCAATTACTCTGACCGCCCGGCGCAGGGGCTGCTGCGGCTCAACCAGGATGAACTTTCTGGTACGACACTGCATTTGACGGATCTATTATCTGATGTCAGCTATGAACGGTCCGGCAGTGAGCTGTTTGGCCACGGTATTTATATCGCGCTTGAACCGTGGAATTGCCATTTTTTCCGGGTTGAAATAGTAAATGATAATCCAGTCAGCGATTAATTTGCATTTCTCATGAATGCGAGGCATATTTTGCGAAAATAAACGGTTAATTATGTGTAGATTTGCAAGATTCCCACTGAGCAGAGTTATTGCGGTGATGCTTTTAGTGCCTCAATTTGTTTTAATTGGTGTTTGGTTGGAATAGCGTTTAACAAGAACAGAATATTGTCTTTAAATGCCGGGTCGGTAGTTATTCCCATGTGCGCCGCGCGCAGCTGAACAATGCCTCTCCAGGCGATGGGGCTGTGGTAATACGGTGTCCACTCCTGACCGGCGCGCAGGTCAAACAGCG
>CAZITV010000203.1:0-3759 GCA_964542255.1 uncultured Victivallaceae bacterium
GCTGCTACACTTGATTTCGCTTAAATTCGTCAAAAACTTCGAAAAATCCTACAAAACTCAATTCAAAAATAGTTTTGCAACTACCTCAGTTGATATTTAACCAATTTTAACTTTTTCGGGAGCACTGAAAATGGGAATGACGATTACAGAAAAAATTTTGGCGCACGCGTCAGGCAAAAAGGCGGTTAGCCCAGGCGAAAATATCTGGGTCAACGCGGACGTGCTGATGACTCACGACGTTTGCGGACCCGGCACTATTGGTGTATTTAAACGCGAATTCGGCGAAGATGCCAAGGTTTGGGACAAAAAAGGCATTGCGATTATTCCTGACCATTACATCTACACCGCAGACGAAAAATGTCACCGCAATGTGGATGCGCTGCGTGAATTTGTTAAAGCACAGAAGCTGCCGTACTTTTATGACCCTGCCGACGCGTCATATTCCGGTGTCTGTCATGTGACGCTGCCAGAGAAAGGGCATTGCCGCCCGGGAGAAGTGCTGTTCGGCACCGATTCTCACACCTGCACTCACGGTGCACTGGGGCTTTTCGCCACAGGTATCGGCAATACTGATGCCGGCTTTGTGATGGGTACCGGCAAACTGTTAATCAAAGTGCCGCAGTCCATTAAATTTGTTATTGACGGCGAATTACCGGTTGGGGTTACCGCCAAAGATATTATTCTGAAGATAATTGGCGATATTGGCGTGGATGGCGCGACCTACTGTGCGATGGAGTTTGCCGGTTCCACCATCGAAAATATGGGTATTGAGGAACGGATGACCATCTGCAATATGGCGATTGAAGCCGGCGGCAAAAACGGGATTATCGCTCCTGACGAAAAGACCATTAATTATGTCAAAACCAAAACCAGCAAAAAGTTTAAATGTTTTTACAGTGACGATGATGCCAATTATATGATGATAAAAAAATACCGGGCTGAAAAATTTGTACCGGTAGTGGCATTGCCGTTCTCCCCGGACAACGTCAAAAGTGCGAAGGCTGCGGCAAAGGTGAAAATTGACCGCGCCTACATCGGCAGCTGCACCGGCGGCAAAATTACTGACTTTGTTTTCGCTGCTGAAATTCTCAACAACCGCAAAGTGGCGGTTGACACTTTTATCGTGCCGGCGACTGTCGAAGTAGAACAAGCACTGAAGCTGGTAAAAATCGGCAGAAAATCACTATTGCGGATTTTTAAGGATGCCGGATGCCTTCCTCCGGCGCCGCCGTCATGTGCCGCCTGTTTAGGCGGACCGGTTGATACGTTCGGCCGCTGCAATAATGATGAAGTTTGTATCAGCACCACTAACCGCAATTTTCCGGGCAGGATGGGATCTAAGAATTCGCAAACGATTCTAGCGTCTCCATACACCGCGGCGGCGTCAGCGCTGACCGGTCACATCACCGACCCACGTGAATTTTTGAAATGAGGCATAACATGGCTAAGAAAAATATTATTAAAGGCAAGGTATTTATCGCCGGCGACAACATTGATACCGACCAGATTATTCCTGCTCAGTATCTCAACCTTGTCCCTACCATCAAAGACGAATACCAAAAACTCGGCAGTTATGCTTTGTGCGGCCTGCCGGATGAATACAAAACCAGGTATATTGCTAAGGGCAAGACCCAAACCGAGTATCCAATTGTTATTGGCGGTAATAATTTCGGCTGCGGCTCCAGCCGCGAACACGCCCCCATTAGTTTGGGTGCCGCCGGCTGCACCGCTGTTGTTGCAAAATCATTTGCCCGCATTTTCTTCCGCAACTGCATCGCCACCGGCGAAGTCTATCCGGTTGAAATCAATGACGATTTGAATAAGATACTAAAAACCGGTGATGAAGTGGAAATTGACCTTGACCGCAAAACTATAAAATTGTGTAAAAACAATAAATCCTATCCCACCCGGGATCTGGGCGCGGTAAAAGAGGTAATTGATGCCGGCGGTATTTTTAATTTCGCCAGAAAATCCGGGATGATTAAATAATTTTCCGCAAAGTTGCCGCCTGGCGCAGGGCAGTGGTAAACGACCATTGTTCCGCGCCATACCTGATGTTTTTCAAGAGGGCAAGGAGATGGATTGGAATACGCTGTTGGCGGTAACCATACCCGCGCTGCTCACTCTCGGAGTCATTATATTTGTCTTGCGCAAGGCTCCGGAAAATTCCGTCATGCTGGATTTTCCGCTGCAATGGATAGAATTACTAAATGACAATTGCGCTCTGTACCGATTGATTCCAGAAGTCAATAAGCCGGAACTGCATAACCTAATCAATCGATTTATTCGCGAGAAATCTTTTGAAGGTTGTGCAGGATTGGCAATCACTGATAGGATGCGCCTCATTGTGGCTTTCCATGCCGCCTTACTGCTGTTAAATAAACCGTTTGACTGTTATCCCCTGCTCCACTCCGTTTTACTCTATCCGACCGCGTTTAACGCCGAAGACATTGAGCCCTGCGGCAGCCAATGCGTACGCGGCGGCTACAGTGAAAAAATTGGCGAATCTTGGCAGCACGGCGATGTAATTCTCGCCTGGGATGCTGTTCGAGAAGAGAGCCGCCGGATCCGGCTCGGCTGTAATTCTATCATCCACGAATTTGCACACCAGCTCGACCAATCGAACGGCGCCGCTGATGGTATTCCCATTATCAGCGACCGCACCGCCGGACTGCAGTGGCAAAAGACCATTCAATCAGAATTAAAAAAACTGCGGCGGGAAACTGCAGCGGGAATTCAGGATGTTATTGATGAATATGGCACACTTGACGAGGCTGAATTTTTTGCGGTTGCATCAGAAACATTTTTTTGCATGCCGGTGGCGATGGGACAGCAGCATCCCAAACTTTACCGTGCGCTGCGCAATTTTTATCAGCTTGACCCGCGGCAATGGCATAAATCTGCCCAAACCCGCCCGCTGACGGCAGTACGCCGCAGCAAACCACCGCTAAAAATAAAAAAGGGACAGATGTCATAACCTGTCCCGGAATATGAATACTCTATAAAAATAGGCTGCGGCGCTGTTCAGCCGCGCAGGAATTGTTCAGCTTCTGCCGGAGTAGCGAATATTTTAAATATTGACGAAAAACCGCTGATTTCAAATACTTCGGTCACGTTAGGCAGCATCGAACATAACACCACCTTGCCGCCCTTCTGCTGAATTTTTTTTGCCACCACCAATAGGACTCTCAAGCCGGCGCTGCTGATATATTCAAGCTGCGCGAGATTTATCAACAGTTTGTCATTATCGGCTTCAAGAACTTTGCTGAATTCCCGATCCGCGTCAATGGCCGAAACCGCGTCAAGCCGTCCAATGACGCTTAACGAGACTATCCCTGCTTGTGCTTGCTGCAAAATATTCATAATATCAGGCTCTCATGTTAGTAGTTAATGGCTGCTGTGCTATTCCCGCGGGGAGCGTAAGAGCAATTCTGCTTAGCCATAATCAACTTCAAATATCATTACTCAAGAAAAATAACCGTTTAAAATTAAAATTCAAGAGCAGATTGTAAAACTATTTTTTGATTTTTCTTACAATCCTGGAGTAACTGCCCCAAATGGTCTGATTCGTACCGTAAATATACCGGCCGGCAGTTGCGGTGCGGGATATTGCTGTCAAGCTAAAGATCGAATATCCAATATCCGTCCCGCATCCGCGGGAAATATCCAATGTCCAAGGGAACGCGGAAAGTTGGGAATCGGGAAATATCCAATGTCCGTCCCGCATCCGCGGGATCCCGCCAGGCGGGAGAATATCCA
>CAZITV010000204.1:0-1480 GCA_964542255.1 uncultured Victivallaceae bacterium
TTTTAAATTTCCTGTCAGCATATCTTAATTACTCATTTAATCGGGTTGCATGAGAGTATGAAGTTCCTGACCTTCAAGAACCATTCCCCAATACCTGTTAATTTAGCCAGTTCTAATTAATAGTCAATAAGTTCAATGGGTCTTTCTTTGACTTTTTTATATTTTCCGGTTAGAGTTTTGACCAGCACTTGAATTGACCAAATAAATAACTTCAGAATATATTCCTGAATACCAACCAACTTTCAAAATCTCCGCAATTTTTAGTTTTACAGAGTACTAGACACCTACTGACCGATTACAATTAAACAGATAATATTATAAAAAGCAACGGTTCTAAGTTGCAGAATTTTAATAAAAATGTTATTGTAAGTAATTTGAATTGTAAAAGCTGATTTCAAAAGTATCTTTTGAATAAGTTTTTATGGTAGATTGCCAGATGTTTTATCGCTATAAGACGGCTAAAGTTAAAAGTTTGCTTAGCAAAAGTTATATAAACAGAAGAAATATTCTTAACAATAAGGAATGGGGAAATGGATAAAATAGAGTTAAAAAAATTCATAGCCGAACAACTTAATAACGGCATCGCATTAAATGACATTCAAAAACTCATAGTTGAAAATTTTAAAGTTAAAATGACTTTTTTGGAATTACGCATTCTCGCATCTGAACTGGACGGCATTGAATGGAAAAAACAAGATCCCGTACCACCTGTTGAAGAAAAGAAGCCCGCAGAAGCAGCAGCAGTACCGGGAAAAACTATTGTTGAAATGAGCAAATTAGCACGTCCCGGCGTCATTGCCAGCGGCACTGTGGTTTTTGCATCAGGAGTTACCGCTGAATGGATGATTGACCAAACCGGACGGTTAGGTTTAAATAACGTAGTTGGCCAATATACCGATGAAGACATCAAAGAATTTCAAGTTGAACTGCAAAAGGTAGTTTCACGCGGCAGATAATAAAAGGATGCAAAATATATGAATCTGGAACTGCAATGGTTTATTTCCGGCATTGTCGAAAATAATATAATGACGCTGACGGAGTGCCATAATATTGTAAATCAATTTGGCGGTGACTGCATTTCCACTCAAATGGCTCAGGAAGTGTTGAACCAAAAAGCCGGAGTCCTGGAAGAAGAACAGTTAAACCAGTTACTGGAATATTTCCAGGCGCTGCTCTCATTCGCGGCAGAACAGGCAGCAACGGGCAGTATTCCATCAATCTTTGCCGATCCAGCAGCTAGTACAGTGGGGGGCAGCCAACCCGCGGCGGCAACCGGCACTGCTGCCGATGCGGTGGAGCAAAGTCAGGCGCCAACTGACATGTCCGGACTTCCATCCCTTGACAACGTCAGCAAATTAAGTGATGATGATGTCGCCGCACTAATGGTTTCATATCTGCAATTTTTGCGGGATTTTGGCGCCAGCGACCTGCATCTTTCCGCAGCCTCAGTGCCTTTTATTCGTGCTGAATTGAAAATTAT
>CAZITV010000204.1:1580-3756 GCA_964542255.1 uncultured Victivallaceae bacterium
CCATTGGGGTGTGGGAAAACTACTACTCTGGCATCCATGGTTAACGCGATTAACAAAAAACGCCATGACCATGTTATCTGCGTTGAAGACCCTATCGAAATTTTAATTCCTTCAGAAAATTGCAATGTTACTCAACGCGAAGTTGGCAGAAATACCAATTCCTATAGTACTGCATTAAAAGGGGCGCTGCGTGAAGACCCGGATATTATTGTTATCGGTGAACTGCATGACCTTGAAACTATTGAAAACGCGATTACCGCGTCTGAAACGGGTCACTTGGTTATTGGCACGCTGCACACCTGTGACGCGGCGAACACGTTGAACCGTCTGCTCGACGTTTTCCCGCCGATGCAGCAGCCGCAAATCAGAGCGATGACCGCCGGCAGTCTGCGCGGGATTATTTGTCAAAAACTTCTCCCCGGCATTGACGGTAAACTTGCGGTCAGCTATGAAATTCTCATTAACACGATGGCTATCGGCAATATTATTTCAGAAGGCAAAACCCACCATCTTAAGGGTGTAATGCAGACTGGCGCGAAATCCGGGATGTGCACTTTTGACAGCAATTTATTAAACTTGTTTAAGGCTGGAAGAATAACCGCAGCGATGGCCGAAAGCAACATGAAAGACAAGGCCGTGATAAAACAACTCAGAGACGAAGCGGCAATCATTGAAGCTAAAAAATACGCGGCCGAAAACAAAAAGAAATAATGATAATCAACGCAGGAGAGTAATATGGCACTTATAGATGAATACTTGCGCGCGATGCTTGAGAAAAAAGGTTCGGATTTGCACTTATCAATTAACCTCCCGGCAAAAATACGCGTGCACGGAGATTTGGAACCACTTACAAACTACGTAATTACACCAGAATTAATGGAAAAAATTTTGCATGAAATTTGTCCCAAAATCCGCTGGGATAAATTTATGCAGACGCACGACGTTGACTTTGCCCATGAAATCCCAGGTCTGGCGCGTTTTCGTACAAACTATTTATATAACTACAATGGTATGGCGGCGGTGCTGCGTCAGATTCCATCAAAAATCCTCACCATCGAACAACTAAAGCTGCCACCCGTATTGGCCAAAATATGTGAGATAAAAAATGGGCTGATTCTGGTTACTGGTCCGACCGGCAGCGGTAAATCTACCACCCTGGCGGCAATGATTGACCATATCAATATTCACGAAAATAAACATCTGATAACCATCGAAGACCCCATTGAATTCGTGCACCAAAATAAAAACAGCATCATTGTCCACCGTGAAGTCGGCATTCACAGTAATTCATTCGCCAGAGCACTTCGCGGCGCAATGCGCTCTGACCCGGACATCGTTCTGATTGGCGAAATGCGTGACTTGGAGACAATCCGCTTAGCGCTTTCCTGCGCCTCCTCCGGAATGTTGGTTTTCGCAACTCTGCATACCAATAATGCGCCAAAAACAATTGACCGAATTATTGACGCATTCCCGGCAGACGAACAATCACAAATCCGAACGATGTTGGCTGAATCGCTGCAGGCGGTTGTTTCTCAACTCCTATGCCGCACCGCTGATGGTCACGGGCGCGTGGCCTGCCATGAAGTGCTGCTCTGGACTGAAGGTCTTCCCAATACTATTCGCGAAGGTCAAATCTCAAACTTAATCAGTATTATTGAGGGCAATAAAGGGATAGGGATGAGTTCGATGGATGGTAATTTGCAAAGTCTTCTCGACCGCGGTATTATAACTGGCGCCGAAGCATATATGAAATCCAGCGATAAAAAACGTTTCCTCAAATATTTGGATACCAACGAATAAGGAGCCGTGGAGCAAAAAACAGCCGTTTTCACCACAGAGAACACCGAGAGCACAGAGGGGGAAATACATTTTCTACCACGAATGGCACAAATTGACACGAAATAAAACCAAATGCGGTGGATTTCATTTCTTGCGAAAATCATACACCGCAAGTGGTGTTCTGTTGTAGTGCCCTCGCTCTGAGAGGGCGGGCTGCTGTGCCTGATGAGTCACTATAAGTCTAATAGGTCAAATCTACCGCCGCCGAATTGACGATATCCAGCACATCGCACTTCCAAGAACAAAAAAGTCAATAACTTGTGCGGAGTATGATATTGCTGGCGGCAATATCATTCACCACAACTATATTTCGGCTATTTGATTTTTGCCTTGCCCC
>CAZITV010000205.1:0-3745 GCA_964542255.1 uncultured Victivallaceae bacterium
TCAGAATACAAACCCAAACTCAAAATCTGTGCAATCTTTACTATCTTTTAGAATGCTGCTCAGTACAAGGTGCGCACAGAATAAATAATTTATTTTCATAGGGTTCTGTGTATAAGAATAACTTGACTAATGCATTAGTCAAGAAAAAATGTGTAGCGCCGGTTGATATTTTTCATTATTAGAGTAGTTTTTAAATATGTTCCTCAAGTTTTTTAATGGAGACAGATATTGGACACTTTGACTGATGAGGTAATTGCAAAACTATTTTGAATTGATGTTTTGCAGGATTTTTTGAAGATTTTGACGATTTTAATCGAAATCCGGCGTAGCAACGTTGCGCATGATGAGCTTAAGTCGCCAAAACTCAAAAAAGACTTGACTGCACGATTAGTAAAGTTTTATAAAATAGATCATGAATGTGAGGTAACGTATGCCAATATATGAGTATATGTGTTTGAAATGCCGTGCTAACTTTGAACGTTTGGTAAAAAACAATCAGGAAAAGCCGCCTTGTGTGAAATGTGGTTCACTAAAAGTTGAGCGCAAACTTTCAGTATTTGCCGCCTCGGTTGCCGGTGACAAAGGTTGTCCGGCACGCGACAGCTGCACTGAGTCTAAAAAACACAAGTGCTCGGGCGGATGCTGCAATTTTTAGCAGACTTTAATTTGTTACTATATTAACACTAAAATAACCCATGAATAAAAAAGAACTCTCCGCTGTCCTGGAGTCGATAAATTTGCATCCCGGAAAAATGTTGGGACAGAATTTTCTGGTTGATGCTAATCTCTTGGATTTCATTTTGCGCAGCGCTGCCGTTAAACCCAGCGATATTGTTTTGGAAGTTGGTCCAGGTCTTGGAGTTTTAACCCGCGGTTTATTGAATGCGGGCGCAACGGTTTTCTCTGTAGAATTTGACCATCGCTTGTATGATTTTCTGCATCGCGAATTATCAGCACAGTTTAATAACTTTACTTTGCTTAAAGCTGACGCCTGCAAGGTAGATTATCCTGCTCTACTGAAAGATATTCGTAATTTTCAAGCTATCGCTAATTTACCATATTCAATCAGCAGTATTTTCATTTCAAAAATGCTTGAACTTGAAGTGCCACCGCAACGAATGATTTTTATGCTGCAGAAAGAGATGGCGTTGCGCATTGCTGCTAAAACCAATCAGAGCGAATACAGTTCATTATCAGCGCGCACTCAATTGTTATATGAAGTTAAAATTTTAAGAATGGTGCCGCCTCAAGTTTTTTTCCCGCAGCCTGATATTGACTCAGCCATTGTTCAATTCACTTTGAGAGACAATATCCCGCAAAGCGATATCCGCACCGAGATATTTGCGCTGATTAAAATTGCTTTTACACAAAAACGAAAACAGATATTTAAGCCGTTATTGGCGAAATATCCGGAATATAAATTATCCGCTGCACTTGATGAACTTGGTATAAAACCCTCTGCCAGGCCTGGCGAAATATCGCCTCAGCAGTTTTGTAAAATGGCAGAACTATTGAGATGACACCTTAAAGCAGATAAACGTTTCATTCCAATAAACGTGTACCGTATAAATTGAAGTGATTGCCATACCAGTTGGTATTAGCTTGAATAGCATTTTTAAATTAATCGTTCAGCCAGGTATGCAGATTTTGCGCGACAAATTCGTCATCGTGCAGATGCGGATAACTGTCATATACACGGGTAATCTCTTCCGCTTGACCAGGAGAAAGCTGCTCATTCGGATTCAAACACCACGTCCCCTGCAGTAAACCTTGACGGCGCAACACTTCATGAATGCCCGGAATACATCCGGCATAGTTATGCGCCGAATCAAAGAATGCGGCATTACAGTCGGTAATCTGAATATTACGGGTAAGCATTTCTGCTGGGATAGCGCCAGTGATCGAATGCACCTCATGCAGTAGCTCCACTGCTTTTTTAGTCCAGCAGCACCAATGTCCGAGCAGACCGCCGCGAATCCGCAACCGCTTCCCGGCAATATGGTATTCACTTAAAAGATCAATTAGAATATTATCATCGTTGCCGGTGTAGAGGGTAATATCATTGCCGGTTTCAGCCACGGCACGAACTACGTCTAAGGTTTGATAGCGGTTAAACGGTGCCATTTTTATCGCCAGAACATTGTCAATTTGGGCGAATTCACACCAAAATTCGTAAGGCAATATTCTGCCGCCGGCAGCGGGTTGCAGATAGAAGCCGATAACCGGAATGATTTTTGCGATAGCGGCGGCGTGCTTGAGCATCTCATCAATGGAATCGTGAGCATAAGCTGCCATACTCAGCAATCCGGCATCGTAGCCGTGTTTGACTGCGAACCCAGCTTCATATTCCGCCTGCTGGAGCTTTCCGCAAATACCGGCTACTTTAAGAATTTTCTTTCCACGCTGTTCACACCACTGATCAATAAATTTAGCCGTTTCACGCAACACGGGTTCAAATAAGGAGATATCGGGATGGCGGATTTCGAATTGTGTAGAATGCACCCCAACGGCAATACCGCCGGCACCGGCATCAATATAGTAGCGGCACAAAGCACGTTGATGCAGCGGCTGAAACCGGCGGTTTTCGTCCAGCGCCAACGGCTGCGCCGGAATAACTGTGCCATGGCGAACAATTTTTAAAACGCCTGCGTCTATATCACTAATTTTTTTCATTGCCTAAAACTTCCCTGTATTAACTTCAAAATGAGTTGGTTTGCCAAGCGAAGCGCCGCCGCGCCGCAGCCAATCCGCCTGGGCTTCAATCATCATTGCCATCGACACAGTTGGCGGATAGAATAATTTTGCCATTTTGGCGGCATTACTAAGGTAACATAATTCGCTGCTGCTGGTGGTGTAGGTTACGGGTTGATTAAAAAGTTTACCAAATGCTTCAGCGATAGTTTTGATTGCCGCAATCTCAACTCCGGTAACATTTAAAATAGCGGCGGGCGAAGTACAATGCTCCAACGATAGCAAAGCTATATCATTGGCATCACCCTGCCAGATAACATTAAAATATCCAATGTTATTATTTACCGGCTCACCACGGAATACCTGCTGAGCGATGTCATGCAGGACACCATAACGCATATCAATCGCATAATTAAGGCGGTATAGCAGTACGTTGATACCATAGTTTTTGGCGCCGTATTGAAATATTCGTTCTCGCCCCAGACACGATTGCGCGTACTCGCCGATTGGCGCTGCGGCGACCTGCTCATCGCAGCCGCTGTGATTAACTCCGACCAAAGGATAAACGCAGCCAGTTGAAAATACAACGATATTAGTATTTTTAAAGTGCTCAATAACATTACCGGGCACCAGCGTATTCATCGCCCAAGTGCTCTCCTCGTCGCCGACTGTCCCAAATTTTTTGCCTGCCATAAAAATCACATTCGGCACTACTGGCAGTTTATTCACCTCATCGCGCCGCAGCAAGTCGCAACTGATCGTTTTTATGCCCCATTTTTCAAGTTTGTCGCGGTCACCGGCGGCACTGAAGCGGGAGACACCGAAAACTGTTTTTTTGACTCCGGCGGCATTGATGGCATTGATAGCACGGCGTCCCAGTGTTAACCCCATTTTTCCGGCGATGCCGAGAATAGTGATATCGCCAGGCAAACGCTGCATCATTGCAATCAATCGCGGTGACGGCATCGATAATGCCTGATCGAGTTCGACTTCGTTAGCAAATACCATCATTGTCTTCCTTAATATTGATAATCCCAAAAAAACATTTTGGTAA
>CAZITV010000206.1:0-3734 GCA_964542255.1 uncultured Victivallaceae bacterium
ACACGCTGGATCTTAAAGCAGGACAAACCTGCCTTTTCGAACAACAGCGTTAATTTGGAATTGGATAAAATGCAGAAAACTGATTGGCGGAATATTGTTAACGGTCTGGAAATTCCAACTGTATCGTATAGTAATCAACCGTTTGTGGTGAAGGCGAATGACGTATTGTAATCGGCAAGGAAGCGTTTATATTGATACAGAGTTTAAACCTTATACCAATGAGTGATCAGTCATAGACAATAACGATTAGGAATTTGGCGATGGATTTTGGTTATAAGGAGTTGTAAAGAAATAAGTGGTATTTTTGTACTAAGGGTATCGGGGGAGAAATTTCGGGGTTGCCGGAGAGGAGCAAAGCCGCAGCTTTGTAACGAACCGGCAAAGCCGAAAGTGCCACCGAGACACCAGTAGAAAGTACCAGTTATTTTTGAACGACTCCTAAGCCGCAGGGCGATATAGATATCGTACGAGGATTTATGGCAAAAATCGGCGCCGAAGATCAATCGAGAGTCTATCAATGAAAGCGAATTGGTATTATTGCCGGTATTTGAGTGGATATTATGGAGCAGGTATTTCTATACAATAAGATTCTCAGTCACTGTACTTCCGAGTTCAGTCCGATTCTTCTGGGCGGTTTAAAAATCCAACCGGTGGTTTTTCACTTTACCAAAGAGTATTCCAGAAATGAAATATTTGAGCATCAGCACCGCTTTGTTGAACTATCATGGATGATTGAAGGCAAAATGGGTTATCAGCTCGGCAAAGAGCTGAAAATAGTTTCAGACGAAAATAAAAATTTTATTTTCATCCCGGCAGAAACCAACCATATACGGATATCGCAAGGATGTGTCTCAAATATTATCGGCTTTCTCTTAGATTTATCGCCGCAGAATCATCGCGGTGAATTGTTTTTAAATGAAGTTACGAATTATCTTAGAGGCAAAAATTGTTGTTTTGAGCATGTGGAATTTTTGAACGATTTTGAAGAAAAACTGCTTAAAGAGTTAAATTCAGCCAGCAATGTTTTTGTTGGCAAAATTAATTTTTATATTTATGAGTTTCTATTTAAACTTTTTGCCCATTTTTTTGCTGAGCAACTCCGTCAAAACAGTGATGAACACAAAATTTTTTATGACCGGGACATTCTGGCAGGCTCGGCCAAACAATTTATTGAAGAAAATCTGTCACATCAAAATCATGTCAAATTCCTTGCTAAACAATTTAATGTTTCAACACGTCATCTTAACCGCGTTTTTACCGAACAGACCGGCAGTTCTATTGGTCAATACATTATTCAGCGCAAATTGAATGCAGCTCAAAAAATGCTCTATAATTCAAAATTCTCAGTCAAAGAAATTGCCGACACGCTCGGCTTTAAGTGTGATTCTTATTTTTTTCACTTCTTTAAAAAATATACCGGAATGACGCCGCGCGAATATTCAAAAAAGATAAATAAAAGTTAAGTTGTCCATTTATATTAGTAAATGTCCATTTTTTGCTGTTTACATTTTACGATACATACACTATAATTAAGAGTAGTTAGATTAACCAGTAAAAAGTAAACCAAAAAATGAAAGGTAGAAAATCATGTTAAGATCGACTCAAAAACAGGTGATATCGTTCGGATTTACGCTGATTGAACTGCTGGTGGTGATTGCGATAATCGCGATTTTGGCGGGGATGCTGCTGCCGGCGCTAACGAAGGCCAGAGACAAAGCACGCTCAATAGATTGTACCAATAATCTAAAGCAGTTAGGTTTGGCGGAAGCGCAATACATAAATGACAGTCAAGATTTTATTGTTCCGACCGTCATCACTTATCCTGCGCCGACAAATGCGATAAACTGGATTGCCGGAGACAGTTCAGCCAAGCCATATTTTCTAAAAAGTTATTTACCTGATCTATTGAACTACAGAAAACTTATTCGCTGTCCATCAGATGAATTTAATCGTAAAAATCCGATTAACACGCTTGGTGTAGCTTCATATATAATGAATAACGATATGGGCGCACTAAATGTAACATCCGGCGTTACTACTATGAAAAAAATAATTACGATTAAAAAACCTTCGACAATCATTAACTTGATTGACAAAAATGAAACAGGTCTCGGTGCCTACACATTCTGGTATGTTGCGGGAGGTCAAAACCGGATAGGGTTCCCGCATTCCAATAAAAGCGCAAACACCTTATATTTAGATGCACACGTTGGCGTCAATAAGCGCTATAATGGCGACATCAGGAATTGCAATGTGATTATTGCTCAACCAACTAATTTTGGTGTTTTTCCGATTTAAAATAAGTAATAAGCACAATTTAAGATATCAGAATATAGAATAATTATTGCACCATAAAAAGTTTGTAGTAACCGTAAAGGAAAAAATGAGAAAACTTATCGTGAGTATGTTAACCATCGCCGGGGTAATTTCTGGAGTCATCATTAACGCCGAGGAAGCTGCCGAACTTAAGGGAGCGGTGCTAGTCATCAGCATTAAAAGTTTGGATAAACTGCAAAACGAAGCCAAAGTGACAAAGTGGCCGGCAACGGTTGGTCAGGACTTGGTAAATATCCCTACTACTAAACTGACTGCACCGGTGTATGTGGCGAATTCGCCCGCCGGCGGCGCTGCGGTGCATTTTCCTGCCGGCAGCGGTCTATGCATTCCCGGATTTTCCAAACAATTTTTAGCGGGCAAAAGTTTCACAATTTTTATGCGCAGTGTGCCGCAGTCTCAATATTTTGGTTTGTGCGGCAACGCGAGTAATGGTGGTGCTGGAGTGCCCAGACTGTTTTTAACGGCCGGTATGTACGCTTATAATGAACTCGCCAATATCATTGCCGCGCCTCAAGACCGCTACCTTAATCAGGAAAGCCTCTTCGTTTACCGTTATGACGCGGAAAATAAAATTATGCGGATGATGCTCAACGGCGTAGTGATGAATGAGAAAAAAAATATCGCCCCGGTGAGCAGTTTCGGTGGCGATGCGCTGGCGGTGCCAATGCAGGTCGGCAATAAACCACAAGAAGGTTTTTTGCTCGACGTAGTGGTATTTGACCGGGTTTTGAACGATGCGGAAATTAACCAGACCGCAAAATTTATTCAACAGTAACCGCATCAAACAATTCAAGTAACAAATTCAGAGGTAATTCTTATGTTATTCAACAAGTGGGTTTTTATTGTCGTGACTCTAGTGGCTTTAACTTCTTTTTCCATTTCAGCATCGGAGGCGGAGCTGGGAAAAGATAAGGCCGGTCGTCCGGTAGTACTGGTTGATGGTGCGCCAAACGCGTTTTTACCCGGCTGCGGTTTTGCCGATTTGAATGATGAGGTAAAGTTTGCGATGTTCAGCAAGGCCGGCTTAAAAACGGTGGTTACGTATGCGAATTTGGGAGCGTTCCCCTCTACGCTAGGCTACGTCAGTCCGGTTAAATCCATGCGCGAATTTTGGCGCGGTAAGAATGAATATGATAAATCGGACGTGGAAAAACTGATGACCGCGCCGTTAAAAGCCAATCCGGATTCCAAAATTATCATTTGGCTTGGTTTTGGCGAATATCCGGAATTCGGCTTCAATAATCCCGATGATATAATCCGCAATGACAAAGGCGAAGCATTGATTGTAACTACCCACTTCATTCGCTTCGACAGCGCCCCGCCGGATGTCAAAAAACAAGAACATTATGCTTTTTCATTTTTCTCCGAACGTTACAAGGCGGAATGCGCGGCGATGC
>CAZITV010000207.1:0-3712 GCA_964542255.1 uncultured Victivallaceae bacterium
CTTAGCTTGATAGCTATGGGGTTGTGCTCCGTCACAACCGTGTTCCAAGGTTTGCTCTCAGTCCTTCACGGTTTGGTATTAGTTGTAATTGGCGCATATCGGCTTAGCCTGATAGCTGTGCCCCGCTGCCGCCATCGGTATGAGCCGCGCAGTTATGCTTGGTGCGGCGGTGAATATTGACCGCGTTCATAAAGCGCATTCAACGCAACCGCGGCGCCGGCATAATAGCCGATGTCATGTTTTAATTTGGCGCCGACCAATTCGCATACGCTGAGCGGCTGTTCCCAGCAAAACTGCGGCAGATATTTCTTGACCGGATCAAAAAAGAGCGGACCTGCTGCCCAGGCGATGGTTCCCAGAATAATCTTTTCCGGATTCAGCGCATTAATCAGCATTCCCAGCGCTTGAGCATTGCGTAAACACATTTCGTCCCAGAGTCCCAGCGCATACCCGTTGCCGGCATTGACCGCTTTGACCAGCGCAGCGACATCTATATCCGCGATATTGCCGCCGGCAAAATTAATAATCGGGTGGTCGGGCTGTCCGGCAAGTTCCCGCTGCATCCGCTGTGCCAGTGCACGTCCGCCGCAGTAGGCTTCATAACAGCCGCGTAAACCGCAATTGCATGCCGGTCCGTTAATGTCGAGCACAACATGTCCGATTTCTCCGGCATAAAAGTTCTGTCCCTGTACGAGGCGGCCATTTAAAACGATGCCGCCGCCGACGCCGGTACTCATGGTCAGGTAAATAATATTTTTATTGCCGATACCGGCGCCGCAGAACCATTCCGCCAGTACCCCGGCATTGGCGTCGTTGTCAAAATATGCTTCAATACCGAGTGCATCGGATAAATATTGTTTGATATGAACATTGCGCCAATAGGGATTGTTGGGCGGCGCGACTATAATTCCGGCTGGGACATCCGAAGGGGACGGGGCGGCGATGCCGATTCCTTTGATTTGATGATGTGTCAAGCCGGCGGATTTAATTAAATCCCTGCCTATATCCGCCAGGCGCGGTAAAATTTCATCAGGATTAGTGTCCTTGTTGTCCATACGTGCCTTGCCAAGTATTTTGCCGTCGCCGGTGCAAAGCCCCACTGCGATTTTAGTGCCGCCAATGTCGTAGCCCAAAACTGGGAATAGTTCTGCCATTTGATTCACCTTTTTACGAGATTAAAACGCTTAATGTCAAACTAACAACGGAGCGTTGTAATTATTCATCAATTTTCTTTGATACTTTTTACAATTTTAGCTATTTATTTTATAATATAGCCTGCTATATTAAATTATTAAAATTATGAACCGTGTTTTAATGCAATTTTGGGTATTCGCGCCCGGAACCATTGAACAACGGTTTTTGGCATTATAACACTATTTATTTCGGAGGATTTTATGTTAATTTGCTGGTTTCCAACACTGGCGTCAGCGTCCGGGTTGACCTATGCTTTTAAACACAGCGATGTCATGGGACAGTTTTTTGTGATTCTATTGCTGATAAGTTCAGTGTTTACCTGGACGATTATGATTGAACGTGGTCTCTTTATTTCACGCGCGAAAAGATTGTCCATGCAGTTTATGCAGGGATTGAAACGCAAACGGCACCTGCCGGATATGTACCGCGAATGCCGTAATAATCCGTGCCCGCTCGCCATCGTCTATAAAACCGGTATGGATAAACTCCTCGACTTCTATTCCGTATCTCCGGAACAACTCCTTTCATCCCCGGAACACTATCAGTATAAAAAACTAAGCGATATTCAGAAAGAGGCAGTACGTATTTCAATGGAACGCGAAGTTTCTTATCAAATCGAAGACCTCGAACGCCGGGTTGGAATGCTCGCCACCGTTGTTAGCGCCAGCCCGTTCCTCGGGCTGCTCGGTACGGTCTGGGGCATTATGGTGGCATTCTGCGGTATCGCCGCTCAGGGCAGGGCAGAAATTGGCGCGCTGGCTCCCGGTATCAGCGGAGCGTTATTAACCACTGTTGTTGCGCTGGTGGTGGCGATTCCGTCATTAATCGGTTATAATTTGATTACTGCCAATATTCGTAACGTGATTGTCCACATGGATAATTTTGTTGAAGAATTTATGGGCAGAGTTAATTTGGAACAGTTGGAAGTTGATAAAAACGAACGCTGAGTCTGGGGGATAGTCAATGAGAAAACGCCGCACGCAAAACGGAGCAATTGATGAAATCAATATGACTCCGTTGATTGATATCACATTTTTCCTGCTGGTTATTTTTATAATAACGATGCCAATTATTGAGTTCAGCACCTCGGTAACTCCACCGCAGCTCAATGCCAAGGACGTGCCGGAAGAAAATAAATCCGTATCCATCGACAAAGAAGGAAAAATCATTTATAACAAAATGGCTATCTCCAGTGAACAACTCCTTGAAGAACTGCGCAAGTTAAAAATGATGAATGCCAAAATAACCCTGCTGCTGCGGGCCGACGGCAGCCGGCCATATAAAGAAGTTATCGAACTAATGCGTACCATTAAAAATTCCGGATTCCAAAATATTTCGCTCGTCACTCAGGCCGAATCCAAGTCAAGGTAGTTACAATGATCCCTCAGATGACAGATGCCGCGCCGCGCACCGAAGAAACCACCGCTCTGGTTACGCCGCGCACCCGCAAACGTATTACCAAAGGCGTTGTCATCGCCCATCTCATCGCTATCTTTTCACCGTTTATCGCGGTGATGATCGAAGAAATGCTTGAACCACCCAAGCCGGATGTCATGACCGTTGACTTAAAAATGATCCCAACTAAAATCGCTGCAATCACTAATGTCCCCGGAGGTAATCCGCCACCAGGTAATCCCGGCCCGCCCGCTCCGCCGGAGCCAACGCCAAATATCCCGGTGCCAATAGTAAAAGAACCTTCAGTAAAAGAGCCTGTCATCGATCTGCCTAAACCACCGCCCGATGAACCCAGGGTCGTTTCAGATATTAATAAAATTATGAAAAAGATAAAAAAACAACAAGAAGAGCGCGAAAACGCACAGAAAACCGCCGAGGCGCAGAAAAAAGAGCAGGCAAAAAACTTTAAACCCGCTTCCGCAGCAGATATTGACCAGGTTAAACGTCTCGGCCCGCCCGGCAGCGGCGGCAGCGGCAAGGGCGCCGGAACCGGTCCACCTGCCACCGGTCCAATTGGCCCGGGCGGCAAAGGAACCGGCGAATTTACCGCCACTTATGAAGATTATCTCGGAACTTACCTGAAAAGATTTTGGGATACTCCGGAACGCCGGCTTTTAAATGGCCGCAAACCCGAAGTAACCGTGCAGGTCAGTATTGCTTCCGATGGTAGAATTGTTGGTCACCGCATTATTCGTCCCAGTAATATTGAATTGATGGACGATTCGGTCGAACGTATCTTTACGGCACTGCGCCAAGTGATGGCGCCGCCTGACGGCAAACCACGCGAAATCGCGCTGATCTTTGAGCTAAGCGAAGAAGATAAATGAGCCGCACCGCAATCTGCTGACCGGTTTCCCCTGACATTTCCATCAGAGTTTTCGGCTGGCTCCGCGGTGCAGCGTTTTCCAGTTACTGGCATCTTCTTGTTTCAGCTGTTATGGATGGCGGTGCTCTGTCGCCGCCGGGCTGTTGTGGTTAATTAGGTCTTACAGGTTTGACAAGTCTGCACCGCCAAATTGGCTCTTTATACCAATTCGCTTTCATTGATTGACAAACGATTGGT
>CAZITV010000208.1:0-2035 GCA_964542255.1 uncultured Victivallaceae bacterium
CTTTTATCTTTTTCCTTTTATCTTGGTTGCCCAGTCACTTTACCACCTGGTCAATTGCCAGCAAAGTATCAAGAAGCTGTTCGCGGAATGCTTTAAAATCATTACCGTTAAGCGTGCTGTGCAGCTTGATATAGCTGGCCTGGAATTTTTCTGGAGTTTCATTGGCAAGTTTTGCCGCAGTTGCGACGATCGCCTGTTGTGCCGGATTTAACTTTAGTGCAGCAGCTTTTTTGACTCTTCGATCAATCATTTCCAGCAGGCGGGTATCGTCATAACCTTCGCGCATAGCGGCTAACTGCCAGGTTGGCACTGGGGTTATGTTGGCTGATGGATACACATAATGTTCCGGGCGCCAATTGGGTATTTGCGCATTCCAGTCGTCCCAGCCTTCGGCCTTGCCGCCAAGTGCCTGATAGGCGTATGAAGCCGCGCCGGTATAGCCGCCATACCAGAGTAGTATTCCGCCGAATAGTCTATCGCCGGCAGGATTTTCGAGTGGATGCCAGTAAACCCAGGATTTATCAAATGGCAATTTGCGGCGAAGTTTGCCGAGTTGCGCAGTATCGGAATCGAGTATCGGCAAATCAAGGTTGCCAATTAGTTCGACCGCGCCGTTCATGGTAATGGCTGCGGCTGCTTTGCCACCGCCATCCAAACACCATTGGTCAACCGTTTTACAGGCGCGCATGGCGCGGCCGGTGGCATCGTATCCGGGTTCGTCCCAGGTATAAAAATAGAGTGTGCCGAAATTATATTCATCTGCCAACTTAGTCATTGCCCGATTGTAATTGATGACGCTGTATTTTAATTTTTTTGAATCTAACACTTTGAGCAGCGCCTGTTCATCTCGCTTACCAATAGCCTCGCCGGCCAAAACCCAGAACGGTTCAATTACCGGAGTTCGCCAGTGGGTGCCCATGATGAATGTAGGTGCGGTCAAGCCGAGTTTTTTGCGTAATTCAATGGCCTTGCGGACGAGTGTCCAATCATATTCGACGGTCTCGCCGTCAGCGCCGGATTTAAGCGTTTCGACACCTTCCTGAATACACACGCTGTTGTGACCGTATTCGGCCAACTGCCGCAATTCAGCTTCGTTCACCGCGTCTTGCTTGGGGTTTTTGCCATTGGTAAGCGAACCATGGTAGTAAATAGAGAAGACAAAATCGGTTTTCTCAACGGTTAAAGGCAGCACGGTAATGTTAATTGGTACTGACGTAAGTTCGCGTTGGTCGGTGGTGGAAATTACTTTCAAGCTGCCGGAATAATCACCTGGCGCCAGCTCGGCTGGAATCGTGAAAGTGAGAAAATACTGCCGTGAAGTGTAACGCGGAATTACCAGCGGTTTTAGTTCCGGTCCATCATTGCGGTGAACCAGAATGTTGCGCTGTTTTTCGTGGTCGGGTTTCACCATGGTATCATCTCTGACAAGTAATTCACTTACCCATTCGCCGCCTTCATCGGGACGGTTAAGACTTGTTGTCCCGGCTTGATACCATTTTTTCAAGATACGGATTTCGCAGTTCCTGGCGGGGAGAATGTTGCCGTTGGCGGTTTTTAGGTCAGTCAATTTGACAGTTAGTTCACGTCCCTGGTCAAGCGGCATCAGGTTGACTGCTACACTTTCGCGTTCGCCGCGGATAACTCTGGCACTAATGCCTTTGGCGACGAGTTCAGGTGACGGGAGCAATTCGTAATCGTGTTCAACGAACGGTTCCAGGGTGAAATGCAGTACTGGCGCGGTGACGAACGCCGGATTGAGTTTCTTCAGCCACAACTTAGCGGCCATTTCGTGATTGAGATTTTTGAGTATGATGAGGTCGGTTTGTGCTTTACTAGCCAATGCGGTATATTTAGCTAACTCACCGGGCAATGCGGTGGAGATTTCTTTCAGCAGCCGTTGTACTTCCAATTTGTAATATTCATCTTGCTGTGCTTTTTTGACTGCAAACTCAGAGGAACGGTAAAGCACGCTGCCGGCTTTGGAGATTTCAAACCAGGCGAAGACATCACTTTTACCTGCCGGGTAGCTTTGTCT
>CAZITV010000208.1:2135-3688 GCA_964542255.1 uncultured Victivallaceae bacterium
TTGCGGGCACGGCAGAAGTTGCCGCGCCATACCGTAGCACTTTTGGGCAGATTGCCTTCAGAAATAGCGGCAATCGGTATTTTCATTTCCAGTGACCAAAATGAAGGCACAATCAAAAATTCTTCTGGTGAGAGAATACCATGACTCCAGCGCAGATGGTCAATTTGGTCGTAAAGTGATGCGGCTTCATTTGGCGAATTAACCGCTACGCCGATGCCAAGTTTTTTTGTATTTGGAGCGTTGGGACGCGGCAGGCTTTGTCTGCCAAGAGTGCGTCCATCAAGAAAAACTTCGACCTCATTGGTACCAGTATTGTAGGTAAGCGCAACGTGATGGACGCCAAGCACCGCGCCCGGCTCCGCCTTGAAATCCAGCGCTATAATTCCCGGGGCAATAAATTGAATACTGCTGTTATACGCACGCAATGACCACGCACCAGGTATTTCAAGAATTGTGCCTGGTGAACCCCATTTATTCGGATCAATCCGGTTAAAAATGGCCTCAATCGTAAACGATTCAATTTTTGGCAGCGGTGTCTTCTCGAGATTAACCTCGGCGCCGGTACCAAAATGTTTCAAATTACCGAGACCAAAACGGTTGAACTGCTTGCCGGACAGGACGCTTTGACCGGCAGCCGGCATATATTTTACGGCATCATTGCTTTTTAACGGTGCAGCATGAAGGCCATTTTTGGAGCGATCATCAAAGCGAACCGGTATTTGTCCTGCCTTTACCGGCACGCCATTTTCGGTCTCAAAATCCCATTCGGCGATGATTCGTTCTGGTGCTAATTGTTTTGCCGGCGGGGTAACGTATGCCGCACCCTTCCAGTCAATATTCCACAGTGCCGCACTATCAATATTACGCGAATCTTCCTGCGTGCCGATTGAATTCATAGCAAACCGAAAATAAGGCTGACCGCCTGCCGTTGGCGAAATAAAAAATTCAAAGCAGTCATCTGCCCAGACGCCTTGATCTTTTTCCTTAACTTTGGCGAGGATATTGGCAAGATTGGATTCATTGAGAATAGCAGCGAGATAGATAAACTCCTGGTCGCGCAGCATTTTTACTGACGTGCCATTTATCACTGGCCGCCCAACTTCATTGGTAAACGGCGATGTCGCCGGAACCTTGCCCCAACAGCTATCATTAATTTTGCCGTCTATTACCGGAGCCGGCAACTTTATCGCCGTTAATTCAGGAATAGACAATAATGGCACCTGCTCTGCCGCCTGGGACAGCACCGAACCAAACAATAATAACGCTATGGACATTTTCAACATAACAATCTCCTTTCGTTATATTTTTTAACGTATTGCCTATATTATTGCAAAACTTTAAAGAATTTTGTATTACAACGAATTACTACTTTAACAATAGTCAACCACTTTGTCAATAAAATTGAGAACTATAATTATTATTTGATGGAATAATAAATGAAATATAGTCATAATCCACACCTCTGATTTTTAACATAGGTTGTAAAATTTATTAGACCACTATTCAGTATTAATCATCACCATTATGTTGATTTCATCGTTTGAAGCGGTAAA
>CAZITV010000209.1:0-1145 GCA_964542255.1 uncultured Victivallaceae bacterium
CCTAAACTTTTAATCGAAAGGATGAAGAAGATGTTGTATTCGTACAGTTTCCAGGATGTCAAACGTGATTTGAGCGATGTGCTTTCCACATGTGTCGCCAATCAACCCCGCTTTATTTCGATGTTTAAAGCCGGTTCTCCCGCAGCCAATCAAAAACACGAATGGCTCGAAGACCAGATTGCCGGAAGATCACTTACCGTGACCAGCATGGATGAAATGAGTGTCAGCGCTTCACCGGCAGATGCCGCAAAAGTAAAAACCGGCACACTCCTGACGGTCAAAGATGATATGGCACTCTTTCAGGTTACCGCTAAAACCGCGCCGGGAACATTCACCATCGTCAAAGTCGCCGCCAACGGTTCGGCAAAAACCGCTCCGGCTGCCGGTGATGTGCTTAACATCGTCTCTACACCGATGGCTCAGGCTACCGACAATGGCGATGGCGAGGAAAACTACCATTTCACCAGCCGCAATTACAATACTACGCAGATTTTCCGCAAGGATATTGTTATTTCCGGTTCGGCGCTGGCGGTGGCCGCTTACGGCAATGTCGATAATCAAATCAACCGGCAGACCGCATTCGCGCTCTCCGAACTGGCGCGCGATTTAAACCGCGTGGCATTATTCGGCCGCCGGATTGAACCGTCTGCCGGTGTGAATGGTGAAATTGGCGGGCTTTATGCCTTTGGCACCGGCGCCGGTGCACCGGCAGCGGCGGCAGGTAACACTATTCTTGACAGTTATCTGATTAATGACGCAGCGCAGGCAATTCTCGCTGAAGGCGGCAATCCGAATACGATTTTGTGCAGTCCTGGTCAGGCGCGGGTATTGTCGGGAGAATTTAAAAAGTCGCTGCAGATTGTGCGCGAAGATCAGTCGCGCGGCGCTTATGTCGCGGTAGTCGTCAATGAGGTGAATGGTCAAAGTATGAGCATCCTGGCCGATCCTGATATGCCGGATACCGAAGCCTGGGTGATGGACTCCGCCGGATTCGCGCTCTCCAGCTTGAAAGGTCGCGCCATCACTGACGAAGATGCCACGCCTAAGGGCTTCGACGGCATTAAGCGGATGGCGCTCGGGGAATTGACGCTGGAGTTTAAAAATGCCCGGCAGCGCCTCTGCCGGATTTATGGACTGAAAAGCGC
>CAZITV010000209.1:1245-3676 GCA_964542255.1 uncultured Victivallaceae bacterium
GGAGAAAAATGATTAACATTGAACAAGCTGACGCGTTTTTTGCGGTGCATTTGGCCCGTGAATTCTGGTCAGGGTTGAATATTGAGAGTAAGAATGCGGCATTAACAATGGCACGGAGTGATATTGACGCGGAGTTACTGCATCCGGTGGATGAAACGGACAACTATCATACTGCCGCGGTATTTGAACAGGCGTTATGGTTGGCGCAGCATTTTTCTGAACTTAACCGTTGTCAGCGGGTCGTCAGTGAAAACATTGAGGGTGTCGGCGGCGCTGCTTACGCCGTACAGAACAGCATTTTGGCGCCACGGGCAAAGTTACTGCTGCAGCTTAATGCCCCGGTCTGCATCCGCTTCGGCCGGGGTTGAGTATCCATAGCGCGGTTCATTCAAAAACTCAATATCAAATTGGAGAAAATTATGTCTTACGAATATCTTTACCGGCGGCGCCACCAGAACTATTTGGCGGCAGAACCGTTTTGGCGGCGGGCATTAGCCGCCTATTCCGGCGGTCAAACTTATCTTGACCAGGCACTGATTCGTCACGTTTCTGAAGCTTTGCCGGAGTTTATGGAACGCCGGGCGCGGGCATATTACTTGAATTATCCCAGAAAAATCGCCCGGGCAATTACTCAATATGTTTTGGCGCAAACTCCGCGCCGTGAACGTGCCGATGCCGGACTTTGTGAAGACTTTTCCCGCTCCGGTCTGCGGGTTAACGAAGTGATGCGCCAGTTTTCCACCTGTTTGAATATTTTTGGTTCCGCCTGGATGCTGGTGGATATGCCGGGCTTTGCCGGCGAACTTGACGCCGCGGAACAGGCGGCAGAACGCATCCGGCCTTATGCCGTGGTTTTGAATCCGCTCGAAGTGCCGGACTGGGCGTTCGGCAGCGACGGCAGACTGCTGTGGGCGATAGTCAGTCAAAACAGCGTTGATAACCGCGACCCCTTTTCAGAACCGGTAGCGGTCTGCCGGCGCACCTTATGGACGCGCGAACGCTGGCGGGTTATCGCACCTGACGCCGGCGGTGAATGCCGGATTACCGCTGAGGGTTGCCACGGACTCGGGCGGGTGCCTTTGGTGCGCTATGAGGAGACTGACGGCAACGGCATTAACGCCAACCACTGGTTTGAAGATGTTATCAAAATCTCCGATGCCATTTTAAATAACGAATCCGAAGCGCAGATGAATGCGGTTAAACAGATGTTCGGGTTAATCGTTATTGGCGAACGTTTTGCCAACCAGGCTAAACATTTTAAAAGTCAGCCGAACAGTAATGGCGCGGAGGATAGTTTTAGCCATATTCTCGCCCGAAGCTCCGCGCTTATCGAAACACCCGACGAAAAGGGTATTTCCCGCTACATCTCGCCATCAGGCATCGAAACCAAAACGCTGCGCGAAGAAAATATCGCCTTAAAAAAAGAGCTGTTCGATATTGTCGGACTGGCGATACAAAAAGATAACCGGACGGAACAATCCGCAGAGTCAAAAGCCTGGGATCATCTCCATGTCGGACAATTTCTCGCGACCCGCGCTGACATTTTAGAGCAGGTGGAGAACCAGACCTGGCAGTTCTTTCATGCCTGGGACTCAACTATAACCCTGCCGCAAGTTTGCTACAACCGCGAATTTGCCCAGCTTGAAATGAACAGCACTATTACTGCTATCCTCGGACTGGCAACTATCAACGGCGGCAAAGAATATCAGCGCGAAATCGCCCGCGCCGCCGCCGCGGTACTTAACCGCGTTACCGGCACCGCACCGCAAAATTATCAGCAGATTATCGCTGAAATCGCCGCGATGGAGGCAACTTAAGATGATTCCCGCGTTTAACAATATGACTGCAGTAACAATAATGCTGCCTGCCGTGCCGGCGGACATGAGCCAGCTCTATACGCCGGCGGGTGGCAGCGCTAAAATAATCACGGTAAATGATGAAGTTTTTATCTTTTTGCTCTTATCCGCGGTGCAGCCTTCGACCGGAGCAATCATCATTTATCAGAATGTCGAATACATAGTACAAAACATTCGAACCTGCTACAATTATGATGGCTCAATCCTCTGCTACCGCTGCCATGCCGCCAAAGACTAATCTGCATGGCGGTGTCCGACTTGTCAGACCTGTCGGGCTTGCCGGGCTTGCAAGATCTGTCGGACTTGTCGGACATGACGGACTTGTCAGACCCGTCCCCCACTCACAACAAAGCTTTTTTCAATAAACAGCGTTTTCGCTATTGACTTTTTTTGAGTTATAAGCTATAATCTATTTAGGTAAACTGAACATGTATATCTAAAATGGTAGTTGAAAATGTAACTTATGACAATGCAGCCTGAGGTTTTTAAAATGTCGAAAAGCTATTTACCGTGATTGAACTGCTGGTGGTAATAGCGATCATTGCTATCTTGGCGGCAATGCTGTTGCCGGCGCT
>CAZITV010000210.1:0-3653 GCA_964542255.1 uncultured Victivallaceae bacterium
GCCACTGTGAGATTAAGGCTTCAGCAGCTGAAATATGTTCAGCAGTTAATGTTCCTGTTGGGGCTCCAGCTTTATAAATTGCAAGACGCAAAACTCGAGTGCGGATTGCCTTTGGTAATCTCTCTAAATCACTCACATCAAGATTAACTGGATCTACTTGATTAAAAAATTCAATCGCAAACCCATCTAGTGCATCAGCATCATCTCTTAGTAGATCGGCACTTCTAACTAAAGCTTCTGTGATTCCTGGGCCAAGATTTTCCTCCAAATTTGGTAGCACATTTTTTCTAACTCTAACTCTGGAAAACTTTAGATCCTGATTATGTGGATCATTCCAAAATGTCATGCCCGCTTCAACACATGCTGCTTCAGTCATCTGCCGGCTAATCTTTAAAAGTGGTCTGACATAAATGTTATTTTCAACTGCCATTCCAGCCAAAGATCTAGCCCCTGATCCGCGAGCTAATCCAAGTAGGACACTTTCTGCCTGATCATTTAAAGTATGGGCTAGAAAGAAATACTTTGGTTGATAACTATCAATAAATTGGTTAAAAACTTTATACCTAGCTCTTCTTGCAGATGCTTCTAATCCATCAGTTACAACTACTTGCGCCACTGCACTCTCAACTTGTTGATAACCAATTGACTTTAATTTACTTACAACTTGTGAAGTAATTTGATCAGATCCAATTTGTAATCCGTGATCAACCACCACTGGAATAATCTTTTGCTCTCCGCGCTCTGCAAATAGAGCTAAAGCTAAAGCGATTGAATCTGCGCCACCTGAGCAACCAAACAAAATATTTTGAGTTGGTGAGGAGAGAAAAGGTTTGACCGCTTTTCTAATCTCCCAAAGATTTGGTGTATTGGTGGAGTTCATACCACCAAGATTAGACCCGACCCCCGTATGGCATTAAACCCTTGATGCTATAAATGCTGGAGTAGAGCAAATCTTTATCTTTATTGTGCGCCTCCCACATCATTCCGTCCCCGGCGTAGATAGCGATATGGTGAATTGTGCTTACCGTTCCCTTATAGGAGTAAAAAACTAAATCTCCAGGCACCATCTCACTTATTGGCACCCGCTTGGTGGCAACCCAATAAAGAGATGAGTTGAGACGATCCCAATTTGGCCAACCAAGTCCAGCAGATTTATACGCGGCATAAACCAAACCTGAGCAATCAAATGTTGTTGGACCTTCACTTCCCCAAACATAATTTTTCTTTGCAAGAACTTGTTTCTTAGCAAACTCAACCGCTGCAAGTCGCATTGCCTCAGTTGATCGGGTACTACTTCTGCCAGTAAAGCCAATATCTGGCCAAATCTTTGATTGGTCAGGAGTAATTAATGCTCTACCTGCATTTGCCTCTTCTAGTAAAGCAATTTGGCGTTGTTGTTCAAGAGTTAATCTAGTTTTCTGAGCAACCGCTAACTCTTTAGCTAACTTATCTTGAATCGCTTGTAATTTATCAACCTCATCTTGCTGCATCGCTGCTGCTTCATCAGCTGCTTTCTTAGCCGCTGCAACTTTCACTGTTGCCTCAGCTTGTGCTTTCTTTGCAATATCAGCTGCCTTTTGCGCAGCACTTGCCACAATCTCGGCTGACTTAAATCTATCTAACGCATTTGAATTGTTTTCACCTAACGCATCCAATGTGCTTAAGCGATCTGCTAAATCCTGTGGACCATCCGCACTAAGTAGTGAATCTAAATCGGTAAAACCCCCACCCATTACATATGCATTGACCGCTAATTTTCCAATTGTGCGCTTGCCAGTTGAAACTGAAGCTTGAGCTGCTTGCAAATGCTTCATGGCAATATCTGCCTGCTTGGTCTTCATCTTTAAGTCATTTTGGGCGGCGATATATATTTTACGTTTTGCAGTTGCTATCGCGGTTAACTGTTGCAAAGTTTTCTTCGCTGAACTTAATTTTTTTGCTGCCGCATCCGCTGCAGCCTTTTTCTCTGCCTCAATCTTTTTAGCTGCATCAATTTGAGCCTGAGTTGGTTTGGGAGTAGCAGCAATAGCTGCTGTTGGAATTAAGGTGATTGTTAAAACAAGGGCAAAAAATTTCTTATTCATTAATTTGCCACATCTCGCTTTTTAAATAAAAATGCAACGATTGCAAGACCAGCAAGTAAAAATCCATATGAGGTAAATAGGGCATACTGGTATGAGATTCTGTCATTACCGCCGGTTGCTACAATCGATAAAAGTTGGCCTGGGAAGTATTTGTCTATATTTGTTACAAAGGCTGATAACAAGCCCTCAATTATTAAGTTCCAAATAACTCCTATTGATATGGCAGAAATTGGTGATCTAAATAGCAATCCCAAGATCATGCCAAATATTCCATAACCAATGGTTGCAATTAAAACATTTATAAAAGTTCGCAAAACTGCTGATCTTGCATCGGGAGTACTCCATGCCCCAGTTGAAATATCTTTAACACCTGCAAACAAATATGAAAGAGATACAGCAAGTACTGCCGACAAGGTAACCATGGCAATTGCAAATAATTTCATTGAGCCTAATTTGCCAAGCAATATCTTCATACGGGAAGGCTGTCTTACCAAGAGGTTACGCAAAGTTCCGTATGTGTACTCCTGCGCGGTTTGAGCTGCGAAAATACATAATGCCACAATGCCTAAAAGCCCTGCAGCATTACTAAAACTAAGTGAAACACCAGTTGGTAGCGCCAAAACATCTCGGCCAATTCTTACTCCCCGTTCGCCATTTCCTTCTGGGGAATCAACGAGCAAAAATAGAAGTGAGGTAACCAAGCCCGTTACAAATGTAACAGCGGCAATCGTGGATATAGAAAGTGATGGTCGTTTTAATTTAGTTAACTCAGCCTTAAATACATTCCACATAATTACTCACCCGTCATTTCAAAAAATGTATCTTCCAAAGATGCACGCACTGGCGTCAAACTCTCTAAGGTAATTCCAGCTTCAAATGCTGCTTTATTTAATTTTGCAGAAAAATCAGATGTACCAGTCACGTGAACAGACTCATCAATAATCTTTGCACTATGCCCGCCAGCTTCTGCGATCTTTACTAGTTTTTCTAAATCGCCCCTGTTCTCTGGTTTTGCCACAATTACTGGCTGCTGCTTGGCTAGCAATTCACTAGTTTTGCCTGAAAAAATTACCTTACCCAATCTAAGCATTACTAAGTGATCGCTAATCATCTCAATCTCAGATAAAAGATGAGAGGAGACGAAAACTGTTGTGCCATTATCTGCTAATTTTCTAAGTAATGCTCTGACCTCTTGGATACCAGCTGGATCTAAACCATTTGTTGGTTCATCCAAAATTAATAACTTGGGCTTGGGAAGAAGTGCGGCAGCAATTCCTAATCTTTGCTTCATGCCTAGTGAGTAGGTTTTATACTTTGAATTTCCTCTATCTCCTAAATCAACCAAATCCAGCAATCCTTGAATCGTATTAGTATCAAAGCCACCAAGCTTTGCTAGCACCGTTAAATTCTGCGCTCCAGTTAATGCTGGATAAAAAGCTGGCCCTTCAATCATTGCGCCAACATTTGGTAGGTATTTTTCAGGTTGCGTAATAGATTCACCTAATACATGACCGCTTCCAGTTGTCGGTGAGATTAAACCCAACAACATTCTGATTGTGGTTGTTTTAC
>CAZITV010000211.1:0-1539 GCA_964542255.1 uncultured Victivallaceae bacterium
AACCAAGCAAGAGGCATTAACTCTGGGTGCAGATTTTCTGGAATAGAAAAAACCATTAGTTATTTCCTTCTTTAAGTTCTTTAATACTCTTCTTCATTCCTCGAGCGCCTTTGGTAATTAAATAAATTGAAAAAATTAGGCTCACAGCTATTAACAACACAGTCGTAAAGATCTCCATTAGGTAAGTCTATCTAAGAAAAATCACTAGATGTGACTACGCAATCACTTTGGTCTTAACGCGATTTAAGGATAGAAACTAATCTATCTATCCAGCCAGTTAACTCATGTTGCTCAATTGCTACCTCATACCTGCGATCAACTTCACTTTGACGTTTACTACCATCTAGATTCAAAAGTAGTTTGGCTTCATCATTTAAAGATTTGTTCATGCCTGTATCAATTAAATTCCAACTCCCAAAAATCTTTCTGTACTCATTATTAATAGTTATGACCGGTAATCCTGAAAAAGTTGCTTCTACTATTGTTTTATCTAGTGAGCCTTGAAATGAATGAATAAAACAATCATAAGTTTGAAGAATTTCTGGGAGTGAACTTCTTGGTATATGGGGAGTAAACTTTAACCAACCCAATTGGACTTCTGAATCAAATTTTGCTTTTACATTTGCCTCATAATCTTTAAATCTATCACTAGAAGGTGATCCAATTACTTCTAATTTTAAATCTGGAAAATTACTACGCAGTTTTTTAACTTCATAAACTATTTCTTTGATATTTTTTGAAGGATCAAATCGACCGATATGTACTAAGTTTTTTACTGGCTGAGTATTTGAACTTTTCTTTTTGAATTTTTGACTATTTATTGATTGACCAATTGGGAAAACCTTACTTCCCTTTAATGGGCAAGAGCCCGGAGTTGAGGTAATGATTCCATTTGTAAGTAATCTAGAAACTTTTAATAAAATGCCATTACTGGTGTGTGCAAACCAAAGGTAGTGTTTTAATTTTATAATTCTAGTGATTGGTGAGATAAATGCAGATTGAACTGATGTCATATGAGAGAATAAAACGGTAAACTTTTCACTTCTAATCGTTTTTATAAATATTTTTAAAAATCTTAATAAACTTGAAACTCTCTTTCCTTCTACCCAATCAAATGAAATTACTTTCACATTCTTCTCAGTGTTACAAACTCCTACTTGAGCAGTTAGAACTGTGATTTGATCAAATTTTGGTGATAGCTGATTTACTAGTTCTATTTGGTGGGAGAAAACTTGACTCTTTTCATCCATCGCATAATTGATAACTAGAAGATTAGATGCTTGCAAATTTTGCCCCCATTTTGAACCAATCTTATTGAGATTACCTATACTTTCCAAGTGAATTTGCTAATTCTTGTATCAAGTAGAATAGCCTCATAATGCAATATTTAATCACGGGCGCTGCAGGATTTATTGGGAGTTTCCTTTGCCATAAATTGGCAAAAGAAGGTAATAAAATAATTGCTATAGATAATTTCTCTAATTACTACGATGTAGGGCTAAAAAATAATAGAGTTAAAGAGTTACTTGAACCTTTAAA
>CAZITV010000211.1:1549-3645 GCA_964542255.1 uncultured Victivallaceae bacterium
TATTGATAATTTCTCAAATTACTACTCGGTTGAGTATAAAAAAGCACGTGTTAAAGATATTTTAAACCCATTACAAATTGACCTTATTGACTTGAATATTGAAGATAGCTTTAAAGTTGATAAATTAATCAAAAAAGTAAAACCTGACGTTGTAATTAATTTAGCGGCACAAGCTGGTGTCAGACTTCCTATAGAAGAAACAGATAAGTATGTAAATAGTAATTTAGTTGGCTTTAGTAATGTTTTGCGCTCAACAGTGAACAATAAGGTGCCATACTTCCTATACGCATCCTCTTCAAGCGTCTATGGTGATAAGGCTGCAATTCCTTATATCGAAAGTGAACAAAATCTTCATCCAAATAGTTTTTATGGTGCAACAAAATTAGCTAATGAATTATTAACTCCCACACTTATTCAAAATAGTTCAACAGCTGCAAGAGGCTTACGCTTTTTCACAGTTTACGGTCCATGGGGTAGACCAGATATGGCTTACTTTAGAATGATTGCAAACGTTATCTCTGGAGCAGAATTTAATTTTTTTGGCGATGGCAGTGTTGAGCGAGACTTTACATTCATTGATGATGCTGTTAATTCTGTAATGGCTTTAACTACTGAGCTGCAAAAACGCAAGCCAGGTTATTCTGATGTGGTTAATTTAGGTGGTGGTAGGCCGCTGTCCATGAATTATTTACTGCAAACTGTTAGCTCTATTTCTAAGAATGAAGTTAAGTTCAATCGTTTAAACTCAAATTCAAATGATGCTAAGAAAACTATGTCAGATTCAAAATACATAGAATCTCTCATTGGAAGTAAACCAAATACCAAATTAGAGGATGGAATAGCAAAAACCATTGAGTGGGCAATGCGTGAGGATATTTCTTCTAATCTAAATAATTGGGTGAAATCAGTTCAATGAAGTGCTTGTTAATTTCAGGGATCTATCGTCCTGAAATAGGTGGACCCGCAACCTACTTACCCACGTTAGCTAAAGCTCTAATCAAACAATCAAATCAGGTTGAAGTCATTACCTTAAAAAACTCAAGTGCACCTGCTCAGATTGAAAATTGGCCGGTGAACTACATAACCAGAGATCAGAACCTGCTTATAAGGTTTATTAAGACAGTCATACTAATTATTCGAAAAGCTAAACCAACTGAATCTATTTTTTCTAATGGCCTTATTCAAGAAACTGCAGTTGCGCTCATATTTATCAAAAGAAAATCAGTAGCAAAAGTAGTTGGTGATCCAGTTTGGGAAAGGGCTAGAAATAAAGGCCTCACAAAATTAAGCATAAATGAGTTTAATGATTCAAGACTTAAGGTTAATCAGAAGTTTCAAAGGTGGTTAATTTGCTGGAGTTTAAACAGATTTGATCGTATTACATGTCCCAGCTTAGAACTTAAAAGCTTAATGCAAGGATGGGGAGTAACTAAGCCCATCGAATTTATTCCAAATGGTGTTGATTTAATCTCGAGTAGTTCTGTAAACAAAGAGTTTGATCTTATTTCAGTTTGTCGACTAGTTAGTTGGAAAAATTTAGATAAATTAATTATTGCCAATGCCAAAGCAAAAACAAAACTTGCTATTGCAGGTAGTGGCCCAGAAGAATCAAAATTAAAAGCACTAGCTTTGTCTACTAATTCAGATGTGACCTTTTTAGGACAACTAGATGAACAAGATGTAATTAAGGCACTACAAAAATCTAAAATCTTCTCCTTACTCTCTGACTATGAAGGCCTATCATTTTCATTACTACAAGCGATGGCATGTGGGTTGCCATCAATAGTTTCTAATGCAAAAGGAAATACTGATGTAATAACAAATAACTCAGAAGGTATTGTGGTTGAGATAAATGCTCAGGACAATATTTCAAATGCCATACAACAATTATTGGCTGAACCGGAAAAAATAAATAACTTTGGTATTGCTGCTTCTCGAAAAGTTGAATCTGATTATCTACAAATTAATCAGGTAAATAAAGTGATTAAGTTAATGACCTCAGGGCAACTTGCATGAGTAATCCTTCAGTTTTAATCCTTGACCCTAGAGGAAACATTGCGGCTGGTGGAAAAGATGTTGTTGCCCGTCATGAAACT
>CAZITV010000212.1:0-3640 GCA_964542255.1 uncultured Victivallaceae bacterium
GCCGACAGGACGCGGGAGATCGGAACTATGCCTTTGCCACCAGCAAGGATGGTATCCTCTGGACTCCGGCGAGGTCTCGCGCACATGTTCCCAACGGCACCAACTCCAAGCCTGTTTTTGAGCGACTGTGCGGCGTCTACTATCTCGGCTGGCAGGAAGCGAGCGAGGCATTCCGGTGTGTTTTCAACATCGACATCTCCCGGGACGGCAAGACGTGGGAACGCAAATATCACTTTGTGTCTGAAAAGTCGTTTCAATACCCGTCCCTCCATGAACACAACGGCTGCATCTGGCTGAGCGTCACGCAAGGTGGCTCGGATCCAAGCGGCAAGGAAATGATCATGTTCGGCAAGCTGGAGGGCACAGGCCGATTCGAATCGCATCCCCCGCTGTCGGAGTCGCCCAACATGCCAGAATCCGTCCACACCGAGGACAAAACGGCCTATGCGAACGATGCGGTCGTTGCGCTGGATCAGGCGGCGCTGTCGGCTCCGACGGCGATTCTCCGCGGTAGCCTCGCCAATAGTGCCACCGGGTTCCTTCGTGAAAAGGTCGGACGGGTGGCATTCCTTGGTGGGTCTATCACCCAGATGGAGGGATGGAGCAAGCTGATCGAAGAGGACCTGCGCACCCGTTTTCCCGAAACGGAATTCCAGTTCAACAATGCGGGTATTGGTGGAACGAACTCCACCTTCGGCGTCTTCCGCTTCGATGAGGACATCCTGGCGAAGGGCCCGGTGGATCTGCTTTTTCTCGAGTTCGCCGTTAATGATGGCTCCGAGTATGGACTGGCCAACCAACGGATGCAGGCGATGGAAGGCATCATCCGCAAAGCACGACAGGCCAATCCAGTGACGGACATTTTGGTTCTCTATCTCGCCGACGAGGGGAAGGTGCAGGCTTATCGCGACAAGAAGGAACCAATCGTGATCACCCATCACGAGCGAATCATGGCGCGCTACGAGATTCCGGTCATCAATCTCGCGCTGGAAATGACCCGCCGTCTGGATGCCGGACTTTTTTCATGGAATGATTTCTCCCGCGACAGTTGCCATCCTCGCCCATTTGGGGATGGGCAATATGCGGGCTGCATCAAGGAGTTCCTCGATTCCGCATGGAAGAATTGCGTCGCATCGACATCCGCCAAGCCTCACCCGTTACCTCCGCCGCATTGCGACGACCACCTGGTCACTGCCCGGATGCTCGGCACCAAGGAGGCGCATGGATGGACGATGGTTCGCGGATGGTTGGCAGAACAGGTTTGCAACTACAGCGGCCCCGTCGATGTCCTCACCGCCAGCAAGCCCGGCGAGATGCTGACAGTGCCATTCGTTGGCACTATGCTCGCCATGAACGCCATTGCCGGGATGGATGCCGGTGTGCTGGAGATTTCCATCGACGGCGGGGCATTCACCGAAATGGATATCTTTGACAACTACTGCCACCGATTCCATCGGCCGGTTTTCCACATCCTCGCCAATGGACTGGCGGAGGGTGCGCATACGGCCCGACTTCGAGTCGCTAATCGGCAGAATCCCCTTAGTACCGGTCACGCCGTGCGTGTCCTGCAGTTTGCCAGCGCCTCAGTCGCCCATGGAGACATTGGGGTCAAGCTTTAGTTTTTGTGTTTTTTAGGCTTGACCCCAATATTCCCAACAGGAATACGGGATGATTGAGTTCACGAAAGCTGCACAACGGAAAATCGACAAGTATCTGCTCTGCTCAAAAAATGGCAGTTTTTAGGCAAAAACAGCACATGCAAGAACTATTTGTTTTTAAAGAGGCGGTTCGGACACCTTTTTGAGCAGCTAAAGGCGCTAACAATTTTTCAGTCGGAATTGCTGAAATCACTGGTTCTGCCGGCACATTAAAATATAGACTGGTGGATGAGCCGAACGGATTACCGTTGGAGCGGCAGCCATTTCAGGACGTCCTGGATGTATGTATCCCAGAAGCCCCAGTTGTGGTCCCCGGGCGCTTCCTGATAATGCAACTTAATTTTAAGTTTTTTCAGATGATCGCGAAATTTGAGATTATCCTTATACAGGAAATCTTCCGTCCCGCAGCACTGGAAAATTGCAGGTTGCGGCTGTTTGCTTTTGGCAAGTTTGGCGGCAAGGTGGAACAAGTCATTTTCTGACCCTTTAAAATTATCGATAGTGCCGAATATCCGCCGCAATTCCTCTTTTCTTGCATCAACCTCCATCAAAGCCGCGACATCAGTCACCGATGACAGTCCGGCAACGGCAGCAAACTTTTCCGGACAGCGTAAACCAAGTTTCAACGCGCCGTAGCCCCCCATGGACAGACCGGCGGCAAAAGTATCTTCGCGGCGATTACTTACCGGAAAAATACCTTTAACGATAGCGGGGAGCTCTTCACTGATAAAAGCCCAGTATTTCGCGCCACAGACCATGTCGGTGTAAAATCCGCGATGGGTGTTCGGCATGACCACAATCATGTTCATGGCAGCGACATAACGTTCGATAGAAGTGCGGCGCGACCAGATGGAGTGGTCATCGCTGAGACCATGAAGCAGATACAATACCGGATATGTTTTTTTGCCGCCTTTGCTGGTCATACCGATAACGGTTGAACTTTGCTGCGGAACTATCACATTCATAGAACATGCCAGACCGAGAACGTCAGAATGAAAGTTGCAGTTTAAAAATGCCATTTTAAAAATCCTCGCTGATTTATTTTAATTTGGGTATATTTATCACAGCCATCCCATATGATGCTAAAAAACTTGAAAAGTTGACGGATTCGGGCTACTCTATATTTTCATCACAAAAAAGGAGTAAACCATGAATCCGTCGAAACATAAAATTAGTGTGTTATCGCAAATATTCAAATTAATTCCGCGGTATTTAATTCCGAAACTGGCGAATGAGCACGGAGTGGACAAGCAATCACGTTCATTCAGTCCAGTCAGCCATGTCTTAGCTTTGATGTTCGGGCAATTGTCACATGCACTTGGCTTGAATGACATTTGCGATACGCTGCAGAATCACAGCGGCGTACTGACAACAATCAGGGAAGCAACACCGCCCAGCCGTAATGGTTTCTCCCATGCCAACCGGAACCGCAATGCTGATATGGCCGAGGATTTATTTTGGAAAGTTTTAGAGCATTTGGAAAAGCTCAGGAGACATTGGGGTCAAGATTTAGTTTTTGTGTTTTTGATGCTTGACAATATAAAATGTCCAACTAGATTTTTATAGTAAAGTCTAAAAATAAGCCAGGAATTATTAAAATGGCGCGCCCACAGAGAGTTGAATATCCCGGAGCATGTCATCATGTGATAAACCGTGGGAATCGTCGATCTTAAGTATTTTTTCAGATACTGCAAGAGAACAGAAACTCTTGCCTGTATAGCAGCACATTTCAATGTCGGGATTAACGGAATATCATCAAATACAAGAAAATGCGAAGAAGAGCTTTTGATAAATAAAGAATTAAGCAAACAATTACTGAAGATTGAAGAATTATTGCACGAAAACACAAAAACTAAAGTTTGACCCCAATATTCTATGGTTGGTAATAAACCGTGAGGGGCGAACCACCTCCAGTATCCGCAAAAAATCGCGCATTTTATCGCTTAATTCACCAATTTCTTCTTCCCACATTGGAAAAAGTT
>CAZITV010000213.1:0-3568 GCA_964542255.1 uncultured Victivallaceae bacterium
ATTACCTCTTTCTATAAATTAATCGAGGAAACTTGCTCCAATTCCTAAAGTTGTGAAAGAGGGCTTGAATATTTAGGTTACCGTGTTATGATTATCGGGTAGAAGTTTATGTCAGAACATCGCTATTGATATTTGGCGGGAGGTATGGTTGAGCATCAAAAATAAAATATTGTTATCATTGCTGTTATTGTCAGGTTTTGGCTTCTGCATTGTTGTGGCATACGCAATGATTAGTATGGAAGAGCTTAGCCTGTATGCACGCCGTTCCGCTGCCAACCTTTCTGCAACTGCCCGCAAGGAAAGCTCCAGCGCCCTGCTGCAGTTGTCAAAACGCCATTTACTGACCATCGCGCAGGGGCAGGCCGCTGTAACAGACATCAATCTGCGTAACATTCCAGGCAAACTTGATACACTTGGACTGACATATCTTAAACAGCTCAGAACGGCATTGCCGCCGTCATTATCGGATCTGAACAATATCTCCTATAACCGTCCGGATGAGCCGCGCGGTAAATGCAGCTACCATTATGGTAATGTTACCGTGCAGGATTCGGATATGCGCAATTTTTGTATGCTGTTTGATTTTATGCGCAATACATACGACACCAGCGAAGTGATTGAAGCAGTTACGATTGCTGCTCCGACTGGCGAGTTTATGCGGTTGCCGTGGACAGATGTACCGGAAAAATATAATTTGCGTGAGCAAGATTGGTTTCGGGCAGCGGTACAGTCGAAGACCGCGATGTGGAGCATGCCGCATCACGCGGTTGGAACCGGCAATCTGGTCGTCACCTGTTCTAAGGCGGTGGTTGACGACAACGGTAAACTGCTTGCCATTGCCGCGGTGGATGTCAACATCAAGGCGCTGATGAAAGTTTTTATTGACCCGCGCTACCAGGACAACGCTACGGCGTTTATTCTTGACCGCGACGGCTACCTGATCGGCAGCCGCGGCATGAGCCGGAAAAGTGATTGGAAAAGTGCGGTGCTGCGCCAAAGTATTCTCAATAGCGCCGAACCTGGCATGATAGAAACCGGCCGCAAAATGATTGCCGGTGAAAACGGGATTGCCTACCTGCGCGACGATGCTGAAAAAACTCATAAACTTGTTGCCTACGCACCGATTTCCAGCGTAAACTGGAGTTTCGGAATTATTATACCCGAAGATAAAATCAATAAGCCGGTTACCGACAGCGCCTATTTGATGAATAACGAACTGGCGATTCAAAGCAATTTTCTGCAGAATGATATGCGCGGCCGGATGCGCGGCTTTATGACTATCGCGATTATTTTTCTGGGCGGCACGATGCTGGTGATGCTGTGGCTGTCCAATCTGATCATTCAGCCGTTAGGGCGGCTAATCAAAGAAACCAGCGAGTTTGACCGCGGCAATACAAATCCAGTCATCAATGTTAACTCCGATGATGAAATTGGTGTGTTGGCGCATAATTTTAACAAAATGCTTGATACAATGAAAAATTGTATGCGCGAAAATCAAGAAATCACCGCCGCCGCCAGCAAAGCTGAAAATGAGATTAATCTTGCTGCTAAAATTCAACTGGCGATGCTGCCGGGCACACTTACCGCTCCGGATCTGCCGGATGATATTGAACTTGACGCCATGATAACTCCATCTGAAAAGATCAGTGGTGATTTTTATGACTACACCATGATTACCCCGGATGTGCTGCATTTTTACATTGGTGATGTTTCCGATAAAGGCATCACCGCGGCGATTTTCATGACCAGAGTCCAAACATTATTGGATGCGGAAGCACTTTCCTCAAATTCGCCGGCACAAATAATCCGGCGTGTCAACGATGAACTCAGACGAAAAAACGAATCGTGCATGTTTGCCGCGGTTTGGTATGGCGTGATAGACTTTAAGGCCCGCAAATTATGTTACTGCAATGCCGGTTTCAGCTGCCCGCTGGTGTCACACCATGACGGCGGATTCAACCTGCTGCGCAATACTGCCCCTACCACGCCGGTCGGAGCATTTTCGCCAGAAGAAACTGCCTACTCAGACCAATATTTAGACATTGACAATGGCTTTGCCTGCGTATTGTATTCTGACTCGATTATCGAGACTGCCGGCAGCAGCGGTGAGCATTTCGGGGTACATCGCCTGGCACAATCGCTGAATTCAATGAAAAATGATAAATGCGCCGCCATACTCAACGCAATTCAACAAGGGCTGAATGTATTTTCTGACAATATCCCGCCGCAGGATGACCGTGCCATGCTGATGCTTCGTTTTAATTCGCAGAAAAATGACGACGAAAAATAAAACGAAACTTATGCGGCCAAGAATAAATATGAAATATTCAGATAAAATTATGCTTAAAATAAAAATTATATTATTGCTCGCACTCTTATCCTGCAATAATCTCCGCGCCGCGGTTGATAACACGATTGAAACTTCCGGAAAAATTAAAGTTAATCTGGCGCTCATCCGTGATTTTTTTAGTACTCCGGTTCAGCTGATTACCGCCAATTCGCCTGCGGGGCCATGGATTAATGGTATTCAAAAAAACACTGCGGCAGAATTTGCCGCCGCACTTTTTCCTGCCGACAATCTGGCTCAAATTTTCAATGCTGCCGGATTCAGCAGGGAACAGTTAATGCAGCTCAAGCAAATTAATTTCACCAATTGTCCCGGTCTGTTCAATGCCAATACTGACGACACATCTGATGAGCCATACTACACCATTACCGTGAATTGGCGCGAACGTACCGTGAATGTGCTGCCATCCACTTTTTTTTACCCGGCTAATCTGGCTGAAGACTTAATCTGGGGAGCAGGGTTGATTGTGTACTACACTGCACCAGACCAGACCGGCATCAACGCCGCGCTGGACTCGTACTTGAACAAGTGCAACCTGCTGGAACAGCGCAGAAAAACTCTAATTGATGGATTCTATGACACACTTGAATGCGAAGCGCTAACCATTCTGACCCGCCCGCAACTGCTCAATTACATCGCCTACCGCCAATTTGAACTTACTGCCGTAATTCAGGCAATGAATGATTTTAAACACATTATTCCAAATGAAAAATTAGAAAATTCGCAAAGAAATTTACTGCGCCGCGTTGAACGGTTAAAAGAAATTGAGTTGCGGTTCTGCTACAATCTGAGCGCCCCGTTACTTCCAGAAGATATCCAGTTTATTTGCGGTGATATTATCGCGATGTCGTCAAGCGATAACAGTTTTTACTGCAACACCATTGAGAACATGAATTCAATGCGTGAGGAAGGGGATTATGCGGTATTATATGCGTTGTGTTTAGGTCATTACTATTCTCTGACCACTATGTGCTTTGGTTACATCGCTCCGGGATATAACGCCTTCCGGCAGCAATGGCAAAACGGCGGCATTCAACCCGATAATGCCGAAACATCGGTCTCTGCCGGTGATTTTGAAATAATTTTCAGCGAATTACCACAAATATCCGGCAATTATTATAAACTATATTCAATGGCTGGAATTGATTGAAATAATACCAATGAGCGATCAGTCATAGACAATAACGATTAGGAATTTGGCGATGGATTTTGGTTATAAAC
>CAZITV010000214.1:0-3566 GCA_964542255.1 uncultured Victivallaceae bacterium
CTTCCAGCTTGATAAGCAAGCAGGGATGCTTGCAGTACTCTTTAGTAGCCCCAAAATCTCTTCGGTATATTTCGCGAGACTTGTCAAGTTTATTTCTTGACAGCTCCTATTGCTGGGTGGGATCACCCGCCTGACCCGGTGACTTAATTGCACCGCGTTTGCCAAAAGAGTAGTTGCGGTGGCTGAAATAACTGCAAACAGTTGTAACCGCAACACAGACAACTTGACTAACTACCGGATTCCAGCCGAACCCGTCCACCAAAATAAACATAATCAAGGCGCCGAGCAGCATTGCTCCGCCATACACCACATAACAACGCAGGTACTCACGCCAAATATTCCCCCGGGTGCGGAAAACAAATAACTTATAGCCGACATACGCGTTGGTAATCGCCAGAATATTAGCTGGAATCAATAATACAAGATAGTGAACATATTTATGCAGACACGCGTAAAGTAACGCGTAAATGCCGACACCAAAAACCGTATTCCAGCCGCCGGTAAGCAGAAACCGCGTAATTCTACCAATTTCAGCATGATGCTGTTTATACTTTTCTAAAACATATCGCATGCTGATTCTTTCAGTAGGCCGGTCATGGTTAAACTTATTTTGCGCGGTAATATATCACCGCTTTCTCATTACTCCAAAAGTGATGTGAAGAGATTTTAATAATTTTTATTTGGGAACAGCAAAAAAATTGAACAGCTCATTTTCCCCGGTAGTCATGCATCAACGCGGCCATTTCCGCTACCGCCTGACCAATGCCGACCATTACCGCGCGGGCAACAATGCTGTGCCCGATATTCAATTCGCACAACCATGGAATCTGCAGGATGAGTCCAATGTTTTCATAATCTATGCCGTGGCCGGCATTAATATGCAGTCCCAGCGAGTGTCCCAGCTCTGCCGCCTTAATCAACCGGTCTAATTCCTGCAGCCGCGCTGCGCCGCGCGCTTCTGAAAAACTTCCGGTATGCATCTCAATGTATTCGGCGCCGGCTTCTTTGGCGGCTTCCACCTGGCGGGGGCACGGGTCGATGAACAGGCTTACAATAATGCCTGCGCTCTGTAAACGGTGCGTGGATTGAGTAATCCAATGGAGGTTGTCTGCGGCATTTAGTCCGCCCTCGGTAGTCAGCTCCTGACGCTTTTCCGGCACCAGGCAGGCGCTATGCGGCTTGAGTGCTGTGGCGATATTTAACATTTCTTCGGTTGCGGCCATTTCCATGTTCAATCTGAAAACGGTTTTTTTAAGGGCGGCCATATCATTATCATTGATGTGGCGTCTATCTTCGCGGAGATGCGCGGTGATGCCCCATGCGCCGTGCTGCTCGCAGATAACTGCAGCTTCGACCGGGCAGGGTTTTTCGGCGCGCCGTGCCTGCCGGACCGTTGCGACGTGATCAACATTTACACCTAAATTTAACAATTGTTTACCTCATGATGTTGAAAATTATAATGCTTGCTGTTTGCTAGACTGGCAGTCGTGATGTTCAAGTTTTTTTTCAGTTCTGGAATAATTTTTTCCAAAAGAGTGATTTCGTGTTCAAAAACATCCGGCACCATTGTCACCGGGCGAAAAAAGATGAAGCCGCGGAAACGGATTTTTTTAAAGAATTCCAACCAATTCTGCAATAATTTTTCGGTGAGCCGGTTTCCGGTTTCCGGTTCGTAAATGAATTTGACGCATTTTAAGTCAAATTGCAGCCAATGCAGCAGCTCGTACAGGTGGATATTTCTGCCCGCCATCTCATGCGGATGTATGTCCAAAGAAAACTGAACATTGGGGCAGAGCAGTTCCCGTTTAAACGCCAGATAGTCTTCTGCTGCGGTATTCATCATAAACGGCACCCGCACCGGCAGCAGCAGCGTTATTTTATTGCTGAGCAAATCCGCCGCCAGAAGCGAAATCAATTTAATCAGCCGGCGGCGGCGCTCAGAATTGGTAAAACACGATTCCACACCGAAATCTATGGTTACCGCCCGGCCGTTGTGAAATGCGGCGGACTCCAGCAGCTTGTGCATTTCCTGCTTGAATCCATTGATAATATTGGGAGACTGCTGGACGATTTCAGCAGTAACATTTTGCGGCAGCAATTCGGCGAAAAAAATTGATTTAAATTTATGAATATCAAGTTGGCGCGGCATTGAGGCAATAAGGCTTTCAGACAGTTCAATACCGGAAAACAGCTGCGGATTAAATGCCGGCAGCGCAATCTCACTAGGAAAATTAATGATGCTGATACCAAACATGGTTTCAAGTGTTCCTTTAATCCTGCGCTGCCGTTAACGGCAGTCGCTGAAACTGTTGACCAGCTCCGCCGCGCTAACCGTCACGGTGCCGACTTTGCCCACCACTATGCCACCGGCATGATTGGCAATCTCCGCCGCTTCAACACAACTCGCACCGGCTGCCATTGCCAGCGTAAACGCCGAAATTACGGTGTCGCCGGCACCGGAAACATCAAAAACTTCTCTGGCCCTGGTCGGAATTACTTTCATCAATGAATTTTTTGTGAATAACGCCATACCTTGAGCCGCCAAAGAGACCAGCAAATATTCCGGCTGCCATTCTTCCAGCAGTTGAGCCGCAACTTCGTGCAGTTCGATGTCGTGTTCAACCGGAACTTTTACATCGCTGTTGAATTTTCCCGCCATAGTGAATGCTTCGGAGCGGTTCGGTTTTATCATATTCAGCCCTTTAACCGGTTTTAGATGACCTGGTTTTGGGTCGAGCGCGGTGAATACTTTCTTCGGAGCTGCGGCAGCGATTACTGTTTCCAGCATTGTCTCGTTTAATACGCCTTTGCCATAATCTTCAAAGATAATGCCGTCAAGCAAATTTTGGTCTATTAATTCCAGTACGTCAGCGGTAATTTTTTGACGGAATGATTCATCTATGGCATCGGTGTTTTCATAATCAATGCGCAGCAGTTGCTGAGTTCCTGCAATAATGCGCTGTTTTTGAGTAGTTCTTCTGCAGGGATCAGTATATACTGATTTTTCGTCAATACCGTATCCGGTTAGCATTTTTTTGACTTCTGCGCCGTCATGATCATCGCCGATAATGCCAAATGCCGCGGTATTTCCGCCCAGGGTAACAATATTGCGCATTACATTGGCGGCGCCGCCCAGACAGGCATTTTGATTGTTCACCCGCACAATTGGCACCGGCGCTTCCGGTGATATCCGCGTCGCCGCGCCCCAAATATAAACATCCAGCATTAAATCACCGATAACTGCAATTCGTTTGCCGGAAAAATTGTGCACTATCTCGGATAACCGCTCAGCAGATCCCATTTTACAAAATTCCTTGTCAAAAATGTCAAAATCTTTAAAAATTACCGCCGGAATATCTCAAAAAAAGCTACAGCGGCATAACCGACAGCGCGCTATTAATATCCCGGGTCAACGCGAAATTTCAATTCATAACCACAACATAGCAGAGCGCGTAAAACACTATAAACTATCTCATAATCAGCGACAATGCAAACAAAACAGCTGGCATCAACCTCCATTTTTTTAATTATTCGTCGCGGCCCACTCTTTTCGGCAAGGAGTTAGG
>CAZITV010000215.1:0-3513 GCA_964542255.1 uncultured Victivallaceae bacterium
GCAACGCTACCGCGGCGGGAACAACGCAACGCTTTGTCAGTTTCAACGCCGGAATCATAAAATTCAACCGTCCAGGCCGGCATAGTTTAAAACTGCAAGCTGAAACGCAGTTAAATTACGACGATATTGGCGCGGAAGAGCGCCAAGTATATTTGGAAGTGCATTCAATTACCGTTCAATCTTATAAATAACTTTTGGCAATTAGTTAAACTTTAAAAGGAACATTATCATGGACGACAAGTATTTGGCTTACTTCGGCGGAAAACCGGAACGCATTCCGCACTGGGAGCATTGGAGTTGTCCTGACGCGGAAACTTTTATAAGCGGCATCGACCATTATGAACATCCACAGTTGTGCCGCAAAAAATTCAATGAGCTCTATCCGTGGCTGGGCTTTTCCGAATATCCGAACGATAATCCGATTCCGCGTCCGGAAAGCCGTTTCACCGATGGTGCGGAAGCTGACAGTCACGCTGTGCGCTGGGGAGACGGGGCTACCGGCAGCTACGAATGGGGTCTAAAGTTTGAAACCGAGGAAGATGTTTTTAATTTCAGCCCGCTGCAGTACGGTGATTTTAGGAAGGTCGGCATCGGCGAATGTCACAATTTTAACGATGAACAAAATTTATACGACAATTTAAGCAAACGTGCCAACCCGAATGACCCATGTACGACCCCATGGTATTACAACACTATGTTTATGTGGCCAATGCTGGTTTTCGACTGGGAAAAATTCATGCTTTGCTGTATGGACGAACGTTTCGAACGCATTATGAATGAATTTGCTGAACTTAACCGCCGCGCGTTTAAGGTGCTGGCATCGCTAAAATCGAATATGGTGATTTGCCACGATGATATTTGCACCAGCAAAGGCCCGGTCTGCAACCGCGCATGGATGAATAAGTACATTTTTCCGCGTTACGAAGAATACTGGGCAACGCTTAAAGCTTCCGGCAAAAAAGTCATCTATATGGGCGACGGCAATGTTGACGCATTTGTTGATGATATCGCCGCCTGCGGCGCTGATGGCATTATTTCTGAACCCTACACAAATTATAAAGTTATCGCCAAAAAATACCCGCACTTTGTCCTTGCCGGCGAAGGTGATAACCGCGTTTTGTCCAGCAATAATCCCGATGCTATCAAGAAAATGGTACTCTCCATGACTGAAACCGCCAAAATGACCAACGGCGGCTATTTTTACTGTATTGGCAACCACATCCCCTGGGATATTCCGCCAGCAGCAGTCAAACTCTATTTGGATCTTTGCCGTGAACATGGCAAACTCAAATAAAGCACTGTAAATAATTGTGATTACCGGTCAGAAATATCAAACAAGCCGGAACAATGAATTCATATACGAACCATTTGATAGATGAGAAAAGTCCTTATCTGCAGCAGCATGCGCATAACCCCGTGGACTGGTATCCATGGGGAGACGCGGCATTCGCGCAGGCAAAACAGGACAATAAACCAATATTTTTGTCTATCGGTTACGCCACTTGTCACTGGTGCCACGTGATGGAGCACGAATCGTTCGAAAATAAAGAAGTGGCAACGCTGATGAATAGAGCGTTTATCAATATCAAGCTCGACCGCGAAGAACATCCGGATATTGACAACGTCTATATGAAAGTCTGCATGATGATGACCGGCAGTGGCGGCTGGCCCTTGACAATTATCCTTACCCCAGCTCAAAAACCGTTCTATGCCGCTACCTATATCCCCCGCGAAAGCCGATTTGGCCACATCGGCATGCTTGAAATAATCCCCAAAATCGAGGAAGCCTGGCGGCTAAAACAACTGGAACTGGAATTGGCGGCGGACAAGGTTGCAGCCGCTTTGCTGCATGAGTCAGAACAGCCTGATGCCGGATCTGTCACACCCGGCCTGCAGCAAATGGCATATCAACAACTGATCGAATCATTTGACCCGATCAACGGCAGCTTTGGAGGTGCCCCCAAGTTTCCCAGCCCGGCAAAAATGACTTTTCTGCTGCGTTACTGGCGGCGCACCGGTGACGAAGCGGCACTGGGAATGGTTGAATTCACCCTGCGCAAAATCAGAGATGGCGGCATCTACGACCAGATTGGGTTCGGTGTACACCGCTATGCTACGGATTCCGAATGGCGGCTGCCGCATTTTGAAAAGATGCTCTACAATCAGGCCATGCTTGCAGAAACTTATAGTGAAGCCTTTCAGGCGACCGGAGACCGCAGTTATCAAGATACCGCCGGCGAAATTTATACCTATGTACTGCGGGATATGACTGCACCGGGCGGTGGTTTTTATGCCGCTGAAGACGCCGACAGCGAAGGCGAAGAGGGGAAATTCTATCTCTGGAGCAAAGCCGAACTCGCCCATATCCTAACCCGGCAGGAACTTGAACTCGTTGAAAAAATTTACAGCGTCAAATCCAGCGGGAACTATCATGATGAAGCCACCGGCGCCGCAACCGGAAAAAATATTCTGCACCTGAAGCAGCCGCTGAACATCGTCGCCCAAGAGTCGAATATTGAGTATCATGAATTGAAAATTATGCTCAAAAAAATCAACAACAAATTATTCACCGCGCGCGAATTGCGGGTTCGTCCACTGAAAGATACCAAAATACTGGCCGATTGGAATGGTCTAATGATCAGCTCACTGGCGAATGCAGCCCGTATTTTCGATTCACAGGAGTACCTGAACGCGGCTAAACGCGCCGCTGATTTTGTGCTGACCGCAATGACCGGCGCCGGCGGACGGCTCTTCCACCGCTGGATGGATGATCAGGCGGCGATTGACGGCAAGCTGGAGGATTACGCCTTTATGCTCCAAGGTCTGCTGGCTTTGTATGAGGCCTCTTTCAAGGTTAAATACCTGGAGACAGCGTTGAAGTTCAATGATATTCTGCTTAAACATTTTCATGACCCGCAATCCGGAGTTTTTTTTATGAACGCGGATTATAGTGAAAAACTGCTGATAAGACCCAAAGATATCTATTCTGGCGCCATTCCATCCGGCAATGCGGTCATGATTATGAATCTCTTGAAATTATCACGTTTAACCGGCAGTCCGGAATTTGAGCAGCTCGCCAGCAGAATTACCAGTTACTACGGAAAAACAGTCGCTCAGGCTCCGGCAGAATTTGCCGAAGTCATCTGCGCTTTGATGTTTGCCGAAGGTCCTGCTTACGAAATTGTTATTTCCGGCAATCCGGAGTCGAATGAAACCCGGCAGGTCATTCAAGCGGTAAATCACCTTTATCTGCCGGAAAAAGTCGTCGTTTTTAGACCAGATAAAGACAACGCGGCGACGGTAAAAATTGCCCCCTACGTCGAGGCGCTGCAAATGATTAATGATCGGCCGACTGTCTATATCTGCCGCAGCCACGCCTGCGATGTCCCTATCTCCGGACTCCAGGCATTGCAGGCACACCCATTATTCAAAACTGATACCCAAGTGAACAAGCAGTCATAGACAATAACAATTAGGAATTTGGCGATTGATTTTTGTTCTGGAGTAGTGTCC
>CAZITV010000216.1:0-3512 GCA_964542255.1 uncultured Victivallaceae bacterium
AGTTTTGCAATTACCTCTATTTTTAAGATTTATCAATGCGAGACTGCTAATCGAAGCCGATTGTCCCTTATATCCATCTGCATATTTAAATCATTTTACACTTGCTGCAAAAATATGGGTTATTGTGTGACAATTCCTTAGGAGCCGCAAAGAAATAACCTTTACATCTTCGCGCCTCTCCCGAATGCCTTTGTGTTTACCGGTTCGCTACATACCCGCCACGGGCGGGTAAACCTTCAGGTATGCACCTTACCGGCAATTCCCAAAATCTCTTCTGGATATTTCACGAGACTTGTCAAGTTTATTTATTGACAGATCCTTAGTACGCAAAGCATTATGGTCTAAAATATAACGGTTACTTTGAGTATTATTAACATGAGTCGCGGTCGGTAACCCACGTTTTAAGTTTTTTTTCTGTTTCATGCCATTTTATATCAGTAATACTTTGAACGAATTTCATAAAATATGCGGCAACTGCTTCCTGCAGTACATTCAATGCCTGCAAACGTTCGGCTAAGTTAGCGTGAAATTCCATTTCACTGCCCTCCGGCAGCGCTACACTTGAAAGAGTAAACCTGTCAGCGTCAAAAACTGCATGCCACATATCTTTGTCCTGTGTCATGGTTATTTTAGCTTTTTTTAACTTCTTCCCAACGCTTAATGCCGCTTTGGCTTCAGCGCTGCGGAGCGGGCAGGTACCTTTCTTAATTGAGGTTTCTGCTGATCCTTGGGCGTCTTCGGAGAGAACAAGGGTTAAAGGTGCTTCAATAATTAATTCAAATTCACCTTCTTCGGGTAACAAAAGTTTTCCACCTTGTTGCTCGCTGTAATACCACAGCCATGTGAAAAAATCGCGTCCGGTGGTAATTTCACTGTCAGAATAGCTTGTAAAGTTAACTGACGGGATACTTTTTTCGGTTGTGTTAAAGTGTTCCAGTAAAAGCGTTCCAGGGGTGACTTGCAATGGTTCTATTCCGCATGTTTCGGTGAAAAAAACTGTGAACTTGTCGATTTGTGCAGTAGAGTTGGTGCCAAGAAAAAGTTGGTTATTGTCAAGGTCAATGATGCACGGAATACCGGTTATAGCAGGTGGCATCCGGGTTAAATGTTTCGCAATTTGGTCTGCTTTAATTTCTTTTCTGACTTTAACCGGCACAAACGGACTTTTATTGGCCTGCAGATACACCAGTTCTTCGCGGCTGCACAACGCTCTCAATAGTGCTGCCGGAATTTTTCGCTCTGCGATTCTCATATTAAGATAAAGATAATTACCAAAAAGAACTGTATCTTCAGTAATTTTATTGTCAAGCAGGTGTCGTCCGCTCACCCAGCCAACTTGCGGTTCATCTTTAACTTCATCAATTGCACCGGCAACTTTATTAGAAAAAAGCTCCAGAAAATTCTCCGGAAGTTTCTTGGCTAATTTAAAAAATGTCACAGCAAAAGTTCCACGTTCAAACGGCATAATTAATCTCCTTAAAAATTAAATGTTAAATATATCGGGCAAATAATAGTTTTGCAGTCAATTGGTTGAGTTAAAATATACGCCCATTTGGGCTTATTTGATAGCGACTATTGCCGCATAAAAACTAATTTATGAAAATAATCGCCGCGCGCCTGATAATCCTTAAACATATCCATACTGGCGCACGCCGGGGAGAGCAGCACGATATAGTCTTCGGCGGCATCACCGGCCGCAGCGTTAGTCGCATCTTCAAAACTATCATAAATTTCACATGGGCAGCAAGATTGAAGCACCGCGAAGATTTTATGGCGGCATTGTCCGTAAATATAGACCTTGTTGATGTAACTGCTAAAGTTGCGCAGCGAAGTAAAGTCCATCGCTTTATCAAGTCCACCTAATAGTAAATTTACATTATGCCGATCTGGGGCAGATAATGTTCTTAGTGCGGCGATGGTTGACGCCGGATTGGTTGATTTTGAATCATTTATAAAAGTGATGCCATCGATTTCTGCCACCTTTTCCAAACGATGCCGTCCAGGCATAAAATTTATAATGGCCCTGCGTAATTCCGGCTTAAATAATGCGGCTGCATCAAAATAGACCCTGACCAACTCCAACGCTGCCGAGAGGTTTTCTAAATTGTGCGAGCCGTGCAAATTGGTTTCAGACTGGTCAATAATAACGTTACCATTCAAAAGTATTTTGCCGTTGTCACTGACAATCGCGTTACCTTTGCAGATGGGAAGAATTGATTTGAATTCATTATCGCTTGATAAACTCATGCCCAAAATGCGGCGTGCTTCCGGAACTAAGTTAAAAATGCGGGTTTTAACCTCAGCATACTCCGTTATATTACCGTGGTAACGGTTGAGATGGTCACTGGCAATGTTGAGCAATACTGCGGCGTAAGCGTTAAATCTGGAACAACGTTCCAGTTGGAATGAGCTAACTTCAACTACCGGCAGTACACGCTCAGAAAATTTACCCAGCAGAATATCTGCACAAATATCACAAAGCGGCAAACCGATGTTGCCGGCAGCAATGGCATTGACTCCTAGCGCCTGAAATAAATGAGTTGTAAGCTCGGTGGTAGTGGTCTTGCCATTGGTGCCAGTTATGGCTAATAAATCTCCAGAAAAATTCCTTGCACCGAATTCCAATTCGCTGACAATTTCAATGTTCGAGGCTACAGCCGCTGTATATAGCTGAGATTCAGGTGGAACCCCGGGGCTGACAACTAGTAGCCCACAATCTGAAAAAATGCCGCTAGGCGCTTCAGAACCTTGACTGTCAGCAAAATAAACTGCTTCGTTGCCCAGCGCTGTCGCCAAACGACCCGCAGCGGTGCCGCTTAGACCTAATCCAATAATTCCAATTTTCATTTCAAATACCTGAGCTAATTTCAAAACTCTTTCGTGACTTTTGCGTCTTTTTTGAGTTTTGGCGACTTACGCTCATCTTGCATAACGCTGCTACGCTTGATTTCGCTTAAAATCGTCAAAACCTTCAAAAAATCCTGCAAAACATCAATTCAAAATAGTTTTGCAAATTACCTCACTTTTTAAGTTATTAATTCCGATACAAAAATTTGTGTTCAGGATGTCTATTGTGTCAGTCATCATGCAATCTGAAATACTGATGAAGCCTAAAGCTCATCCAGGTTACGCACGTTCATTGTGAAACGTTTGCATACTCATCACCGTGCAATTAATGATTTTTACAATGAATACTTTAATTTAAATAGTACTAAAGTCAATAGATAGATGGAATAATGAGTTAATTGTTTTTTTGCCACCATGATATAACGAGGTGCGGCTGCAGTGTATTGATGGATTAAGGCGATGCTGGCATGGTCTGGGTTCCTGTTTGTGTAAGAGCTGCCATGAGATTAAATTTATTGTTTGAGTGTGTAATTTTTTGTGTAAACGGTCATAATGAAGTAAATCATAATATTTACTGATTTGAACATTGTGATTTCAGCCTTGGCATCTTGAGAATAATCTTTTACATTAAAACAATATCACAGGATTGATTTTTTCAACTTAAA
>CAZITV010000217.1:0-3497 GCA_964542255.1 uncultured Victivallaceae bacterium
TGGTGCCGAAGGTGGGACTCGAACCCACACGCCCTTGCGGACTCCAGATTTTGAGACTGGCGCGATGAACACAAATTTTAATCAATTGTTCTTGTTATGTTCTTGTAATTCGTAATTATAGCCACTATAATAGATCGGAAGCTATCACAATGTTTCAATGGTGAATACAATAACGCGAATAGCAAAGAAATCAACCCGGGTCTATCCAACAGGAGGCTAAAAATGGCGAGGCCGATTAAAGGCAGATTATTCAAACGGGGAAAAAGTGGGAGTTATTACCTCCAGTATTATGTCAATGGTAAGGAACATAAAAAAGCATTGCGCGATAAAGATGGAGACCTGATCACAAATGAAAGAGAGGCGGAAAAGGCCAGGGATATTATTATTAAGCCGTACGCAGCCAAAGATGAAGTACAACTCAGGAAGCAGGCCGTCGACGCTTTGAAATTTGCCGAGGAAAAAGCTGCAGACGCGGAAGAACTTCTAAAACAGCATGTAACGATTGCCAATGGATGGCAGGTCTTTTTTGAGAGTCAGACCAGACGAGACACCGGTCCTGATACATTAATTAATTACAGTCGTCATTATAGTAAATTTCAGGATTGGATTAAAGACAAGCATCCGGATATAAAGTATCTGAAAGATATTACCCCGGCGATTGCTTCGAAGTTTGCCACATATATTAAAACTTGCGGCTTCAGCAAAAACACAGTCAATAAATATATCGGGTTTTTGAAGTTGTTTTTTAATATTCTGATTGTAGATGACAAGCTTGATAATAATCCATTTATTGCTGTTAGGCGCGAAAACCAAAAAGCAAATAGCCGTAAGTCGTTGAGTAAAGAGCAAATTTACAAGTTATTAACTACTGCTACAGGTGAGCTTGCGTTATTACTTGGTCTAGGGTATTTCACAGGTCTACGAAGAGGCGACTGTTGTACTCTACTATGGGAAGATGTGGACATGGATAAAGGTATAATTACCAGGGTCCCCAATAAAACAAAAAGGCATGCGGAGGCCCCGGACCCTGTAAAGATAGGCATTAATGAACATCTTTATAATGTCCTTGCGACGTTCCCGGTTGAAAAACGACAGGGGTTTGTTTTACCACAAATGGCTGAATATTATAATAACAGTAAACGCGACCGGATAAATAGGTTGATCGGAAATATCTTCATCAAGTGCGGAATCAGTACCACTAAGGAAGGAACAGGCGTAGAAATAAAGGTTGATAAAGACGGCAAGAAGAAGCTAGTACCTACAGGCAAACGTGCCGTCGTAGAACACGGCTTCCACAGTTTGCGGTATTCTTATATCTCCCACCACGCCGAGGCTGGAACTCCCCAAGCAGTGATTCAAAAAAATGCTGGACATAAAAACCCTGCAATGACCGAACATTACACTCAGATTTCTGATAACGCAGCTATTACGACCAGTAATGTCCTGAAGTTAATATCAAGTCCTGTAACAAGAAAAAAAGAACCAGAGCGGGACCGTCTTCTAGAGTTGGTCAGGACGCTGCCTCTGAAAAAAGTAAAAGAAGTACTATTAACACTGGAGGAGAAATGAGAAGTTTTGGGCATATTAGTGAATGTACTAATCCTGATTTGTTGTTTTTTGATGCGACAAGGTACCCATTGCTAGATACGGTATGGAAAGAACTCGAAAAATTTTACAATGGCATGAACCGAGAGCAAATATTTTCTATATGTAAAGGTAAACTTGTTTATATTCCTTATGTCGGATATTATAAACGCCACGAACCAGGAACATTAGAACTGCCAGTTGAAGCTATTCCTGTAAAAAAAGACGATGATTCTGATTTGATATATAAAATGGAAGATTTTTTAAACAGTATCTATTATATTGAAAGTCATTGCGGTGATATGTCTGGGGAAATAGCTAGCGCATTTAAGTTTGTCAAAGAGATGCCACCGGATATTTACGGTATCAAATCCATAAAGTTGCAACTTTTAAGAAACCTTAGATATATAGCAAAATTAAAAACCACATGGTTCATTGGTGACAATAAAAAAAATGCTGAAAAAGCTAAGCCAAAAGAATTTATTAATTATGAAGAATTTAGCACGGAATTTCTATGCCATGCCCTGCCGGTATTGCAAAGGGGCGAAATCCCCGATTTAAATGTCTGGCTAAACCTAAAGATGCACCTTGTATCGTGGATTCGTCGTATAGCATATACCGCCACCCTGTATTTTAAAGAAAATCCACTTTCTCCAAATGCCATTGGAACGTTGCTGAATGAAGTATACGATTTTGCCGTCTTCTTTGAACGCAGCCATTATGCAAAGTTTGATAGTAGACTCCTTGCAGGGATGAAAAACTTCAATACTTTAAAAATATGCACTCAAACCGTTAATGAGAGAAAAAAACAATATTACCCTTGGTTGCAAGCTGTAGCAACCGCAATAGTTGCCGATAATCCAGAATATTCTATTAGCACCGCGGCAAAGGAACTAAGTGAACTCTGGCATAAAATGTTTAAAAATGTTTTGGCCGAAAGGTTTGGAACCGAAACAAGCAAACCTCTTAACGTTGTTAAGAGCAGCGAATCAAACATCAAATTTGATAGTAAGTTTAGAAGTATATGGGAAAGTGAGTATAGTAATTATGAGTACGAAAAGTGTTGGCTGGCATTAAGGAATGATAAAGATGACTCATATGCTAATAAACGGTTATCAATCAGCATTAAAACAATTAAAGATGTAGCCTGCAAGAAAGAACTTGCAACACTCAACAAAAAACAAAAAATCTGCCGCAGCAACTAAAAAAAATACAGGTAAGCTTGATGCCGGCAATAGCCGAAAAGGGGTACCATAACACTTTGTTATAAGGCCTGTCCCACCTCTTTATACCCTGTATTAATAATATTACAGGGTAGGGGTGAGACTGCAACGCCAACAACTGACGATTGGTGGTAGTCGGTACTACTTCGCCAGCAGGAGTAGCATCACAGGTTTCCGCGTTGCCCTCACCCCCGTATTAAAGTAAACCCCTCTGGAAATGTATGGGAGAGGGGTATTACCCCTGATATGACAAAGTGGAGGAAAAATGGCCGGATAACTCCTTTATCTCTTGACGGCAACCTATCCAATCGACGTCATACAGCCGAAGTGCCCCACCCTATACATAACCCCTTCTTTAGTATCAAAAAACGTAGTTTCACTGCCCCAGATATGGTGTTTTGAGGCTAAAAAAGACCTCATCATAAACGCATTTGAAATGTAGTTTCTAGCACATTTGTGAAAATAAACTACGTTTTTGCCATGTAACTGCTTAAAACACTCCGGAACCGCGGCATAATAACTGATGGTAATTGCCGCTGTTTTCAGCCCCTTATTCATAGCTTAAAAATACCCGAAAACCGGGCATAATAACTGATGGTGATTGCCGCTATTTCCAACCCCTATACCCATTAACACCCTTTAACCAAGGAGGACCGAACCATGTTATTTGTCTGTAAACAAGAATTAGAA
>CAZITV010000218.1:0-3470 GCA_964542255.1 uncultured Victivallaceae bacterium
GTTTATAACCAAAATCCATCTCCAAATTCCTAATCGTTATTGTCTATGACTGATCGCTCAATGGTATGACAAGGTATCATTTACGATGGCATTATTCATATCGCAACGCTTCAATTGGGTCAAGTCTTGACGCTTTCCATGCCGGATAAAATCCAAAACCGATGCCAATTCCGACTGATACAAGTACTGCTGTGGTAATTGCTGCCGGTGAAGTTTGTATTGGCCATTTTAAGAAATACTCTATCAAGAGTGAACCACCGTGTCCAAGAATTATTCCGATAATACCTCCAATCAGGCATAACACAATGGACTCGACTAAAAATTGACAGAGAATGTCCCTAGCTCGCGCGCCAACAGCCATCCGCAAACCAATTTCACGCGTGCGTTCGGTGACCGATACAAGCATGATATTCATAATACCGACACCACCAACAATTAGAGAAATCATTGAGACACAAAGCAAAAGATTGGTCATTAATGTCGTGGTTGAGGTCAGCATCTTTGACATTTCAGTCATGTCGCGAATATTAAAATCATCATTTTCTTCGCCGATAATATGATGCCTCTCGCGGAGTACGGCAGTCATTTGTTTTATTGCTGCAGGAATATCTTCAGGTGATTTTGCGGAAGCAAGAATATAATCAACGTTAATAAATCTTATTGCCATCATAGTGTCAGCTTGTTGCGTTTCTGATTTTTCTGGATATAGCGTTGGTGCATTGCCAGGATAAAGTTTATTTAGGGTATTGGTTGCCGCCGTACTGCTGCTTTGGTTGGTATTTCCTAATGGTGAACCGGTTACACGGAATTTAATCGCTGTCCATGGTGCAATAACAATATCGTCCTGATCCATTCCAACCATATTGGCACCTTTGGGAGCCAGAGTACCGATTATTTTAAAAGTAACATTTTTTAAACGAATTTCCTGACCAATTGGTTTTTCCCCTTCAAGCAACTCACGAATAATCGTTTGCCCAACCAGGCAAACCCGGTTTGCCTGCAAAACATCGCGTTCAGTAAAAACGGTTCCTTCCGCGATAGTCCAATCCTGTATGTTCAATAGCGCGGGAGTAGAACCATTAATATTCGACGGCACCCAGTTGCGGTTGCCGAAAACCATTTGCGTTCTAGCACGAACAATTGGAGCTGCATTTTTTAGTGCGGGACATTCTTTGACGATAGCCTCGCAGTCCTCTGGTGAAAGGCTTATGCCGCTTCCTGAGCCGAACCTGACCCCGCTGGCTGCAGCTGTTCCGGGGAATATTAGTAAATTATTCGCCCCCATGCTGGATATTGACTTCTTAATTGCAGCGGAAGAGCCTTGGCCAATTTCCATCATGGCAATGACTGCTGCGATACCTATAATTATGCCAAGCGTGGTCAACAGGGCACGCATTGGATTTCGCCGCAATGCTTTAAATGCAATATTTACGGCGTTAGAAATTTTCATGATGCCGCGACTCCATGATTTGAATCGGTGCCGTCAACAATTAGACCGTCATGAATACGGATAATCCTATCAGCATGCTGTGCGACATTAACGTCGTGTGTAACAAGAATAATTGTGATTTTTTCGTTGCGATTTAATTGGCGGAACATCGCCAGTACTTCTTCACTTGTTTGTGAATCCAAATTGCCAGTAGGTTCATCGGCGAACAGCAACGGCGGATTATTAATTAAAGCTCTAGCAATAGCAACGCGCTGCTGCTGTCCGCCCGAAAGTTTTGATGGCACATGGTGACTGCGTTCTGCTATCCCAATTCGTTCAAGCATGGCCATTCCGCGCATTTTTTTTTCCGATAGCGACATTGACTGCGCAGTATATGCTAAAGGCATGATTACATTATCTAAAGCCGTTGTTCTAGGCAGTAGATTGAAGTTTTGGAAGACAAACCCAATTTTCTTATTTCTAATCATTGCCCTGTGGTCATTGGAAATTATTGAAACTTCTTCGTTATCAAGCCAGAATTCTCCAGAAGTTGGTCTGTCAAGGCATCCAAGAATATTCATAAGTGTACTTTTCCCAGAGCCAGATGCACCCATTAGCGCTACCATTTCGCCGTGGGCTACACTAAGAGATATGCCCTTGAGCACAGGCACGGTAAAATCACCAAATCGATATTCCTTGCAGAGATTGTTTATCTCGATTAATTTCATAATTACAGCTTGTTTAAAATCTCATGCCTCTTTTGACTTGCGGGACAAAAGGATTTGTTGCCTGATTTACTATTTTAGTTTGGAGCCCAATGATTACTTTTAAATTTTCTTTTACGCCTTCGCCTTCAATTTCTGTCATTTTACCGTTACTAATGCCAACGGTGACGCTTAATGGTTTAGGTTTATCGTGTTCTAATATCCAGATTATACTTTTTTTAATTAAAACGTTGCTATTGTCGCTCTTGTTTATTTTTGTTTTATCATGTTCATCCATATTGATAAAGTTACTGTATTTTTCATCTATATGCTCAAGTTTTGGTAGCCAGCGCATGGCGATATTCGGTACGGTAAGAACATTATTCCGTCTGGATATTTCAAATTGAACATTAGCAGTTAAATAAGGCAAAAGTTCACCGTTAGAATTGTCAGTATTAACTTCAACGGTATATGTAACTACATTTTGTGTCATACTGGCGTTTAAACGTATTTTGCTCACTTCACCCAAAAAAGTTTTTCCAGGAAAAGCGTCAACAGTGAATGACGCGAGTTGTTTCGGGTGAATTTTTCCAATATCTGCTTCGTTGACCGCCACCCAAAGTTGCATTTTTTTAAGATCTTTGGCAATTAAAAATAGACTTGGCGCATTTAAACTTGAGACTACTGTTTGACCAATATTGACGCGACGGTCAATTACTATGCCGTTAACAGGAGATTTGATGGTGCAATAACTTAAGTTACGCAGTGCTCTTTTTTGCACTGCTTCTGAGTATGACAATGCCCCCTTAGCTTGCAAAATCGCAGCTTCAGCCACAGCGATATTGGCTTTTGCTGAATCGTGTGCTGCTTTGAATGAGTCAAATGTTGATTCCGCCAGCACTTCTGCCGGGCGAAGTTTTTTTGCTCTGTTCAAGTCACGCAGCGCAAGTTCCATTTTTGATTTCATTTGCTCTAAGTCTGCTTCAGCCCTTTTTACTGTTGCTTTCGCCTGTTCGAGCTGGGCGGTTGCCTGAGCAGCTTCTGCGGCATAGAGGGAATCATCAATTTTGGCCAAGATCATATCATTTTCTACAGTTGAACCATAGTCAATGTTTTTCCCATCTTTGTCCTTGCCGAAACTAAGAATTTGCCCCGCAATTTGAGCTCCGATATTGATCAGTTCTTCCGGCTCAACGGTTCCGGTTGCTGTTATTGTTGAAGTTAAATCACTGCGCTCAATGGCGACAGTTTTATAGTTAACCAATTCACTGGAACTGCGACTGCAACTGTATAAAACGACTGCTGTAATAATTATAACTGCAATAATGCTGCCTATT
>CAZITV010000219.1:0-3417 GCA_964542255.1 uncultured Victivallaceae bacterium
AAATCAGGTCTGATTGATCAATTCTTTGCATTTTTTTGTTTGTTGGGATTGGTATAACCCCTAATTTGTAGATCTGCATAAACTCTGAAGCCTCTGTCATTGCTGTACCGGTCATACCACTTAACTTTTCATAAAGTCGGAAGTAATTTTGGAGAGTAATTGTGGCTAATGTTTGATTCTCATCCTTTATATCAATGCGCTCTTTTGCCTCTAAAGCTTGGTGTAAACCATCGCTATATCGTCGGCCTGCCAGCATGCGGCCAGTATGTTCATCAACAATTAACAGTTCACCATCCATAACCACGTAATCTTTATCTCGCTTAAACAACTCTTTGGCTCGAATCGCATTGTTTAAGTAACCAATCATTGGCGTATTTGCAGCCTCGTATAGATTCTCAATGCCAAGTGCTTCTTCTACTCTAGATACACCCTCTTCTAAAATACCTACTGTGCGCTTTTTAATATCTACTTCGTAATGCTGCCCTAGAGTTAATTTTCCAACTAAATTAGCAAACTCTAAATACCACTTAGTTGCCTTATCTGCTGGTCCAGAAATAATAAGTGGAGTTCTTGCTTCGTCGATTAAAATTGAGTCAACTTCATCAACAATTGCGAAGTTATGATCTCGTTGCACGCAATCAGCCAAACCCCAAGCCATATTGTCGCGAAGATAATCAAAGCCAAATTCGTTATTTGTTCCATAAGTAATATCTGCTGCATATGCTTCGCGGCGCTCAGCCGGTGTCATACTGGCAAGAATCACACCAACTTTTAATCCTAAGAATCGGTGTACTCGGCCCATCCATTCGCTATCACGTTCAGCTAAATAATCATTTACTGTAACAATGTGAACACCCTTACCGGTGAGTGCATTTAAATAAGCTGGCAATGTTGAAACTAAAGTTTTACCTTCACCAGTTTTCATTTCTGCGATATTTCCTCGATGAAGTGCTGCTCCACCCATCAACTGAACATCGTAATGTCGTTGTCCTAAAGTTCGTTTAGCAGCCTCTCTAACAACCGCAAACGCTTCAGGCAAAATTGAATCTAAAGATTCACCATTTGCATATCGCTCTTTAAATACATTTGTCTTATTTCGCAGAGCATTATCATCAAGAGATGTTATTTCATTTTCAAATTTGTTAACCTCTTGGGCAATCTTTACTAATTGCTTTACAGCTTTGCCTTCACCAGCGCGCAATACCTTGTCTAATAAACCCACAAAGATCCTCCGCTGGCCTCTAAAAAATTATTTGAAAAATGCTTAGTGGCTTATGGTATTAGAGAAATACGCCCCACCGCACACGCAGTAACACCTGCAGCAATGGTGATTTTGGCTTCAGATAGGGCTCTAACCCCCTCCAGCATTGATGCGCCGGTGGTTATTAGATCATCAATCAAATAAACAGCTCCCTGAGGAATTTCACAGGATTTAACTGCAAACTTTCCTTTTGTATTTTCCATTCTTTGTTGGCTGCTCAATTGAGACTGATCTCTAATACTCTTTTTTTGGAAAAGTATGGGTGCGTAATATGCAGTGATATATTTTTGTTGTAAATCTTTTTGAACATACTCTGCAAGAGTTTTTATGTGATCTCTACCGCGCCTTCTAATCGCAGCAGGTGCTGAAGGAATTGTTATCAGAGTAATTGCGTCACTTAACCTTAGATCTGCAATTGAGAAAGTTATAGATTGAGAGATAGCTGAAGCTAGGAGTGCTATGGCATTTAAGTCGTTACCTTCTTTGGCAGCTAAAATTACTGAAGCGGTTTTGCTGGTGTAATCACTCTTAAAATAGATTGGCTTACCAGCAATAGAATTTTTCTTCACACTAGTATTCCAAGCTAGTAAACATGAGGGGCAGAGCCAATATCCTGGGGCTGCGCAGCTGATGCATACTTTGGTGAAAACCAATTCTTTCAAAGATTTTAGAGAATTAAGCACCTAATCTTTATATCAGAATAAAATATGAATAATGTTAGATTTTATTTGCTGTTGAGATTAAGTCATCTGGTTCAAGTGCGATTGGAAATGATTGCACTGAGTTACCGTGAAGCTTTGGCAGAGTTAACACAAAGTGAGCACCTTGATGCGGTTTACCCCAAGCCAGTAATTGCCCTTGGTGAAGTTTTGCATCCTCTAATGCAATTGATAGTCCAAGCCCAGTTCCACCACTTGTTCTTGCTCTTGATGGATCTGCCCTCCAAAAGCGATCAAATAGATAAGGGGCATCCTCTTCATTAAAACCTAATCCATAATCTCTAACACCAATTGCAACTTCATTTTCACTTGTTTTGATCTGAACTTGAACCTTCTTACCTTCACCATGATCAACTGCATTTGAAATCAAATTCCGAAGAATTCGTTCAATTCTTCTTGGATCTCCCTCAATTTCAATAGGTTCAGAAGGGATTGAAACTTCAAAAAGTGCTGATTTACTTGGGTGTAAATAATCAACAGTTTTCTTAACTAAGTTAGAAATATCGAAGTTAACAACTCCTAGCGCTGCCGCTTCGGCATCAAATCGACTTACTTCAAGCAAATCTGATAGCAGCAATTCAAATCGATCAATCTGATTGATTAATAGTTCACTACTTCTAGCAATATTGGTGTCAAAATTACCTTTTTGCTCATAAATAACCTCAGCTGCCATGCGTAAAGTTGTTAATGGAGTTCTTAATTCATGGGAAACATCGGAAACAAATCGCTGTTGCAACATAGATAGGTTTTCAAGGCGTGCAATTTGCTGTTGAATTGAAACAGCCATTTCATTAAATGAGTTACCTAAACTTGCCAACTCATCATCACTAGATACAGACATCCGACTAGTTAGATCACCTTGGGTGAATTTCTCAGCCACAGCTGCTGCTTGCTGTACTGGGGAAACAACCTGCCTAATAACAAATTGAGTGCTTAAGCCAATTAATAGAACCAGCAACAACCCGGCAGCAAATAAGGTCCAGGTGATTACTGAGATGCTTTGATATTGAGCATCTAATTTAAATAGGTAGTAAATTTCATAAACACCAGTACGAGGAATATTCAATTTACCGCCAATTAAAAAGCCAGGAAATTCCTTACCATCTGAGTATCGAATTGTTACTCGTTTATCTAAGACCTCATCCGCTTGTCTAACTTGTTCACGAAAGCTTTTCGGGATTGAATCTAGAACTAATAATGTTGGAACAGTTTGATAAACACTCTGTTCATTTCCACTTTTAGCAAAGGGCAAAATTACTGTTTCACGTCCAGATAAAGAGCCATCCTCTCTGCTGGAAGTAATGAAATCTTGTACTACTTTGTTTAAGCCTGAATCATCTTGAAATCTTGCGATATTGAAATGTCCTTGCGCTAGGTAAAGAGCATTAGCGGTTTCAACTTTAGATATTGCTATTTTTTCGTTAATAATGGTGGTTG
>CAZITV010000220.1:0-3377 GCA_964542255.1 uncultured Victivallaceae bacterium
AAAACTTAAAATCTTCTCAAGTATTAATAAAAAATTTGAATGATTGGGCTTGTTGGTGTATTCATAATAGTGATAAAGGTAGATAATACCGTAAAGCTGTTTAATCAGCATCGCAACAGTTAGAAATTTAGTTACAAAAGGTCTGAACAAATATGGAACCAATAGAAGCAGCCAATTATTTACTTGGGAAAAGTTGCGCCGCCGCCGCAGTCTTCAGTCAGTTTGATCAAAATCAAACCGATGCGGTTGTTAAAGCCGTACATTTAGCTGCACTAAATGAGCGTGTTCGTCTTGCCAAAATGGCGTACGAAGAAACAGAAATGGGCATTTGGGAAGATAAGGTTATCAAAAATGCTGTCGCCGCACTGCTGGTTTATGAGGCAATAAAAGATGAAAGAACCGTTGGCGTTATCAGCGATAATTCCATCTCCGGTTTGATGGAAATCGCGCAGCCGATTGGTACTGTCTTGGCCGTTACGCCAGTTACTAATCCGACTTCCACCGTCATTTTTAAAATTCTGATTGCACTGAAGTCAAGAAATCCAATCATCATCAGCCCGCACCGGAAGGCAAGCAAGTGTTCGGTAGAAGCCGCGCGAATTTGCTATGAAGCGGCATTAGCCGCAGGCGCGCCAGATGACTGCATCCAATGGAGCATCCACGAATCGCGTGAACACACGCAAACGCTGATGGGACATCCGAATTTGGCTTTGATACTGGCAACAGGCGGAAGTAGTTTGGTAAGGGCCGCCTACAGCTCTGGCACTCCGGCAATTGGAGTTGGTTCAGGTAATGTCCCTGTTTTTATCGAAAAAAGTGCTGATGTTCCGTTCGCTGTTGAGCAGATATTCATTTCGAAGACTTTTGATAATGGTACAATTTGCGCCAGTGAACAGGCGGTGGTGGTGGATTCGAGCCTTAAGGATGCGGTTATCGCGGAATTTACCCGCGGTGGCGGTTATTTCCTTAATCCGGCGGAAATAGAGGCTTTGAGCAAGGTAGCGTTTGACCGCGAAAAAGGCATTATGAATGCAGATATAGTCGGACAAAGTGTCAAAAAAATTGCTGCTCTGGCAAAATTGAATATTCCAGAGAATACCAGGCTGCTGCTGGCGCCATTGGCCGGAGTGGGCAAACAATATCCGTTATCTTCAGAAATTCTTGCTCCTATCTTGGCATTCTATTCTGCCAGAGGTTTTGATAAGGCGGCGGACCTCTGCCTGGAGCTTAATTACCACGGCGGAATTGGACATTCAGCAAGCATTTTCTCTAATGATAACGCCGCCATCGAAAAGTTTGCAACATTGATGAATGCCGGGCGGGTTGTAGTTAATTCGCCCTCGTCACAGGGTGCGGTCGGCGGTATTTACAATCGGCTTACGCCATCTTTTACTCTGGGATGCGGCACTTCCGGCAAAAATATTACCACCGACAACATCAGCGCAAAGCATCTGTTAAATATTCAGCGGGTAGCGCGCCGCCGTGAAAATGAACGGCTAAAACGTTTTGATGCAGCTAACTTTTTTGATGTAGAAATCAGTGCGGAAGATTTGGTAAAGCGATACAATCGTAATTATTAAAAGGGTAATCTTATGTCAAATGCTATTTATTGTAACGAGGCCTTGAGAGACTGGCAAAAAGAACAGTCGCAGGTTAATTTTGAAAAATTAGTTGCCACTTTTCCTCGATGCGAGTCAGCGGATAAAACGTCATTTGTAAATTTTGCCGCCGGCGTTGATAACACGTTGATTTGCCGGTTCACCGGCAGGATGGATTCATTAACGGCACAGGCGCTGGAAAGTTCACTGGTAGAACTGGCAAAATGCCTGAAAACAAAGGTGATTTTTGATATTGAAAATGTCCTCTTTATCGCTTCGGCGTTTTTGCGGGTTTGTCTCGTCATTGCCAAACTCAAAGGAGATGGAAATTTTGGCGTGGTCAACCCATGTCCAAACAGTTTGAAAGTTTTTATGATATCAGGACTTGACCAGCTGTTAATCCGCGATTAGCCCGCAAACTATGCCGATTAATTTTTTTGCTCATGACAAGCTAAAATCAAGTTACTGTTTCTCAAGCCACGGCGATAACTTGACCCAAAAACACGAGGTATCGCGCAGGAGTTTTAGTTGAGTTTACCCGCCTGTGAAAAATGCTGCTAATCCCGGAGTTGACGCGTCGTGTTTTGAGGCGTACAATTCCGGCGGGTTAGTTTTATCTTATGATTGCCAGTTATTTATTTTTGTTTCTGACTTTTTCGGCGGCATTTCTGATGCCGTTGATCATGTTATCCACATCGGTATCGGTCAATCTCGGGTGCATCGGCAGGTTTGTCTGACGCTTGTAGAAAAAGTTATTGGCATTTGGGCATTGATTCGGGTCGTAGCCCATTTTTTTCAGTCCGGTAAAGTGATAGGTTGGCTGATAATGGAGGATGGTTTGAATTCCTTCTTCTTCATACAGTACCTTCATAAATTCATCACGGCTGGCGCCCAGTTCTTCCGGCTCAACACAAATAGTGTAGAGGTGAAACACGTGTTTGCAGTCCGCCGGTTCAAACACCGGGGTAATGCCCTTGATGCCGGAGATGCCGGCGGTAATCTTGTGACCGATGGCGCGTCTTTTTTCGGACAGCATATCAATTTTATCTACTTGTACGCAGCCGACTGCCGCCTGAATTTCGTTCATACGGTAATTGTTGCCCCAATGTCCGTTCCAATCATTGACATCGAAATGTGATGGAATCCAATATTCCAGCTCAGAGTTCTTTTTGCAGGTAATATCGCCAAAATGCCATTCGGTCACGCCCGCATCGCGCTCGTGGGTCAGGTTCATACAGCGCAGCATCTCAATGCCCTTGGCAAAAAGGTCATTATTGGTGGTAATCATCCCGCCTTCACCGCAGGTGGTAATATTCTTCAAGGAATGGAATGAAAAGACCCCAACATCGCCGATTGAACCTGCTTTGCGCCCTTTATATTCAGCGTAAGGCGCGTGAGCGCAGTCTTCCAGTACCAGCAGGTTGTGTTTTTTGGCGATTGCCATAATCGGATCCATATCCACCATCAGGCCGGCATAATGCACCACGTAAATCGCTTTCGTCTTTGGCGTTACCAGTTTAGCAACCTGGTTCGGGTCAATATTGTAAGTGCGCGGGTCAATATCAGCATATACCGGAATCGCGCCTTCCTTGAGAATTACCAGCGATGTCGCGATAAAAGTATTCGGCGTAACAATCACTTCATCGCCTTTTTTGATGTCGAACAACTGAGTACACACATGCATCCCGGTGGTGCAGTTGGAGACGGCAAAAGCATGTTTTACGCCGCACATCGCGGCAAATTTCTTTTGAAACTCCGCGGTACGCGGTCCCATCGTCA
>CAZITV010000221.1:0-3352 GCA_964542255.1 uncultured Victivallaceae bacterium
GCTTATCTGACGGATTTCCTGCGTAAAGCCAAAAAGTTAATATCGGGAAACAATGCGGAATTAAGTTTCGGTCCGCGCTATGATTTTAATATTTATCCTGAAAACTTTTTCGACTGGTCGGCGATGTTAAATGAAAAAATTGCAGATCAACTGCATTACGGCGCTACGGATAATTATTGCGGCAAAGAGAGCATTGACCGTGAATGGCCTGAATTTTTAAACTCTCCCGGTCGTAAAAATTACTTCTTCAGCGTCAAAAGCAATCAAAACTCAAGTGATTTTATCCGGACTTTTGAAGCGACCGGCAACGCTGAATTCCTGAACAAATTTAACGGGCTTACTATTTTTGAAGCGTTTCATTTGAGCATGAATCCGGAACTGTGGAACTTCGTTGATTATCTCAGGAATATTGCATCGTCTAAATAGTGCAGTATAATTTCCGTACAGTTATGTTTCTTTGCAATTTCGCCTGTTTATACAACAGTAATTGGTTGCGACCGGCGGCACATTAGAGTATACTATAATCACGCTACAAATTATATGTTGTAGCGTTGGCATACGTGGTAAAAAAATCAATACGGGATGATAAAGGATGAACAGTAAATCATTACTTAATAAATCAGCGGCACCTGAAGGTTCCAATGATGTTGTCGCAAAATATACGGCGCAATCAATCAAAATTAATGGCAGAATGGATAACGAGGCATGGGTTTACGCTCCGGCGTATTCCCTCCAACTGCCATCAAAATCATTAAATGCCGGCGGCACCATTCAAGAACAAGGCTCCGTAAAACTGCTCTGGGATGATAATTACCTTTATGTCGGCGCGCAATGCGAGGATTCCGATGTTATGAACGAAGGCACAGAGGATCAAACCCATTTATACAAAACCGGCGACTTGATTGAAGTCTTTCTTAAACCGGCTGGAGAAAATTACTACTGGGAAATTTACGGAACACCCAATAATAAAAAATCATGGTTTTTCTTTCCCAGTCGCGGCCGGATAATATTCCCCGCGTGTGCAAGCTATCTGCCTCCCGGCTTAAATGTTGCCGCAACAATAGCTGGAACATTTAACAATTGGCGGGAACGGGACATTGGCTGGACCATTGAAATGGCCATTCCACTCAAAGAGCTTACCGTCTATGGAGCAAAATTCGATAATTCCTGCAACTGGACAGTGCTGATTGCCCGGTATAATTATTCCGCATACCTCGAGAAAGCTGAATTGAGCTCATATCCGCAACTGTCGGCGGTTAACTTCCACCTCTACGAAGAATATGCCAAGCTTAAACTGGTAAAATAATTTATGAAAGAATGCTTTATGGAAAAACAAATTTCTCTCGCATTAATTGGCGCCGGCAACAGAGGCAGCGGAATATTCGGCAAATACGCTTTGGAAATGCCTCACCGGGTCAAATTTACCGCGGTGGTTGATTGGTCATGCTGTTATCTGCAACTTGAGAAGAACAAACCTATGCCCGGCAGATAATAATTTACTATTTCTTTGCTTTGCAACTTGCAAAACGTCATTACTTGTGTATAATTACATACACTTAACAAGTTATTGAATATGAAAAAATATGAAAAACTGAAATCTGTTTTTAGTTCAGGGCAACCGGTAAAAGCATCTGTAGTAAGGGCGCAGGGAATACCGACCCAGGCGCTAGTCGACTTTTGCCGAAAGGGAAAAATCCGGCGTATTACTCGCGGCGTCTATATTGCGACAGACGCCGCATCGACAGAAAATACCGACTATGAACTTGCCGCTCTGACAGTTCCCAATGGTGTGCTATGCCTGTTTTCAGCGTTGCGTTTCCATGGCCTTACGGTTGAAAATCCCCATGAACTGCATATTGCGATTAAAGCGAATTCCAGGTATCCTAAAATTGATTATCCACCTGTTGTTTTTTATTCCTATTCAAATACGTCATATTCATTCGGCATCGAAACACATGATAAGGCAGGGGTTCTGATTAAGGTTTATTCGGTAGCAAAGACAATTGCGGATTGTTTCAAATACCGCAACAAAATCGGCCTGGATGTGGCAATCGCCTCGCTTAAAGAGGGAATTCAGGCGAAGATGTTTTCTTATGATGAACTATGGGAGGCGGCAAAAATCTGCCGGGTATCAAAAGTCATCCGACCGTACATTGAGGCCGTTTCATGAAAGCCGATACCGTGAAAAATATTGCACATTCAGTAAATACCAGATTAAAGAACATCGCAAATCAGGAGAAAATAACTTTCGAGTATATCCTGTTGCGCTATGCTCTTGAGCGATTTTTGTTTCGCCTGGGTCTGTCCTCCCATGCGGAACGGTTTGTCTTGAAGGGCGCAAGCCTTTTTTCCGTCTGGCTTGGTCCGATGTATCGTGTTACACGCGATGTTGACCTTCACAGCTCTGGAGAATCTTCTCCGGTGTTTCTGGCAAAATGTTTCCATGAAATCTGCAACGTCAGTGCGCCTGCTCAGGACGGCGTAGTTTTTGATGCATCTTCAATCAAAACAAGCGAGATAAAAAAAGACCAGCAATATCAAGGGACTCGAATAACTCTTTTCGCCTATATCGACCAGGCACGGGTTTCATTACAGTTTGATATCGGCTTTGGAGACACTATTTTTCCCGACCCCGATTTTCGTGAATATCCTGCGCTTCTTAATGCGGAACCGCCTAAGATAAAAATGTATCCGTGTTATACTGTCATATCTGAAAAATTTGAAGCAATGGTTTCACTTGGAATTAAAAACAGCCGCTTAAAAGATTTCTATGACATTTGGCTTTTAACGGAACAATTTAATTTCGAGTATGACATCTTAAATACCGCAATTATAAAAACATTTGGACAGCGTAAAACTACAATTCCATCAGAACGCCCATTCGCCTTAACTGGCGAATTTTCCACAGATCCAATGAAACTGGCTCAATGGAATGCTTTTCTGCGGAAAACAAACCCGAAGGGAAGACCTGCTGATTTTAATGTTGTTGTCAGCAGAATTGCAGAGTTCCTCATGCCGTTGATAGAGAAAAAACTCTCTATTGAAGCAAAATGGAAAGCGGCAACCGGCTGGGAAAGTTCATGTTGACTCAGGCATCAAGAAGAAAAAATATTGCAAGTTCATGTTGTCCCAGGCGGAAAAACATACAATTTAACCCTGGATGCTCTTTTATACTCTATAAGGTTGAAATTTTAAAATAGACGAGTAGGATTGTGGATTGGATTTTTTCGGTCCGACTGACGGGCGATACCCATATCGCCTGAAGTAGGGAATGGAAAAAGGCGGACGCAAGACACTCGTCGCAAAGCGGTTGCGATCTTTTGATTTTGGATTCGCACTCTTCGAAACTTTC
>CAZITV010000222.1:0-3326 GCA_964542255.1 uncultured Victivallaceae bacterium
ACGCTCACGCCGGCGTTGCCGCCGGGCTGGAAGGAAATGTCTGCCGAGTTTCTCTACAAAGGTATCCGTTACCGCGTCACGGCGCAAGCCGACGGCACGTGGAGCAAAAACGAACAATTTTAACGATTTATTCTGCGTAAAGATTCAAAATCACCGGATTGTTTCGTAACGCAGTAGTTGTAACTTCAGCTGCACTGCCGGGTGTTCGCCGGTTTTACCCATAAAACCTCCAATTGCGCCGTTGCTGTTTACTACCCGGTGACAGGGGAAAAATAATGGAAACGGATTATGCCGCAGCACGTTGCCGACCGCGCGTGCGCCGTTCGGACATCTGGCTAGTTTGGCTAATTCGGCGTAACTAATGGTGCTGCCGCGCGGTACTTGCCGTAATGCCGATAATACCCGCAGTGCGAACGGTGTCAGTCCGGATAAATCCAGTGGTGCCAACGGCAGTTCCACCGCTTTACCGGCGAGATACTCTTCCATCAGATTCAAAATTGCGGCAGTCGCGGTATGTGGCGGCGGCACGGCGCCAATGTTTTCCAGCCGTACCGCGACAATGCTTATTTTATCAGTCCTGCGGCAAATAATGCTGCATCCGCCGCCATTGCTATATGTCACCATTGCATCACCTGTTATGCAGAGTATATCTGCTGGAAACATACATCACCGCCGCGTTAATGCAAGTGACGCGGCGTCTGTCACAAAAAGCGGAGGCTTTTTGCGGGATAATATTTGCACAAACAAAGTTATCACAGTAGATTAGGAGTAGTTCAAAAATAACTGGTACTTTCTACTGGTGTCTCGGTGGCACTTTCTGCTTTGCCGGTTCGTTACAAAGCTGCGGCTTTGCTCCTCTCCGGCAACCCCGAAATTTCTCCCCCGATACCCTCAGTACAAAAATACCACTTATTTCTTTACAACTCCTTAGTGATTCTGGACAGATTCACCAATTAAATTGAGGTGTGCCATGACTATTGGTCAAGTTACCAACAACTATTTACTCTATTCCATCGCATTCCTGACCGGATTCGTTTCAATGTCATTTGAGATTCTCGGTGTCAGGGTGATGTCGCCGTATTACGGTAATTCAATCCACGTTTGGGGCGCAATCATTTCAGTATTTTTGGGTGGACTGGGTATTGGTTATGCCATCGGCGGCAAAATCGCCGACAATAAATCCGGGCGGCTGCGCCTGGCGCGAATGCTCTTTATGCCAATGCTGTTAATTGCGTCATTCCCGCTTTACGGCTATTATTTCTGCGATATTGTGTACCGTTTTAACTTGGATTCACGAGTAGGTGCACTATTTTTGGCGTTAATGCTATTTTTGCTGCCGTGTATTTTTTGCGGAGCGGTTTTGCCGATTATCATCAAAATGATGGCGCACGACGCGGTTTTTGGCACCACTGTCGGCTACGTTTTTGCAGTCAGTACCAGCGGCAGTATTGCCGGCACGCTGTTCACTGCATTTTTTCTGATATCAGCAACTACAGTCAGCAATGCGATTGTCATTCTTGGCGGGGTAATGCTGCTCTGCTGGTTGGCAGTAATCGTACCGCGCTGGGTGGTTTTTTGGGGCAAAAAAGCGAATTAGGAATGTATCCGGGGATTTTATCATATTGCAGGCGAACGTCAGGAAAATTCAGGTAATAAAATAGTGGCGAGAGCGACGGGACTCGAACCCGCAACATCCACCGTGACAGGGTGGTACTCTAACCAATTGAGCTACGCCCCCACTGTTTTATCGTCTCATTAAAATAGTCTAATTAACCTTTTTTTCAAATCTCAAAGAAAAATTTTTTATATTTTTTTTCCAGCCGGCGTTAAGGAGTTGATTTACTTCATCATTGATGTTATCTTGTAGTACTGCTAAAATGAATAGTGCTAAAATCAGTTTCTCGTAACCAAAAGCGCTACATTCACCGGCAGGAACAAATTGGCATTGTGCGGTGATTACACCAGAGAGGTAATTGCAAAACTATTTTGAATTGATATTTTGCAGGATTTTTTGAAGATTTTGACGATTATAAGCGAAATCTAGCGTAGCAGCGCTACGCAAGATGAGCTTAAGTCGCCAAAAACTCGAAAAAGACGCAAAAATCTCAGAAGAGTTTTGAAATTAGCTCCAGATACCGCATCACTATTTATGGCGGCAATAATAATTATTATTAATGAGGTTTAATATGCACTATTCAGAATACGGACGAACCGGAAAAATGGTTTCCGCGGTTGGATTTGGCGGAATGCGTTTCAATATGGAACTTTCTCTCGAGGAAAATAGCGAACTGCTCGATTACGCCTTCGAACACGGCATCAACTACTTCGACACCGCACCAGGATATTGCGATAATAAAAGCGAAGATATCTTCGGTTTGGCTTTCAAACGGTTACCGCGCGATAAATTTTTCGTTTCGACTAAATTAATGCCGGCGGCAACCAAAAGCTGTGCTGAAACCCGCGCCAAAGTAATCGAATCCATTAATAAAATGCACTGCGGCTATATCGACTTCTTTCACGTCTGGTGCCTCCGAAAAATGGCGCATTTCGATGACGCAATGAAACCCGGCGGCATTTACGAAGAACTGCTGCGCTGCCAGGCCGACGGCCTAATCCGCCATATTGTGTTCTCTTCGCATCAAACCGGCAGCGATATCCGTAAAGTCATCGCCTCCGGCAAGTTTGAGGGCGCGCTAATGGGCATCAACATCCTGAATTTCCCTTACCGCGAAGAAGGCATCGCCGCCGCCAAGGAATACGGTCTCGGTGTTGTTGCGATGAACCCGCTCGCCGGCGGTCTCATCCCGCAGCATCAGGACAAACTCGGCTTTATCGCCATTGACGGTCTATCTCCGGTGGAAAATGCACTGCGTTTTCTTATCCATCATCCCGATATCAACGTTACTCTCCCCGGCATCACCACCCGCGAACATATTGACACCGCCTGCCGGATTGCGGCAATGCCGCCAATGGCACCTGCAGAAATTGAACGCATCCGCGCCGGTCTGGGCAAAGAGATGAACAAAGTTTGTACCGGCTGCGGTTACTGCTTGAACTGCCCGCAGCACATTCCCATCGCCTCTTATATGCAATATTTTAACGCCTATAGCTTATTCGGCCTTTCTCAAGAAGAAATGATTAAGCAAATTCCATTCCAACACGATTGGGGTCTGCTCGCCGACCGCAAAGCCGATGCTGTATGCTGCACCGGCTGCAATAGGTGCGAAGAAGCCTGCACCCAGCACTTAAACATTATCGAGCGGCTCAAGACTATCGCCGGCTGGGAAAAACAGAGCAAACAATCTTAATACCAATTTGCTTTCATT
>CAZITV010000223.1:0-3234 GCA_964542255.1 uncultured Victivallaceae bacterium
TCCCGCCCAATTACCAACCACAGCGTGGTTGCCGACGATACCGTAGGAAACTCCTGCAGAGTTGTTGTCAATGACTGATCGCTCCTCGGTATCAGTATTACCTTGTAGAAGCTTTTTTACGGATTTTGAAGACTGAATTTAGCGCGCCGGTTGTGCCGCAGGTTGTGCCGCCGGCTGCGCTGCGGGTTGCGTTGCTCTTTGTTGAAACCGGGCCATCATGATTTTACCGAATTCGACGCCCTGGGCGCGGGTATTGGAGTCAACCGTTTCGAAGCGTTCCTTACGGCGGATGGCGCGGTTGTTAGTCTGTGCCGCAGGTCTTTGGGTTTGATTGTTGTTATTGGCGACTGCCGCATTATTATTGCCGCCACCGCCGCCGCGGCCACCACCGCCGAATGCGCCGCGCATGCCGCCGCCTTGCCGCATTTGTCCCATGATTTTGTCGAGTTCTTTTTCGCGGTCTTCCGGGGACATTTTGAAGAAATTGTTTAATCTTTCCTTCATAACCTGCTGCATTACGGGCTGGAGGTTTTCGCGTAATTTATCGCGTTCTTCTTTGGACAGATTGTCGCCGCTGCGCATAACTTGCCATGGCGGCTTACCATCTGAGATTTGGGATACATATTTTTGTTTATCCTGCATGGACAGCTGATTGAATTTATCGGAAGCCAAATAAGCGGCGACTTGCTTGGTATCGGTTTTTTGGGGTGCGTCCTTCAGGCTGGGGCGATTCAACCACATAATCCCGCTGGTTGCTGCGGCTGCGGTAATCAGCACTGTTGCGGGGATGCCAAACCACAGCCATTTATTGCGCTTCAACGCAGGCTGCTTACTTTTGGGCGCATACTTGTTCAAACTATTTTTGGTGTTATTGACTGAATTAATTGCCATGCTTGCTGTCTCCTGCGGGGGGGTTATATTTGGTCGAGCGGGTCACCGACATGACCATCGCCGAACAGGTAATTTTTGGCGCCTTTGGACATGGGTCTGCCATGAAAACATTCAAAGTCTGTCATTATAACTGAGGTAGAACGTTCCGCACGCTGCAGACCGCGTGCCCATAATGAGACGTAATCATACTCGTAACTGGTGCCTTCAGATTCATAAAAAGTCTTGCCGTTTTGTGCCGGATAAGTATCACTGTACTGTTTGTAAACATCTTCCGGGCAGAAAAACGCTTTTTGGTTATCATAATAAGGTTTAAGCACTACATAAATGGGTTTATCGGTGGCGTTGACGGTAGGCTTCATCGCGGCTACCGGCAGAGTCTGATAATCACCCATATAGCTTTTGAACATAATGCCGATTTGCCGCAAATTATTTTTACAGGCGGTGCCGCGTGCGGTTTTGCGTGCCTTGTTCAATCCTGGCAAAAGCATGGCGGCCAAGATAGCGATGATGGTGATTACCACCAGCAACTCAATCAGTGTGAATTTTTTGCTATGCATCATTATTTCCTTAGGGTTAATTGGGCAAAAATCCGCCGAAAACTTTTTTCTTGGTTTCACTACGTTCTTTTTCAGATTGTTTATAAACGGCTTCAAGTTCTTGTTTTTCGGTATCATTGCAATTTGACAACGATACCGGCAATACAGACTTTTCTGGCGGATTCGCCTTTTTTTCTTTCTGTTTTTCGTCATATTTACGATTGGAATCTTTAACTTCGTTGACAAGGGAGCATCCGCCAACTGCCAATACAATGGCAGCAGCGGTAAATAATAGATAGATTCGGTTCATAATTAGAATTTTTCCTTCATTTTTTCCTGCAGGCGGGTGATGCTGCGTTGTTTCATTGCGGTCAGCTTGGGGAGCTGTTCCGGAGTAAGGTGTACCGCCATCGCATCATAATTGACGGCAATAATACCGATTAATTCATTTCTAGACTGCACCATCGCCAGGTTAATTTTTTCAAACCGCTGTTCAAAAATTGGTTTTATTTTATTTTCCTGTTCCGGCGTCAACTGCAGTTCATTAACGGTTTTGGTGTATAAATGTTGTTTGAAATCTGCGGGTGACATTTTTCGGTGAACTGAGTTTTTACCCCAGTAGTAACCGCCGGCCGCACCAAATACCAGACCGGAAACAAAAAACACCGCTATGGCAATGCGTAATTTTTTTGATTTAGGTAATAGCCGCATAATTTTACTCCTGTCCAACATCGCCGACGGCGATAATTTTATCTGCAAATTTGGCATCCGTAGTCGAGTCATCGCCGCCAAGTCCGGTCATGCCAATCACCGAAGCAATGACCAGCGCTGCCGCCAGGGATGTCCATGCCGCGCGCCAGCACAGCACCTCTTCGGTTGGGAAAAATAATTTAGAACGGTTGGCAAGGACGATGTGACGCATCAGATTATGCCGCCATTCCGGGGGCAAGGTAACGGTGCTGGAGGTGGAATTGTAGGCGATTTTAAAGGCGGTTTCGATGTTGGTGACGGCTGGACTGGATTCTGAAATTTCTGCAGGGGATAGTTCCGCCGCATGGTCTCGGCGTAAAGTAAAGCAGTGCCACAGCGTTCGAAACCGCTGAAAATCAAATTTTGATATTTTGTGTTTACTCATGTTTTTCATATTCCTTCATTAAGCCGGCAATTACGGCGCGCAGTTTATATCTGGCGCGCATCGCCCGGATTTTTGTTTTTGCTAAGCCCCACTGTAACATTTCTGCCACGGTTTTTAAAGGCAAATCTTCAAAATAGACCAATTCCAGCACGGCGCGGTCTTCCGGTTTCAGCTGCGCCAAAGCCAAGTGCATGATTTCTACAGCCTCCTGGCGATTTGCCAGATTTTCGCAGTGCTCCAGCGAACCAGCACGGCCAACCGCTTCAAACCAGGCACCATACTCATCATTGGGTTCAAGCCGCAATGACCTGCGGTAACCGGAAGCGCGCCAATAATCGCAGCAACAGCGTACCGCTATTCCCGCCAGCCAGTGTTCAAAAGGCTTTTTAAAAGAAAAGCCGCTCAAACTTTTAAATGCGGCAATAAAAATGCGCTGTGCGATCTCTTCGACTTCCGCGGGCGGCAAACGCTTACCAGCAATTGCCAGCACCTTCGCCTGATGTCGTTCAACCAAAAGTTCAAATGCGTTAATGTCGCCATTTAATACGCGGCTGATTATGTCAGCATCACTTTGCTCGTTCATGTAAGTTACCAAAATGTCCCGGTTGCCCGGCACTCTTTTATCCTTAAGTCGTTTATTAATTTCATAAAGTTACAAAGATTACAAAAAAA
>CAZITV010000224.1:0-3230 GCA_964542255.1 uncultured Victivallaceae bacterium
ACTATGTGGCAACTGCTGAAATTCTTTCTATGTTCAAAGACTCAATTGATGAATTTGTTTTTCACGATTTAGTTGATGAGTTTTGTGGAATGTTTGAAGCAGATAATACACGATTTAATTCAGAGAAATTTTTTGAAGCGTGTAATAAAGATAATTACTAAATAAAAAAATCCTGAGCAAGATCTAAAACTGCTCCACACAAAAAATCCGGCGTGTCGTCCACAAGTTATCCACAGGCTTTACGTGTGATTAAAAACACACCCAGATTGCCCCAGATTTGCCATGTCTAATTGGAAAATGTCGGTGTAATCTGATAGGCTTAGATTATTCTAAGAAAGGAAAACTAATGGGAAACTTATTTGATGAAATAGGAACTTGCTACACTTGCTATGATGAGGGTATCTTGTTTGTAGATATGGATAGCGAAGGATTTATAAATGACTTCTGCGCTGATTGTGAAAAAGGGCAAGGACTTGCTCAGGAGTATGCCGTATGGTATGCTGAAAATGAAATGAACGAATATGCTAAGGAGAACGCATAATGGAATACCTATACGCTATAACAGTTGCCTATGACGGCAACGCACCACATTGGACAGGTCGCTACTCAGACGCATTAACGGCAGTTAATGAGTTTAATAAACATATAGATTGGGGATTTGCTGATGAATATGCTACAGTTAATCTCTCTGAACCTAGTGGCAAAATGCACACTAAGTTATTTTATCGTGAAGGACGAAAGGTCGTAACTAAATAATGGGAAGCGTAACTGCATTAGGAATTAAAGATTCCGTATTAGATTTAGAAACTCAGATTCTTTATCACTTGCGTGGTAATCACTATCCACCAGTACCCGCAGAAATGGTTGCCCCTTGCATTGAGGCTATTGACGCTTTCTATGATGAGGACTATAACCGCATGATTGAGATGCCTATGGTTGGCGACTTTCAGATTCTGTATAAAGGTATGACTCACGCACCTGCCAGTGCTATTGTTGAGCAGCACCACCTAGATACTTTCATTGAGCCAGCAGATGGAGATTTGTATGAGTAAAACACTTCAAGAGTTATTAGATGAAGCAACACCTGCTTTAGAAACCGTGTTATGGCAAATACTAGATGAGATTGAGGCTGAATAAATGCCTGATACAATGATGAACATGGACTATGTAAAAGTGGATATTTTAACTGCGGGTCAATTAGAAGTAGATGATCTAATTGTTGTTAATAATGAAGTAGTTTCTATTGTAGAAATTATTTCTTTAGCAGATGGATACACTCTTGAAATCATAAATGATTTTGGTGAAAGAGAAATTATTCAAGTTGGCGAATACGAACAATTTGATTTAATAATGCTGCAATAAAATTCCGGCGTGTCCCTTTTGTACAGAATGTCCCAATTACGTTGACTTGATATTTTTCCCAATTTCTGCTAAGATTATTAAATGAAGCAGCAAAAAACACAGGACCAATTACGTAAACTTATGGAGTTGCGTAGATCTAACGCTGCATCTTTTGTCCCCTCTAAAAAAGAATATAAGAGAACTAGACAAAACACTAGAAAAATGTTAGAATTAAAAGAGGAGTAAAAATGATAACCACCACACAAAAACTAAAACGTTCATTCGATAGAAAGGTTTCAAATGCCGTATCCCCTAATGGAAAAACAGCAACAATTGCTAACACGTTCGGACTACCTGCAGGAAAGGCTTATTCATGTCCTGGCGCAACGAGTATCTGCGAAAGTGTTTGCTATGCAGGCAAATTGGAAAAGTTATTCAAAGGTGTAAGAGTTAATCTATTACACAATTGGGAATTATTAAAAGACGCAGACCATGACACTATGGAAGCATTGCTCATGGAAATGATTGCTGATTTTAAAAAAGATTGTGAAAAGAAAAATGCGCCATTGCTATTCCGTATCCATTGGGACGGAGATTTCTTTAATGATGAGTACGCATTCGCATGGAAGCACGTAATCCTTAATCATCCTGATATTCAATTTTGGGTATATACACGAGTTAAGTCTGCGGCGGTAATGCTAAAGGATATTCCTAATCTATCTTTATATTATTCTACAGATAGCGAGAATAAGGATACAGGTATTGGACTTAAAAAAGATCATGGCATTCGCCTTGCATACCTTGCCAAAAATTTTGCACTAGGTCAAGCAGATATGAAAGAATTAACTAATAAGCCTGGCGCTAAGTGTCCTGAAAACTTAAAGGCTATTCCGCTAATATCACAAAAGGGTAGTGCGTGTATCTCTTGCGGTTTGTGTGTTTATGGTAAGGCAGATGTAGTATTTTCTGCGAGTAAGAAATGATAGCGTTTGTAATAATCCTATTACTCGTAGCATTTTTTATGTCTTTATTAGACGACGGCTAACTTGCTATTTGTCTATGGATTTGATAAAATTGAGAAAAGGAGCATAACTATGGAAGTTTTAATTCTAACTATCTTATTTTTGTTATTGTTATTCTCAGGTATGGGGCATAAATAATGTCCGTTTTGTCCGTATTGTCCAGGTGTGACCTATCTCACACAAAAATAATCTCAAAATGTGAGAAATACTAGAAATGGACTTGTATTTCTTGCCAAAAAATGTTAGACTTGTAGTATCAACAAAACAAAGGAGAAATAAAATGGCAGTATCAAACGCAACTTACAATGTAGGAGATACCTACACAACACAAAAGTCAAAGGTCACAGGAGTAATCAAAGAGATTATTCCACAAGCCAATGGTAATGTTCGTGTTAAGTTAGATGTAAATGGCGCAACTCGCTACACAACTTGGACAGCCAAGTAAAATAAGATAACGAAACAGGGACAGTTTAGGAGAGTATCTAGTCCAATGTCGTAAGTAAGAACTCTCCCCCCTTCGGGGGAAATGTCTGACCCACCCCCTATACTATAAATAACCCATCAAAGAAAAGAGAAAACAAATGGCAAGAGGAAAAGCAATCTCAGTAAAGATACCTACTGAGCGAGTAATCAAGGCACTAGAACAATCACTAAATAAATTAGAACTTGATTGGACTTCACAAGAAGCAAACGAAGCAAAGTATGAGAAGGCTATGGAAGCATGGCGTAAAGAACTTGTTAAGTTTGCCGTAGATAGAATTGCTAAGGCAGAAAACCTACGCACTAACTATCGCTCATGGAACAAGACACTCAATGTTGATTTTGATTTAACAGTTAAAGAAGGCGAGTTCCCTGCTGAACCTGAGC
>CAZITV010000225.1:0-3215 GCA_964542255.1 uncultured Victivallaceae bacterium
CTTTTCTTATCTATAGTTTAGCAAAAATAATGTGCAAATGCAAATTTTTTGTAAAAAAAATGAAAAAAAACTTAAAGAATTATCTTATTTTAGCAAGTTATTGGCAGAATTATTGAAACTTTCTGTTAATTCGGGAGATATTATCATAAAATTATTTATGATTTATTATTCCCGGAAAGCGATATTCGCGGGTCAACTATTAGATATAACAAGTCAGATAGCAGAACGCCCAATAACGTTAATACTGCGGCAAATGCGAATAAAGCCATTAGCACCGGATAGTCGCGACTGCTAAGCGCTAATAGGGATAGGGAGCCCATGCCAGGAATGCTGAAAACGTATTCAATTAAGATGCTTCCGGCAATTAATCCTGGCAGCAAGCCGGAAAACAGGGTTATCAGAGTAATCATACTGTTTCTTAGTGCGTGTTTAAAAATAACAGTTGATTCAGCAGCTCCTTTTGCCCTGGCCGTTCTGATATAATCTTGATTGATGACATCAAGCATACTGCTTCTGGCATAACGTGACAAACCGGCGAAACCTGCGTACGCCAGGCAAACAACTGGAAGGATATAGTGTTGTAGTGACGTCCAAATTATTTCCCAGGAATTCATATTCACAGTAGATATTGAATTTAGTCCTTTCAAAGGGAAAACTTGAAAAAAACCGCCTTCACATAAAGTCACCTGTAATACCAGCGCCACCCAGATGCCAGGCAGTGAATATAGAAAAAAAAGACTAAATGTCACAATCCGGTCAAATAGCGTGTCAACATATATAGCGGAATATATGCCCAGTGGTATGGCCAGAATATATGTGACTGCGATTGCCATAATGTTAAGCAGTAGCGTTATTGGCAATCTTTCGATGATTATGGCAGTAACCGGTTTTCCTATGTCAACAGATGCAGAACTACCAAAATCAGCATGCAGTACTACAGACTTCATCCAAATGCAGAAACCAATATAGATTGGCTGGTCGAGGTGCAATTTTTCGCGCATCGCGAGATTTTTAGCAAGAGCACCTTTTTCTGCAGAGATGTTTTCACCAGTATTCTCGCCGATAACATTGCTTTTTGTCGGGTCTCCAGGCGCAAGCCGCAGCAATAGATAGCTTACTGCCAATATTGTAACCAAGGTTATTGCACCGAGTAAAAGACGTTTAGCGATATATTGTCCCATAAGAATCGTCTCACAAAGAGCCTTGTTCAAGGCAATATTGCGTTTGTTAAGGTTTTATGTCAAGATAATTTGCATCAATCTCGACAGAAACTGATTGTCCGAGAATTGCGACGTTGACTGAGATAAGCATCTTGTTTTTACGATGTTCAACAATTCCGTTGATGCCGCGGAATGGTCCTGAATTAATTTCAACTGGAGTTCCCGGTACTAGTTCCGGTCTGACAATAAGTTCAGTCGTTAGTGAAATGTTCTCAAGAGTCTTAATGTCATTGAGTTCTTTTAGCAAGATATTTTCTTCATGATGATCCAAATTAATTCGGAACAATACAGATTTGCAAAAGGTTATTTTTTCATAAATATCATCGCATAGTAAACAAAAAATGTAACCGGGGAACATCGGAATCATAAAAGACGTTTCCCGTTTGCCATACCGGTGTACACGCCGGAGTTGCGGCAGGTATGCAGCTACTTCGTGCGCGACACAAAATTCATTGAGTTTTTTCTCTTGGCGCGGCTTTGTTCTAACCGGCATCCAAATTCGCCCATCGCCGCTATGTTCTAATTTTACATCATTGTTTTCCATTAAACTTTAATCCGAGTGTGTGTTAATATGAGAGTCCATTATAGATTCAAGGAACAAAAATCAAATCAATGCAAAAGTCATTCCCTAAAACTTGCCGTATGTTTTTCAGCAATTGCGTCTTAGTATGCCCGTTTAATTCCCGTAACCAAATACTGTGATTAACTTGAATATATGCTTTGCCATCAGCGATATTGCGTGGTGTTGCAACTTTTGCTATCTGAACGCCTGCGATGTTCTCCCAGTTCTCTTTTAATCGCATTAAGTTTATTACATCCTGTGACGCTATAGTCGAAAGAACTTTCAATGCGGTATCGCTAATGGCAGTAGTCATTGGGCAGTAGGTTACGCTTTCCTGTTCTGCTCTATCAATACCATACCAGTCTTTTAGTTGCTGATATGTACGGTAAAATTTTTTTGTTTTATATGCCATATATTATATCCGGGATGTTAATTACAATAAATAATTCAACATAAACAATATGTGATAAAAATAAACTACAGAAGTTTATTGTGTCGCCGGGGTATTACATACCGCAGATATGCGGCTCAAACAACACATAAAACAACTCGAAACTACTATCATGAACTTAATAAAATATATTTTCTCGTATTGACTAAACGTCAATCTTATAATATAACGTGTAAAACGGTTGCACATATCACTTACAGAAGTCTTCAACTATAGCATCAAAGATTGCCATCATTGCTAATAATACTAAAAACTCTAGTATGCGTTTACTCCGCAAAACTTAACTGGGAGCAGGAGAGTGTGGAAAGCCATTTTAAAAGGAGCCACACTGCCCAAGACAACGTTTTTAACGCCATCTTTAAAATAGCCGAATGGCATTCCTAACGTTCCCTGCAAAAAACCCAGCGGCAGTCTGAATATATCTATGATGTCCTTGCCGACTGTTAACATCCCGCTTCCTCCGTTTTTTAGACCACGCAAAACATATGGCTGTGCTTTTTCGGCAGCTTTCATTGCAATAGGTGCAAGCAATGCTATTGTCACCGGCTCCATTGCCTTTACTTCAGAATGCGGAAATAACAAGAAAACTGTTACAAAAAGCAATATTGTGATCAATAAATGTTTCATAAATTTGTTTAAGGCTATTTTTTATACACTGCGGCAGTACCGCTTTAATGCCTATACATTTTTGATAATTGTAATAAAAGCATTTAGTTGAATATAAACCATTATTATTGAAAATCAACGAAAAAGTTTTTACGGCTTGCGATAAAGGCATCATTTGGTTTAGAATCTTACATATTGTCTAGCTTGAAAATCAAATTAATTAAAGTAAGCGGCGCCTACTCAAAATAGTGCATAAGTGTTCAGACTCTTTAGCCAGCAATAAAATAACTGTCACGCATAGGTATAATATTTTAGCATATAAACGCTGCACTGTTCTTTGACACCTTGACAATTAGTGACTTGAATAATATCTTAA
>CAZITV010000226.1:0-3086 GCA_964542255.1 uncultured Victivallaceae bacterium
CTTCATCTTTTTTAAGTAAAATTTCACTCTATCAATTCTGCACAGTCAGACCATTTATCAGAGATTGTAAATTGCGGCAATAAGCGGTATGTTATTATCAGTAGCAATAAATGAAATTTTCGGTATGACGGCATTGAAATTGGATATCACAATAGTTCTAGACCGGCTGCGCAGTGCGCATAATACCGGCAATATTTTTCGTTTGGCAGAAGCTGTCGGGGCGAAAGAGATTATTGCCTGTGGCTACACGCCAGCGCCGCCGCATCCAAAACTGGTAAAAACTGCGATGGGTACTGATGTTTTGGTGCCGTGCCGCCAAGTTGAAAATTCTCTGGAGGCGGTAAAGTTATTGCGTCAAGAGGGTGCTGCGCAGATATTGGCAGTGGAAAGTTCGCCGGGAGAAGTTTTTGCCTGGCAATTTGATTACCGTTTCCCTTTGGCGCTTGTTTTTGGCAACGAGGCTCTTGGCATCGCGCCAGAAACACTTGCTGTATGTGACGGCATTATTGCGCTGCCGATGTTTGGCGTCAAGGCTTCAATTAATGTCGGCAATGCTGTCGCCGCAGTATTATACGCTGTTATAGCTAAACAACTATCTGGCGCAGGAGAAATATAACAATGAAAATAAAGCTGATTGGTAAAAATTTAGAAGACATTAAGCCGTTGCTGCTGTCCAGCGGCTTTGAATTTGCAGATGGCCAGCCTGAACTGATTATTGCTCACGGCGGCGATGGCACGCTGTTATCGACGGAACGGGAATATCCCGGGGTTCCCAAGTTGCCGATGCGCGACCAGCGCACGGCGCCATTGTGTCCGCTGCACTCTTATTCGCAGCAGATTGCGGATTTTGCCGCTGCCCGTACCGTGAAATCGGTATTGCCGAAGTTGGTGGCGGAATTTATGCACCAGCGTTTAACCGGTATTAATGATATTTTTATTCACAATTTTGCGCGTGAAAGCGCGTTGCGGTATCAAGTGTGGATTAATGATGAATTGTATAGCAATGAGGTAGTGGGCGATGGCGCCGGAGTCGCGACAGTGCATGGCAGTACTGCTTATTACCGCAGTATCACTCATAGCACTTTTCGGGTAGGATTGGGGCTGGCATTTAGTAACAGTACTGAAGTCGTCAACCATCTGGTTATCCCGGATGACGCAGTAGTGAAAATTAAGATTATTCGTGGTCCAGCGGTGGTTGTCGCGGATAATTCACCAGAGCAACCTGTTATTGCCCAGGGCGGCGAAGTGGTTATTCATAAAGCAGTAGAAACAGCCGTTATTTACGGATTGGATAATTTTATGTGTCCGGAGTGCCGTAACTTGCGGCACCGGATCAAGTATCAAATCAGGTAGTAATAAACTTATGGCTAAATTTCTTGTCACTGCCGGACCAACAATTGAAAAAATCGATGCAGTAAGATTTATTTCTAATCGTTCATCCGGAAAAATGGGCTATGCCGTTGCAGCAGCAGCACTCGCCATTGGCGGAGAAGTAACGCTTATCAGCGGCCCAACCCGTCTCACCCCTCCGGCAGGAGTTAATTTTATTGCTGTCGAAAGCGCGGTGGAAATGGCGGCGGCGGTGCATCAATATGCTGCTGAATCCGATTATGTCATCATGACGGCAGCGGTCGCGGATTACCGCCCGGTGCATACGCATTCAGGAAAAATAAAAAAAACTTCTGGGAATATTACTATTGAATTAGAACGTACTGAGGATATTCTAAAAACCTTAGGAGAACACAAACGGCCTGGACAGAAATTGGTAGGTTTCGCTGCCGAGACCGATGACATCATCGAATATGCCAAGGGGAAATTAAACAGCAAAAATTTGGATTGGATTATTGCCAACGATGTCAGCCGTGAAGACCGCGGCTTCAATGTGGATTGCAATGCCGTGACGATGATCGCCGCCACCGGCGAAATCATTGATTGCCCGCTGGATACCAAAGCCAATATCGCCTCTAAAATTATCACCGCAATTACGCGGTGACATAACAAAACGGTAGAAATCTAAGCTTACGGAGTAGCAACGCCGCTTTCGTCAAGATTTTTTACGATGTCTGTGGACTTAGTGCTTACATCGGCGGTGCCGCCCAACGTTGTCGTAACGCCGGCAATCATCGTGCGGAGACGGTCACTGAATGCACCGAGCACAACGAATGCGGCGATGGCAACGATGACGATGATGATGATGTACTCGACTACGGCCTGACCTTTTTGATTGACTTTTCTTTTTCTCATTACTGCCACTCCATATTGATGGTTTAAAGTATCGTTTAGTTTATTTAAAGCTTACGGATAATCAATACAAACCATGTTGATTACCCGCCAGCCAAATTCTGAAAAATAAAACAACAGCAGTGTCAGCATAATTGCTATGCCGGCACACATTGCCAGCATAATCGCGTATTCAGTCAAAACCTGACCGCTTTCAGCGCATTCCGGTTTTTTCCTAAATTCGTTCATATTTCTGCTAATATTTAATTTCGCCTTTGCGTTTGACGATATTATTGCTATCATCCAAAACGATTACGCGAGGTGATATTTTTTTTGCTTCATCATTTGTACAAAGTATAAATGTCATGATGGTTACCACATCGCCAACCTTGCCTTTGTAGGCAGCCGGACCATTCAAACAGAAACCTTTGCTGCCGCGTGGCCCCGGGATTGCATAAGTTTCCAATCGTTCGCCATTGCTGCGGTTTACCACTAAAATTTTTTCATACGGCAGAATACCTGCCTCATCCAGCAATGTTTCGTCAATTTCGAGACTGCCTTCGTAATCAAGTTCACTACCGGTCAGTCTGGCTGTGTGAATCTTGCCGCCCAACATTATTCTTTGCATATATAACGATTATTCCTTGACTTTATTTTTACAGTTTACTTAATATAACGCATTTTTTTTATTTTATAGAGTAAATTTCAAAACTATTTTGAGATTTTTGCATATTTAGCGGATTTTGTATGTCACAACTCGAATTTTTATGTAGTGCGGTTGCACCTTAGCCGAACTATAACAGCAAAAATCTCAAAATAGATATTATGAGAGGTGACTTGCCTCCAGGTGTATATTATATGTGGTG
>CAZITV010000227.1:0-3084 GCA_964542255.1 uncultured Victivallaceae bacterium
CATTTTTTTTGGTAAATAATGATTCAACTCTTGACATTAATAATTTTTTCAGTATAATATAGTTTACAATTCTTGTTATCTATACATGTTTTTTTATCTTTAAGAGACGATCATGTCAGACATATTTGCAGTGAATCATGTAAAAAAAAATCGGCGCCCAGCTGTTTTTGAAACTTTACAGCGCGAGCTTAGCGCGTTGATTGATTCCGGTGAGTTGGCGCCTGGAGCATTAATTCCGCCGGAAAATGAACTTGCTGTTCGTTATGGCATTAGTCGTTCTTCTGTGCGCATTGCAATGAGAAACTTGGAGATAGAAGGGAAGTTATTTAAGCGTCACGGCAAAGGGACATTTGTAAAAGACGCTGCTCATAATGATAAATTGATTCTTGTTCCAGAGGCGTATAACATTGGCTTGGAGATTGGTAAGCCTCCGGTCGGCGAAGATTGGTATTATTCGAAGTTGGTGCAGGGAGTTGATGATGCCTGTTTTGCAGGGCATTGCCGTCTCGTGCTTTTGGGAAAACTTCAGAGCGGCAGTATTAGAAAAAAAATGTGTGATGGCGTGATTAGCACTTGTGCCGGTGATAACTATGATTTATTAGAATATTGGGCTGGCATCGAAGTTTATCCGGCACTAATTAACCGTATTGCCGAGCATGAACAAATTGCGTATTTTTCAGTTAATTACCGGCAAGAATCAAAACTTGCCACAAGAGTATTGTTAAAAACAGGTCACCGCCGTATCGGCATTGTAATGTCAGATCTGGGTAATGCAGTTACTAAGACGCGGTATTTGGGTTTCGTTGACGCAATTACGGAACACAATGTTACTGTTGAGGACAATGTGTGCAATCTGCTGCCGGCACAACCCGGTGACGTATATACCGAATCAATTTATAATTTTTTAGTAAAAACTAAGGTCAGCGCAGTTTTTCTTACCAACGGTTGTTTCGCTTTGCCGCTATTTGCCGCTATTCAACGGTTGAACTTGAAAGTTCCGGATGATTTTGAAATTATATGTTTTGACGATATCGAATATATGTATCCCATCTATAAATACCCTTTCTATTATGTAAAAATGCCATTGCTGGAAATGGGGCGGGATGCCACTGAATATCTTATCGGAAAAATTCAAAACGGCAAACATGCCAAGGTGATAAAAAAAATCTATAATGCTGAGCAGTGTTCTGTCGGATATTAAATCATCAAATAAACAGTAAGTTTGAGCAAAGGAGGAACGTTTATGTTAAACAGTATGGAACGTGCAGCGTGGCTGCGCCGCGCAGGCTATGGATTTTTTCTGCATTACTTGAATGGTGCCGCTGGATGCGGTGGCGGTGGCGATAATTCGATTGAAGCCTGGAATAGGCGCACTGACAATTTCGACGTGGATAAACTTGCACTGCAGCTGCATCAACTTGGTGCCGGATACTGTTTCTTGACGCTTGGCCAAAATACAGGCTATTATTGTTCGCCAAATAAAGAATATGAGCGGCTGCTGGGATTTCAAGGTAATGACACCAAGATGTCATCACGCGATTTGTTTATGGACATGGCAAATGCTTTAGAAAAATATAATATCCCGCTACTGGCATACACTACGGCGATGGCTCCAGTTTGTGATGACCGCGCAATTGTCGCATTAGGTTTTTTACCGCCCTGGAAAATGCCTAAAATTGGTGTCAGTTTTGACCATTTGAATGCTCATATTGACCATGACCCGCGGATAAAACGGTTTTTACGGAACTGGGAAAACATTCACCGTGAATGGGCAGAACGGTATGGTTCTAAGCTAAAGGGATGGTGGGTGGATGGATGCTACTATCCCAAGGAAATGTTTGACCATCCTGATGCCCCAAATTTTGCCAGTTTTGCAGCAGCACTGCGTGCCGGCAATCCTGATGCTTTGGTGGCGCTTGCGCCGGGAGTAAAATACCCGCCGGTTAAACTTAATGATGTTGAGGACTATACCGCCGGGGAGATTAACGAGCCGTGGCGAGGTGTGCATAACGGCGCGGAACTAGATGGTATTCAATATCAAATATTAACCTTCGCCGGAAAGTTTTGGGGCGCACAACCGCTGATGTATTCCGGCAGTGAACTTGCGGCAATCAGTAAAAATATCATCAAACGCGGTGGAGCGATCACCTGGGATGTTCCTTTTTCCTATGAAAACGGCACTTTCTTGGATGATTTTTTTGCGGCATTCCTGCAAATGCGGGAAATCTTATCGAAAGATGCTGCGCCACTGGTGGATAACGAGTTTGAGCTAATCAAATCACCATCTTTTAATGCATCCGGTGATTCCACTCCAGGCTTGGCACGCATCGCCACCAACTCGCCAGATCCGGTGAGTTTTGAATGGCTTGGCAGGAAGTTTAAAGTTAATGCTGGACAAAAACAGGAAATTGTACTTGATGCTCCAGCACAATTGCCGAAGACTGGAATTATCCGTGCTGCAATCAGGTATGGCGAATTTGAACACTGTTATACTATTCCAGTGTTGCAGCAGCATAACATCAGCGCTCTTAAGGATTTTGTAATTTATTCTTCTGCAGGAGAGGAACTGGGAAGATTGTCAGCGCAAGTTATTGCAGGAAACGTTGAAATTCATGCATTCATTCTTGACCCGGAGCATCGTCCGCATCAAGTAGTTTGGCAAGGGTCATGTGTTGAATTTCTCTTTACCGGTGACGGGACTAAAGAGAATCTGATACAGATATTTAATACTCCTGAAGGACAGTCAACGGTTTCCAAAGATAGCAATTTTGTCAAATTTGAGCCGGCATCGGTTACCGCCAAAGACGTTGAAGGCGGTTATACAATTGATTTCTCCATGCCGCTAAGCGCAATTCCGGGATTATCCGGCAACTCATTTAAAATGGAAGTGCATGCAACATTGATGCGCGATAAAACAGTAGTAGATGGAGTTGTATTCGGCACCAGAGGCATCCTGCAGGATTTGCACCAGTATGGTACAATGTTTTTCTAATGAGGTAATTGCAAAACCATTTTGAATTGATGTTTTACAGGATTTTTTGAAGATTTTGACGATTTTAAGCGAAATCTAGCGTAGCAGCGCTA
>CAZITV010000228.1:0-3030 GCA_964542255.1 uncultured Victivallaceae bacterium
CGCAGCGGGATAGCGCACTCCGTCGCACGGAGCCGACGTGTCCGCTACTTAAATAATTCCGGGTGAAGTTGAGCGTGCCGGTAGAGGTCAATCAGAGCGGCATTCATTGCCCGCTCCACCAGGACAGAATATAATTTGGCATCATCGCCATAATGATAGTATAAACCTATCGTCAAGTCGTCTGCACCGTCATAAAAGAAATACCACAGCGGCTGAGATTGATTATTACCGCGGAAAAGTTCAAATTTTATTTTGATAGAGTTTTCCGCAATTCCGACCGGGGCGCCGAGCATCCACAATGCCGGAGCGGCAACAGATATTCCATAACTAAGTACTGTTCCCTTGTATTCTGACTTCAATAATGTGGCGCGCAAAACGAATTCAGCATTGACGGCATCCGCATAAGTATAATCGGTCACTTGACGGAACAAATTTGAGTAACGCAGGCTTATATGCATCGCCCGCGTTAAGTCGCGTTCCGGCTGAAAATCATATCCGTTGAGTGAAAAGAATGCCGCGTTAAATTCAGGTCTGCTGTCGGTGAGATAGCCATACGGCCACAGCGGAATAAAATAGAGCATTATGGTTTTATATTTATAATGATTGCCGCGTTCATCTTCGACTTTAGCAATATTAACCGTATTGGCTAGCGGCATATCCGTCACACGCGGCAATATCGCATTCGGATATTCAAATTTTTTTGTTGCCGCGCATCCGCAGGAGATTAGAACGCCAAATATAACGGCAATAATGTAAATAGCGACTTTACTGAATTTAATACCGCGCCGCGGCAAGGCAATATTGTCACGGTTAAATTTGAGATTGCGATTCGATTTAATCATTTCTTCACCCCATTGTTAATTGTTGCGGCGCAATCTGGCAACAAACATTGCATCGCAGTTAGCGTCCCATGGATAAACCTGAAGCATACCACAGGTAAGACCATTGTTTAACGGATTAATGAAAGGTTCAAGTTCGAAATTTTTATTTTCCTGAATAAATTTTTCCACGACATCCCGATTTTCAATTTCCATAACCGAGCAGGTGGCATAAATCAGAGTACCGCCGGGTTTTACCCCGCCGGCAGCATTACAAAGAATTTTTAACTGCAATGCCGCTATTTCGTTGACATCCGCCACGGTGGTGGTCCAACGCGCGTCCGGGTTGCGCCGCCAGGTTCCGGAACAACTGCACGGTGCATCCACCAGCACCCCGTCGAACTTCTGCTGCTGTTTGCTGCGCAATGCCTTGCCATCCCATTCCTTACAGATAATATTAGGAAACTCAGCGCGCCTGGCGCGTTTTCGTAAATCATCCAGCTTGTATTCACGAATATCACTGGCGATAACAGAGCCCCGCCGCTGCATTAATTCAGCAAGTTGCAGGGTTTTTCCTCCGGCTCCGGCGCAGGCGTCCCACCAGCGTTGACCCGGTTTTGGTGCACAGCATAACCCGATTAACTGCGAGGCGATGTCCTGCACTTCAAATTGTCCTGAACGAAATTCAGGTAAAGAGTAGAGATTGACCCGGGCATTTACTGCACAAAATGCATTAGTTATAGCCTGGTGACGGCTAACCGTCAAACCATGCGCGCTCAAGCGCGCTTGAAGCTCCTCGATGCCGGCGCCTTGTGCCCGCAGCCAAAGCGGCGGACGCTTTTGACACCAAACCGTAAACTCAGCCGCATGCTCCGGCAAAAACTGGTAAATCCATTCCGGCAGCAGCATTTCCGGAGAAACGCCTGGAACCGGATTAATGCCCAATGCAGTTGCTAATGCGGTGATGACCGCATTAATCCGAAAGGCCAAATCGCTGTCGCCGGCAATAACTGCCGGTCGGCGGCACTGTAATTCAGTTTCCCACAATGCTGCCACCTCGGGTAAATCTCTAGCTTCGAGCAGGTTGCCACCGAGCATAAACGCAGTGCCCAGCCGTATAGGAAGCCGCTGCCACCCGTTTACTGCTGACTCTCCTGGTTGTTCCAATTCGGCCAGCACCGCTGGTGCGGCTAAAGTCCGGAGGACTCCCCACCAGCGGAATACCGCAAAAATTGTTTCGCTGATTACTTGGCGGTCACGGGAACCGTATTGATGGTTATTGCGGAAAAACGTCGATAGTGTGCGGTCTGCCGGACGATTTTCGCCGAAAGTTTCTGCCATAATAATGCGCAGTGCATTCAGGCAGGAACGGCTTTGTGTTTCAATTTTTTTATTATGCAGCATAATTTTATGTAATTTGGGATAATATTGGCATCAACGGGGAAAAAATTTCCAAAATTGCCACCATTTGTTTTTTTCCGGCGCTGGCGCCGGGATTACTGCAGGAGCGGTTTTTTTAAAAAATCCCGAATCGAGACCTCTGGTATTACCTGGTTCTGCAAAACTATTTTTAGGAATTTTTTGTTCAACTGTGCCGAAGTTAAACGCGTCTTCAACCTTAGGCATCATGCCAATACTTGAGCGGGTTAATTTGATTGTGCTGGTGCTTTCGGGTACAGCAGGCGGCAAATCAAACGAAGTATCAAGTGGCGGATGGTCGGGTAATTCCGGGGGCGCTTCCGGCGGGACTTCAGAAATATCCACTGAAGTATCCTGTGCTGATGGTGAATTATCGGCGGCATCAGGCAGTTCAACATAGGGATAAGTTGCCAGCATTTCGCCTTCACGTTCAGGCAGCGGGGCGGGGACCGCGAAAATCATACTGCATATGGCACATTCCACCAGTTGACCAGCCATTTCCGGCTGCACCTCGTAAACGGTTTGACATTTGTAACACTGTATTTGCATAATTTCGGCCATAACAACCCCAAAATTTTTAACAATTTATTGCAGGCATAATCTGCCGATTACTAATAATCTGCCTTTAAAAATAAATTTTACAAGCATGGGAATCACAAAAGTAGTCACTGAATGGGTAAAAATAGACTTGCGGACAACGCGGTACAAGATTCAGATTATAACGTGCACAAATTTAAAACACCATGTTTTCTTTCTTCTTTACCATGATATTCCTTGAATAATTATAAATAGA
>CAZITV010000229.1:0-3030 GCA_964542255.1 uncultured Victivallaceae bacterium
CGGTTTTTCTCTGAACAGCGATGCCTGGTATATCACCTCAAGCCGCGATTTCCGGCATCCTGAGTTATTGCCGAATCTTTATTATGCAAAGGTGTTTCCTCCTGATACCATATCCATTAGGCGAATGGGAAAACCGGCTTATTATTTTTATATTTACAGGATGAAAAACCTTCAGTCGAAAAGATAAATATCACAATGGCTTTGATACTAAGATACGTCTGATTATGTTTAAAAAGTGATTACCCTTTAACCCGTTTTTATTTCTATGAAAGAGCAAGGAATGAACGAAATGCCCCTGATGCAGGAAAACGAAGGAATTGTTTTATTTTATCCCAATGTTCCGGAGAGTGCAGTAGAAGAAGTTTCCAAAGTACTTAATTCGCGTTGGATTGGGCAGGGACCTAAAGTGGCACAATTTGAAATGGAATTTGAATCAAAGTTTTTAACTGATAACGCAGCCCTTGCAGTTGGTTCCGGAACTGATGCGCTACATCTGGCTTATATTTTGGCAGGAATCGGACCGGGCGATGAAGTTATTGTTCCTGTTTTTACGTGCACTGCCACGAATATCCCTTTACTGTATTTGGGCGCAAAAATAAGGTTTGCAGATGTTGATCCCGAAACGCTTAATATTAATGTTGATCATGTGAGGAAGTTGGTGAATGAACGTACTAAAGCAATTGTTTGTGTTCATTATGCCGGTTTGCCCTGCGATATGGATGAATTAACCGAGATAGCCAAAGAATACAACATCCCGCTTATTGATGATTCGGCCCATGCGCTGGGTGCAACCTACAAAGGCCGGAATATTGGAGAGATTACCGATTTTTCAGTATTTTCTTTTCAGGCAATAAAACACATTACTACCGGTGACGGCGGAATGCTTACTATTAAAAACAGGGATCTTATTGAAAAAACCAGGCGTTTGCGGTGGTTTGGTATCGACCGTTCGGCCAAGCAAATGGGGCATTGGGAAAACGATATTTACGAGGTAGGCTACAAATACCAAATGAATGATATAGCAGCAGCTCTGGGTTTGGCGGCATTGGCTGAATTCGACAAAACACTTATGTATAGAAAACAGCTTTTCGCAGAATACGAAAAACAGTTGGCAGGAATTGATGGCATAAAACTGATAGGGACAGGGGTAAAGGATCGGGAACATGCAGCCTGGCTATGCACTGTAATAGCTGACCGTCGCCCGGATCTCATGAATAAATTACGCAGTTTCAACATTGAGTCGAGCCAGGTTCACTACCGGAATGACCGTTATACTGTTTTAGGAGGCAGGAGGTCCGATCTGCCAAATATGGACATGGTTGAAGATAAATATCTGGTGTTGCCGCTGCATTTAAAAATGAAACTTCAGGATGTTGAGTATATTGGAAAGGCAATTAAGAGCGGCTGGTAGCTCATTTAAAATGAATATGTAATCGGCTGAAAACCTATATATTAATTCCTATTCAGCTAATTGGCGATAATTCTGTTCAACTTGTTTCTAAATCTGGCCATACGATATTCTGATGTCAATACGGGTTCTTTCAGTGCACCCTCGAAACGGGTACCAATCCGAAGATAATATTTAAAAAACGTAGAACTGCTGATTCCCCATTTCAACAAAAATTGTATACGTCCCTTGTTTTTCCTTACACGGCTGGTTGAAAGCGAAAGGAAATGGTAGGCCCGGCTGGCCTCGACACCTTTAAAGTAGCGCACACCCAAATGCCATAACTTCATCATAAAATCAGGATCGGAATACATCCCGGGAGTGAATTCAACGCTTAAGCCTCCCATTAAGTCCCAGATTTGCCGGTGTATTATCATCGGATACCAGTTACAGCCATTCCAGTCGTGAAAAGGATATTTATCATAAGCTGAAAGGAGTTCTTTCTCACTGAACTCGGATGCTTTTCTTCCGAAATCATAAGGGCCGATCACACAATTGTAAGAAGTTACATGCGGTTGAATCAATGTGCCTGATAAACAAAAATAATGATCTTCCATTTTTTGAATTTCGTCCCAAAGAGCTTTATCCCAGTTTGGGCACACATACATATCATCATCAAGCAAACAAATATATTCTGATTCGGCCATAGTGTAAGGTGCATTAAAACCATAGCAAACACCTGCGTTAGAGGATGAATGTGAAAAACTAATATTATTTTCCTTAAGCCATTCCAGAGTGCCATCCGTGGCTTCGTTGGCGTGAACGATGATTTGGTGATGGAAATATGAATTTTTGCGGATACCTTCAATGCATATTTTTAAAATCGGCAGGTTATTCCACGATGGAATCAGTATCGAGAATACAGGTTTTTCCTGTTCTTCAAATTTGTGAAAGGTAATTTTGCCGGGATTCATAAATGTAATGGGATTTCAATATTTAACATGTAAAAACAAAGCTATAAAAAAACCGGCATAAAACCGGTTTCTTATTTTCACTATAAATTTTCTATTTTAACTCAAACGAGGTCTGACCTATTTCGCGGTCTTCAGTAAAAATATTTACATAATAGCGTCCTTTGGCTAACTCAGGTCCGTTGGCAGGGCGCTCGAAATAGGTACACACATCGGCGGCATCGCCTTCGTAATTCAACGTTTCCATAGCCGAAAACTGTAGGGTTTGTCCCAGGAACTGGAAAGTATAGGCAGGGCCGCGTGTTAGTATGGCATTGTCAGGGCGGGCAATCCGAACAAAAAATCGTTTATAACCGGGGCTCACCAGTTTGTTTTCACTTACTGTAAAACAAACTTTTATTTTATCGGTACGGGCAGCCTTATCTGTTTCTTTATCTTTATCAACGCCACGCGATTTGTAAGCTACTGCCGACATTTTATAGGCTTTCAAGATGGCGGCACCGGTTATTTTTTCGTTCAGCTCTTCCTTGTCTTTTGTCAGGTCGCTGGTTTTCTGCTGTTCGAGGTTAAAGTCTGTTTTAATCTGCTCGTTTTCCGCTTTTAACGCACGGTTCACGGTGAAAAGCGAATCGATCTGATGTTCGTAAACCTGAGTGATCTCCTGCAGCTGTG
>CAZITV010000230.1:0-2992 GCA_964542255.1 uncultured Victivallaceae bacterium
GTCTTGCTGTAAACCGGAAAAAAATCCTTAATACCTATTTGGAGTTTTCAATAATCCGGTATATATTCTTCAGTTTAAATATTATTGCTGTTCTGAAATATAATTCAGAATAGCTGTGCGGCGGCACTGCGGCAAATTGAGCTGTAACCGGCCACAAAGGATGCTTAGTTTATGAACAGTTACCCAAAATATCGTTATCCGGAAGCCGTTGCCATTACCCGTCGGCAATGGCCCAGCCGGCAGATCACCCATCCACCGATTTGGGCGTCGGTCGATTTACGCGACGGCAATCAGGCATTGCCTGAACCCATGAACCCAGTTCGAAAGATGGCCTATTTCGAACTACTGGTAAAAATTGGATTCAAAGAAATTGAAGTCGGATTTCCTTCCGCATCCCAGGATGATTTTGACTTTGTCAGAAAGCTGATTGATGAAAATCTCATTCCGGATGACGTACGCATCTCTATCCTGACGCAGGCAAGAAAACACTTAATAGAGCGTTCTGTTGAATCACTAATCGGAGTCAAGCAGGCCGTGATTCACTGTTATGTCGCGACATCCGAACTGCATGGTCAATTTGTATTTGACCGCGATCAAAAAGCGGTCAAAGCGATGGCAATCGACGGCACAAAAATGATTATGAAAGCGGTTAAAGCCGCCGGCATGACTGAAAAAATAGGTTATGAATTTTCGCCGGAAGAGTTTACCGACAGCAATTTAGATTTTGTTATTGACCTCTGCACCAGCGTGAAAAAGACCTGGGGCAAATCTAAAAAAAATAATTTTATCTTGAATCTTCCGGCGACAGTTGAGCGCCGGCCGCCATATCAATATGCAGATATGATAGAATATTTCCGCCGCCATTATCCCTATTTGAAAGAGACTACCATCAGTCTTCATGCCCACAATGATCAAGGCTGCGCCGTCGCGGCTACCGAAATGGCGCTGCTGGCGGGAGCAGACCGGGTTGAAGGAACAATTTTTGGTCATGGTGAACGTACTGGGAATTTGGATATCACCACGCTGGCGCTAAATCTCTATTCACGCGGCATAAATATTGGTTTGGATTTCTCGAATATGCCGGAAATCGTCAGAATTGTTGAGGATTGTTCCGGCATTGATGTGCATCCGCGCCATCCCTACGCCGGACAATTAGTTTTCACCGCCTTTTCCGGGTCGCACCAGGACGCTATCCGCAAAGGCATGGATCGTATGACCGAAAGCGCTAATTATTTTCAGCAGGGTTGGAAAGTTCCGTACCTGCATATTGACCCGGCTGATATAGGTAGAAGCTATGAAAAATTAATTCGCATCAACAGTCAGTCTGGTAAAGGCGGTATCGCGTTTGTCCTGGAAAAAGAATTTCGTATTTTTCCTCCAAAGCAGATGCTGCCTGACATCGGGGGAGTGATTCAGCATTTGGCAGACGCTAAAGGTGGAGAAATAAGTTCGGAAGAAGTATATCAAATGTTTCTCGATAACTTTGTCAATGTTTCCGGTACTTTTAAATTAAAAGAATTTACCCGCGAAGACTGCGGCAACAAAAAAGGCGACCAGTTTACAGTTGGACTAAAAATCAGCATAAATGGCAAAAACCACCATCTCTCCGGAAACGGCAATGGCCCCATTTCTGCAGTAACTAACGCACTGCAAAGCTGCCCCGCGATTCCAGCATTCGTTCTGGATGATTTCTCTGAAAAATCCATGGGTCATTCTGCAGACGCAGTTGCCATTGCTTTTGTTGGCATAAAACTGCAGAACAGCGGCAGACTGGTGTATGGCGCCGGACAACATTCCAACATAGACAGGGCGGCGATAGCTGCGCTATTCAGCGCATTAAACCGCGCTGAAACAACATCATAACGGAGTAATTTATAAAGATGAAGAAGTATTTAACATTCGGGGCTATTCTAACGGTTATTGTTTTGGCGCATTTTATTGTTATCCGCATGTTTTTTAGAGGCGAGAAAACTGACACCGCCGCAACTACGGAAAAAATTGACACGGTCAAAGCCGCAGCCGGCGCACCGGTGGCAGTAACAAAACCAGAAGCACCTCCAGTAAAATTTTTCCATTACAAGAATGCCATTGACGGCAACATTCCCTGTCTGGCGCTGTCTAGTGAGGCAACCAGCGGTATTCTCGTTGATATTGATACCCGCAATGTTCTCTGGGCAAAAAATCCGCGCGAAGCCGAACCCATTGCATCAATGACTAAAATGATGACTTTGCTTTTAGCGTTCGAGGAAATGAAAAAAAGACCGGATATCACTCTGGAAACAATGGTTCAGGTAACTTCTGCCGCCTCAAAAATTGGTGGAAGCCAAGTATATCTTGACCCCAAAGAAAGTTTCCCGCTCGGCGAATTACTAAAAACTATTGCGATAAAAAGTGCTAATGACTCCGCGTATCAAACCGCATATTTTATCAGCAACGGCGATGTCGCCGGCTTTGTTAATAAAATGAATGAGCGCGCCAAACAATTAAAAATGCCGTCCACCACTTTTGTTAACCCGCACGGTTTGCCGAATGAATCTGGAGAAAATTCAAAAAGCAGTCCGGAAGGTATGGCACTGCTGGCGGAACAGTTACTCGAATACCCGCCCTTACTGGCTTGGACAACCAAAACATATGACTCATTTCGTGACAAAAATAACAAAGCCTATCAAGTCATAACCAATACCAACAAATTGGTCAAGGACTGCGCCGGTGTTAACGGTATGAAGACCGGTTATATCCGCGCCTCCGGCTTTTGTATTACCGTAACCTGTATGCGCGGCGGCAAACGGCTCGTCGCAGTGGTTACCGGATACAAAACATCTAATGACCGCAATTTGGCAGTCCGCAAACTGCTCGATTGGGGATACCGCCGCGCCGCGGTAATGGATAACCCTGAGGAACTGGCGAAATTCGACAAAACCGTCACCAATGCGCCGTCGAAAGAAAAAACCGTCGCCAAAAAAGCATTGCCAAAGAAAAAGAAATCCGCGGC
>CAZITV010000231.1:0-2991 GCA_964542255.1 uncultured Victivallaceae bacterium
AAGCAACGCGGCAAGATTCAGACCCATCATCTGGTGCCCGGCGGGAGAGGGGTGGCTGAGGTCCGCTGAGAGCCCGGAAAACCGGTCGAGCACTTGGTCCCCCTCGATTGGTTGCAGGTTCGGCTCGCCGCTGCCGGCCAGATCAGCACCAAGCTCTTTCGCATACTCTTTAATTATCTGTGAAGTTATCATTTTTACCTTTTATTGCTAAGTTGCCAGCGGACAATTTATGACACATGGTTCAGCTACTACAGGACGATATTTTTTAATTGGATCGTGCCGGCGCAATGCATCTGTCAATTCAGACGGAGTTGGCGTTACTGGCGCCGGAACATCCGTGATGGATCCCAAATACTTGAATCCGCTCTCACCCATTAGTGCATAACGCTTAACCCAATCACAACGTTTACCATCTTTATGGTTGAACGCATACCGCTGTCCGGCACATTCCAGTTTAATACTTTCAGCGCTTATTGCTTTAGAGGGACAGGTGCTAATACATAGTTTGGCACAAACCGCGCAGCATTCTGCGATTCCATTTGAAGCGGGTAGGGGGGAAGCGTCCAACGGCGCATCGGTAACTATCGCAATTAGTCGCTGGCGAATGCCGAATTCAGGGGTGGTCAAATGTCCACTAACCGTAAGTTTGCCCAACCCTGCCGCCACGCCGGCAAAGCGATTTGAGAAAATGTCCGGTTGCATACCGCGCGGCGTAGCCGTAACTGAATCAGTGCCGGTGATATCCATGGTCATAACTGCTTTATAGCCAAGCTCTTTTAGGCGTTTTACCAATTTAAACCCAATTACCGAGCCGAGCCAACTGGTAATGTAGGTCTGAAATGCATAAGGTCCGACAGCTTCAGCCGGTGGTCTGGTAGCATATTGCAAAACTTTTTTATGCAAACGTAATCCAAATACAAGAACAGATTGCGCACCAGGCAGATGGTCAGTAGCCGTAACGACCCGCACCGGACTGACGCTAACCTCTGGATCCCATGGTTTAAAACGAACAGAATTGTCTTTGGCTTTTAGCAGTGTTTCGCCATCAAACACAGGGCGAAGCTGGTCAACAAGCTGATCAATTCGTCCGGAATTGGCAACGCCTGTCAAATCTGCACCAAGCTTTTTCGCCAAATCAATCATATGAGCAGTGATATTCGCAGTGGCATTGCCAGCATCGAAACGCACTGGCGAACCCGTACCAGCAAAGCGCCGCTGCGGAGCAATAGTTTTTCTGGTGACCACTGTGTTGGCAATTAAACGCCTTGTGACTTTTTCGTCTAAAATGCTCAATATTCGCTGACTGACACTTCCATCCTTAACCGCATCCGGATGTGAACCGCTGGTGTCCACACCCATCAACGAGCGAAAACCAAGCGTCTCAAGTTCGCGGGTCAGATCATAGCAGAGTGAATCAATCTGGTACTGCGCGCCAAAACTAAATTCAGGACAATCTGCCTCAGCTGGAATCTCTAGCAGCATAGTTACCGAACTAACTGCGCCAGGCAAAACAGTTTCCAAGTCAAATCCAAGCTTTTTAAGTTCAACTGCCGAATGAACTATGATTTCATCAACGCCACTCTGGCAAGCTTTGCTCAGGAGCCTGTCAATCACCGCGCGCGATTCCTTTGCTTCGTCGCAAACAGCCCAATGAATGCGCATCGGAGTTTTCGAGTAACTGCGGTCAAATGTACGAATCGTTTTGGGTACGCAGAACTTAAGACACTGCCCCATTTCGCCAGAACGGATACCATGCTTTTGCACATTGTCAAGGATAACCTGTTCTGTAACCACATCCGGAATTTCCAGATCCAAATCAAGATCAAAATGTTCTCCCCAGGCACAGCGCCAGAGATTTTTATTTGGAAAATGATATTCGTAATTGCCTATTTTTAAAACCTTATCGCCGCATATTTCCTTGGACAAAGCTTTACTCGGGCAATGTTTCCGGCAAAGCATGCACTGGTCGCAAACGGTTCCAGGCGGAATCATCGGATCTGCTTCGATAACCGCATCGGTGATAATCGTGATAAAGCGATTTCTAGCGCCATACTCAGGAGTCAGCGCTAAGCCATTGAATCCCATGTCGGCCAAACCAGCCACTACCGGCATGTAGATATTACTGACATCCGGCGCAAATATTGCCTTTAAATCCTTGTATTGGTTATAACGCCAAATGTTGCTTGAGGCAATCGGAATGGCGCCATAACCGCTTTTTTCGATAAAAGTTGCCATGCGGTATGCCATTTCATCCAACCGTGAATTCATAAGATACTGTACAGAATATGGCCCAATCTCCTGCGGGTGCTGTTCACCGCCAAGTTCAATGCAGGCATCGGGATGATGAATTCCCATGACAATTACGGTTTGAGCGCCAGGAAAAACTCCTTGCGGACTCATCATAATTGGAGCATGAGCACAACGATCAATGCTGCCAATACCTACTAAATCAGCGCCCAACTCGTACGCGTATCCTTTAACCATTTGTGACAAAATCATTTAATATTTTCCTTCTTTATACTATTAGCGATCATTGCGGCCGTACCATTTTTTCATTACTTGTGCGGCGGGTTTGCCGTCAATTGTAAAACCCTTGTTACCGCGCGGATCGTCATGGAACTGCGGACGGTAGTTCTGCTCGTCCCATTTCCACCAGTACATCCCCATCCACCAGGGCTCGGGCCAAAAGGTTTCCAGGACAGCCTCCATGAAGATGGCCTGCTCGTTGCCATCGTAGCCGCCGGGATTATTCCAGCCATAGGGCAAGCGGGTTGCGCCTGCGGTCGAGCAGCAGCCAGTCTCGCCGAAGTAGTAAGGCTTGCCGTACAGTTCGGCGACCTTGCGGTGGTGTGCCAATGATTTCTGCAGGAATTGCAGCATCTCTTCCTTGGTCGCGCCCGGCTTGTCAGAGACAGGATCGTAGAAGCTCGTGCCGAGAGAGTCGAGATCGCGCCACCAGTGGTCGGGACGCTCCAACTGTTTTAAAAACTG
>CAZITV010000232.1:0-2982 GCA_964542255.1 uncultured Victivallaceae bacterium
GAATCCGCTGCCGCCCAATACCCACGGCACCGATAACTGCGGGCGCAGAAACTGTCCGGGCTGCAGTACTGCCAATATGGACAATCTCTTCAGGCAACACCGCTGATATTACTTTTGCCTCTTTTTGAAAAGCTGCTGGCCAATTATTGTCATAATCACCAACTTTAATTCTTATTTTTTCTGTGTTCATTTTAACGATCAATCCGACATGTTTCATCCTGTAATTATCTGTCATCCTCATGGATTTGGCGTTGGCTTGATGCAATCCACTCCTGCCTCAGAATGCCATATTGAACGCTATCCTCATACTTATCCCACTTCTTCACATGCTGGCGCAATACGCCCTCCCGGGTCATTCCAAGCTTTTCCATCACTCTGCCGGAGGCAGGATTGCGACTGAAATGTGAGGCATGAATCCTGTTGAGATTTAATTCGGTGAATCCATAATTAAGTATTGCACACCCCGCTTCAGTACAATAACCCTGCGCCCAGAACTGCCGACCTAGCCAGTAGCCAAGTTCTGCGCTGTCAAAGCGGCGGTTGATGGCAAGCCCGATAGCGCCGGCAAGTTCACCGGTTAACCGGATAATAATTGCAAAATTTGCCAGTTCTCCTGCTTCAAACTTTTGTTGGTGAGTTGATATCCACTGTTCTGCCATGCCGTCGTTATAAGGGTGGGGAACGTTTAGAGTAGTATCGGCAACGGAAATATCGCCGGCAAGACGTTTTACCCCGGCGGCATCATTCATTTCAAATGGTCTTAAAATCAACCGTTCAGTATGCAGTGTTTGACGTTGTTTCATTTTTTCTCTTTCTGACAATTATAGCTTTTTCTTAGTGTATCTTACTATCTGCAACTCCTGCTCCCCGATAAGATGCGATTTTTTTGTGCCATCAAAGGAGTATCCGGCTTTAGAATAAAAGTTACGCGACTTGTCGTTGAGTTCCAGCACCCAAAGTGTAATTATACTGAATCCCTGTTGCCACAGGCTCGCTTCTGCGAATTCCATCAGTTCCCGACCAAAACCGCGCATCCAGCAAACCGGCAGAATATAAATTCCATATATTTCTCCCGCCTCCGTTGCATCTTTATCGCGACTTTTGCCGAATGTAATCCAGCCAACAATTTTTCCATTATCTTCCGCGACATAATTGTCTTCAATATTTTGCGACAGGATTTGATGCCAGCGGGAGGCTCTATCTTCGACGGACATCCCTTGCAAAAAACTCTCATTAACTATTCCGGCATATGCATATTGCCATGTCCAAATTTGTACTGTTGCGATTTGATGCGCGTCATCAATGACTGCTTTTCTAATCATTATAAATCCATATTTTAATCGTTAATTTTTTGCTTCTTTCACGCGTCTGCCGACAATAATCAGGTCACGTTCAATGCCGTCCAGCATGGCAACCGCCGGTAGCTCGCCCCATCGACTGAAACCGAACTTGGTAAATAGTTCAAGGCTCGGATGATTATGACCAAATATGAATCCAAGTAGTGTCTCAACCTCAAGCGCCGATGCCTCATTCAATGCTTGCGATAAAAGATATGACCCAAATCCCTTATAACGAAATTCTTCATGCACATAAATACTTAATTCAGCAGTCCTGCTGTAGGCTGGACGACCATAAAAGTTGGAAAAACTCAGCCATGCCGCAATGCGGTTTTCCTGTTCAATCACCCATAACGGACGATGCCCGTTATGTTCCTCAAACCATGGAACACGACTGCCAACTGAAACCGGTGTTGTATCCGCGGTCACCATTCGTGATGGAATCGTCGAGTTATAGATTGCAACAATTTGCGATAAGTCTTCCAGCTTTGCTGTTCGATGAATAATACTCATTGCCTCTCCTCTCTTTTTAATGATGATGCGAAATTCTGTCCTGCGTGTCGCTCCCATTCTTCCTTGCTGATTACAAGAATATCTTCGGCGACCCATTTTCTATTTTTTAAGAACCCCTGCGGGACATGGTTTACAAACTTCATGCCTCATTTTTTAATTTTTACTTTTGAAATTACCTCAATGTACACGTTTATATTTTCTGCTTTGCTTTTTGGCTGTTGTTTTTATGCCATTTAGCGAAGCCGAATTTATGAATCAATTTTATTTCCTGATGGCGTTTGTTGGCGGGGTAAATGCAGTATGGGCTATCCGCAAAACCCGCCGCAAGCTGCGCCTCCAGCCATTGCCGCTCTAAATCCGGCGAGAAATAGGTCAAGGGCTGAATACCATCCCAATCCGCTGGAATTAAGCCGCTGCCTTTTAGACTGTTCAGCAGCGGCATCCCTTTGATTAGGCGAATTCCGGCAGTAACCGTGCAAAATACTTCATTTAGCGAACGCAGATTATTGATGCCGTCAATAACGGTTTGCCGGTTCTCGCCCGGCCCGCCGAAGATGACGCTGGCGGTAACGCTGATATTGTGCCGGCGCAGCATTCCGCAGGCGCGGCGTACTGCGGCAAAATCATACCCTTTGCCCAGTCCAGTCAGCGTGGTATCCGTAGCGCCGTCGATGCCTAGATCCGCGGCAATCATACCGGTTGATGCCATCATTGCCACATCTTTTTCCTGTAAATTTGCCGGAGTGATGAATGCGCACCAAGGCGCGGTTACTCCCGATTCAAGCATTTGCCGTAGTAACTGATGATAATGCCGTGCCGGATCATTGAAGACGGCGTCCACAAAGTACAGCATCGCTTCAGGATAACGGCGGCGCAATGTCTGAATATCGGTCATCACCGCGGCGGTATCACGGACGGTCACAGTACTGCCTTCCAATGCCGGATAGGTGCAGTAAACGCAGTTGAACGGACAGCCGCGCTTGGTTTGTATCGGCAGCAGGTGGGTTTGCATGTAATAGTAATCAGCGATATTGTCCGGATAGATTGCCCCGGCCTGAGTGGCGGCGGATTTTGTCCAGATTTGCCGGGTGATTTTTTTGCCTTGTTCAAGCTCACTGGCCAGTTCCACGAT
>CAZITV010000233.1:0-2975 GCA_964542255.1 uncultured Victivallaceae bacterium
AACTATTGCCTCGTCACGAAGAGTTTGGTTTAGCAAAAGCTGATCAATCAAAGGCGCCAATTACAGATCATTCAAGCGCAAGCTTTCCTAAGCAACTCTTGGGTTTTTGGGTAACTTTCAAAACAATGTTTAAAAAAGTTAATACTGTTCAATATCCAGAAGTAAAAGAACCAACAGCTGAAAGATTTCATGGACGCCATCAATTAAATCGCCACCCAGATGGATTAGAAAAGTGCATTGGTTGTGAATTATGTGCGTGGGCATGTCCTGCAGATGCAATTTATGTTGAAGGTGCTGACAATAAAGAGGGTGAACAATTCTCTCCTGGTGAGCGATATGGCAAGGTTTATCAAATTAATTATTTACGTTGCATCTTCTGTGGTCTTTGTATCGAAGCCTGCCCTACTCGAGCTTTGACGATGACTAATGAGTACGAGTTAGCTGATAGCACTAGAGGTAAATTAATATTTGAAAAAGATGATCTCTTAGGTCCACTACGGGCTGGAATGGTGCCACCACCACATCCAATGTATCCAAATACTGATGACGGAAATTATTACCGAGGCGAAGTAACAGGCTCTCACCCATCACAAGGTGTGGCAAAAGATGATTAACCTTGCATTAGATATTGGTACTACTGCGGTACCAGAATCTTATTTATTTTATTTTTTAGCCCCACTTTCAGTTCTTGCCGCGTTAGGAATGTTGTTAGTGAAGAAAGCTGTCCATTCAGCTCTTTTATTGGCCTGGGTGATGATTTCATTAGCAATTTTTTATATCGCGCAAGACGCACTCTTTTTAGGAATAGTTCAAATAGTCGTTTACACCGGCGCGGTAATGATGTTATTCCTATTTATTTTGATGTTGGTTGGCGTAGATACTTCAGATTCATTGGAAGAAAATATTCCTGGCCTTCGTCCAGTCTCTATAGTGGCTGCAATTGGTTTCGGCGGATTATTGGTATCTCTGATTGGAAGAGCAACATTTGGTCGGCCTATTTATGGACTCTCTGCGGCAAACGCAGACGGAAATGCATTTGGAATTGCTGAGCAATTATTTACAAAATATGTCTTCGCATTTGAAGTTGTTTCCGCATTACTTATAACAGCAGCCTTAGGTGCAATGGTTTTAGGTCATAGTCAAAAGAGTAAATCTAAATTTGCTCAACGAGATCTTTCAATTGCAAGATTTAGAAAAGATGATTTGAATGATGCTGCTGGATTGCCTGCTGCAGGTGTTTATGCACTACATAATGCAGTAGATGTTCCAGCACTTCTACCAACTGGAAAAGCAGCACCGACTTCAATTTCTAATGTATTGCAGGCGCGAGGCGACATGATAGAAAGTTCAACTTTCCAAATGAAGAGTGAAGAAGAGGAGGAGAAATAATGGCAATTGCTAATTATCTCTACCTCTCCGCAATTTTATTTACAATTGGTGCAATTGGCGTGGTCGTTCGACGGAATTCAATAGTTGTCTTTATGTGCATCGAGCTTATGTTGAATGCAGCAAATTTAGCTTTTGTTACTTTCGCAAGAATAAACAGTAATTTAGAAGGTCAAGTTGTAGCTTTCTTCACAATGGTCGTTGCAGCATGTGAAGTGGTTGTGGGACTGGCAATTATTGTGACGATTTATCGATCTAGGCGATCTGCATCAGTTGATGATGCAAGTTTGTTAAAGAGATAAAAATGCAGACATCTGAGAATTTACTTTGGTTAATCGCACTTCCGCTATTTAGCTCTGCAATTTTGTTGCTAGCTGGAAAGCGAGCTAATTCATGGGGCCACATCATGGGCACCATTGTTTCTGCCTCAACATTCACAATCGGAGTAGTTGAGTTTTTTGCAATGCAAGGCCGGCCAGAGGAAAGCAGAGCTGTAACTCAAAAATTATTCACCTGGATATCAGTTGGCTCCTTCAATGTTGATGCGTCACTTCTCTTGGACCAATTATCAATTTGCTTTGTTCTCTTGATTACAGGTGTTGGCACATTGATTCACGTTTATTCAATCGCCTATATGTCTCATGATCTAGATCGACGTAGATTTTTTGCTTACCTGAATTTATTTATCGCAGCAATGCTGCTTCTAGTTTTAGGTGATTCTTATTTGAATTTGTATGTTGGATGGGAAGGCGTGGGATTAGCTTCCTATTTATTAATTGGATTCTGGAATCAAAAACCAGCTTATGCAACTGCAGCAAAAAAAGCTTTTGTTGCTAATCGAGTCGGCGATGTTGGTCTATCTCTTGCAATAATGATTGCCTTTGCAACATTTGGCGATGTTTCATTCTCTGGAATGAAAGAAAATATTGATCAAGCATCCTCTACGCAATTGACTGCTATTGGCTTAATGCTCTTACTTGCTGCTTGCGGAAAATCAGCACAATTCCCATTGCAATCTTGGCTAGGAGATGCAATGGCTGGTCCAACCCCGGTTTCAGCATTGATCCATGCGGCAACGATGGTAACTGCTGGTGTTTATTTAATTACAAGATCTAATTTTGTATTTGACGAAGCTCCTGTTGCGCAATTAATGGTTTTAATAATTGGTGGAATCACACTTCTATTTGGTGCAATTATTGGTACAGCCAAAGATGATATTAAAAAGGCATTAGCAGCTTCCACGATGTCTCAAATTGGTTACATGATTTTGGCAACTGGTTTAGGACCAATTGGATATGCATTTGCAATCATGCATTTATTAACGCATGGGTTCTTCAAGGCAAGTATGTTTTTAGGTGCTGGCTCGGTTATGCACGGCATGAAAGATGAAGTGAACATGCGCAAATATGGCGGTATCGGAAAGTTTATGCCAATAACAGCATTGACTTTCGGTTTGGGATATTTAGCCATCATTGGCGTTCCACCATTTGCAGGCTTTTATTCAAAAGATAAAATAATCGAAACGGCATTTAATGAAGGTGGTATTAAAGGTTTAGCTTTGGGACTTGCAACTCTTTTGGGTGCAATGA
>CAZITV010000234.1:0-2956 GCA_964542255.1 uncultured Victivallaceae bacterium
CCACAGGCGGGCAAGCCCCATAGCTATCAAGCTAAGGATCGAATATCCAATAACCGTCCCGCATTCGCGGGATCCCGCCCTGCGGGAGAATATCCAATATCCAAGGGGAGCAGCCTGGAGCTATGAGACAAAACTGGTATTACTGGAGGGCTTGTCCGCTGAAGGCGGGTTTACCCGCCCGTGGAGGGTTGACCTCTGTGTCAACCGTGTTCCAAGGTTTGCTCCAGTCCTTCTCCGGTTGGATATTGGGTGTTAAAATGAGCGCATATCGGCTTAGCTTGATAGCTATGGGGTTGACCTCCGTGTCAACCGTGTCTTATCAGTTTTCGTCATCCAGCAGCCAGCAGCGGACGGATGATCCTGACCCCCTCTCAGAGCGAGGGCGCTACACCAGAACACCCTTTTGCGGTGAATGATTTTTCCGCAGGAAAAGAAATCCACCGCATTTGGTTTTCTTTCGTGAAATTTCGCGTCTTTCGTGGTAGAAAATGTTTTTGTTTTATAGTGTCAATATTTGCGGTGAATTGCGGCTTGCCGCGCGATGAAGTGCGTGATTCTACAGTAGTAGACCTATCTGACCCATAAGACCCATACGGCAAAACCGCCCCGCAGTATTGCGTGCTGCCTGCCTCAATGGTTATTGACGGTACTTGTGGAATTGTTTTTTTAACGCTGATTTCAGTTCAATGGCATCCTGGACGTTTTTGCATCCGCCAATTAAAAAGACCAGATTTTTTTTCTTTGGCCAATTGCCGTCCAGTAACTGTTTGATTAATGCTGATTCGGAATGGGTGGAAAACAATATTTGCTGCCTGGCACCGGCAATTTTTTCCATATCAAAAGGCGAATGAATCGAGCCGTCGAGGTCTAATCCATTATTATTTTGTACTGAAAAAATATGTTGAATGACGTTGCCGGGGGTGCCGCAATAATGGATTCTGCCGCCATTTATGGCATTTAAAAACTTTTCATCATACGGCTTAATAAATTCGATATACTGCTCAGGACTTACCAGGTGGACGGTGCAGTCGCTCAGGCGGGCAAAACCTTTCCACATCGCACCGTAATCGTAAAAATATTCCTTGTCACTGCTTATTTTCGATTTTAACGATACCGTTAGGTCAATCATATAATCAGTAATGATGTTCATCAGCTTATGAACCCGTTCCGGATCATCATAAAAATCGAATAAAATATCGTTGCCGCGAATCAGATGAGCGTTATTGAACGGGCTTTGGATGTCGGGGTGCTGCAATTCAACGCTATCGGGCAATATTGACTGCCATAGTTCGGTCCACTCATCCACTTGACCGAACCAGCCCGCGGTCAACTCCGGAGTTTTTAATTCATCCACTTTTTTAATATCATCGAGAACATGATTCATTGCGCACGGGATATCATTCGCCGGGAAAAAGATATCGCAGCCGAAAGCTTTCGCAACTTGTCCCGTGCCAAAATCAATTCGTACCGCGGAGACGAAATCATCATCAACCTGCCAGTGTTTCGCCAGCGCATAGAAATTACTGCGCAGCATCACGCCCGGGTCGGCAAATTTTTCTTCCCAGGTAACCGGCTCAATATCCGACGGCAGCATAAACAAATACTTGGGTTCGGCTTCTTCAGGATTCTCAAACATCTGTTTGTAGGAGTGACGAAGCCGCAAGTTCCGTTCTGCCAAATCGTTCGGCGTAATTTTTATAAACTCGTCGCGTAATTGTTCTTTGCTGTATTTCATCGATGAAAATTCCTGAATTAAGTTGAGCTGATTTTAAAAAATATCAAAATCAGCTCCAAGTTGAACCGTGCCTTGTGCCGGTTATAGCGGCAGTGCACTGTTGCGGATTGCTTCAGTAACCCGGACAACCTCAAATGCTTCTTCGTTCTTGACCGGGAACGGGATATTTTCCCTGATAGCACGGTACAGATGCAGGTAAATGTCATTGACCGTAGCGCCAGACTTGGGATTGGTTGGAATCGTTTCTTCAACCCAGGCCAGGCCGCCAATATTTACCGGACCGGATTGTGCTGACCATTTCGCCTGCTGCGCCTGTGCCTGTGCCTGCACCTGCTGGTGGTATGGTGCGGCATCGATTGCCGGGGTGGTACGATCAACTGCCGGCTGCGGGGTGCATTGGCTCACGTCAAGATATTTTAAATGCAGTTCATTTTCGTTATTGGCGATGAGACTGCCTTTGCTGCCATAGACGGCATAAACTGGCGAGGGCAGGGCGATGCCGCCGGAGACTTCGACATCCACCACCAGACCGCTTTTGCCGCGGATTACTGCCTTGAAATGGTCTTCGGCATCGCCGCTGGCGGCAATTTGTTTCATATCGCCCCAGATACTCTCAATTTCGTAATTGATAAATTGGAGAGCGTGGTCAATCAGATGCGGTCCCCAGTTAGCCAACTGACCGCCGCCGAATTCCCGCAGGGTTTGCCAGTCATTGCGGCGGTTATAGCTATGCCGGCACAGTTTGATTTCAAATACTTTGCCGAGAATGCCGGACGCGATAATTTCGCTGACGTGATGGAATGCGGCTTCAAAGCGGCGGTTTTGGCGGCAGAACAGTTTGCCGGGGTGCTTGTCGGCAGCAGCTTTTAACTGCATTGCTTCAGCGTAGTTTAACGCTACGGGTTTTTCGGCGAAGACGATTTTGCCGGCTTCTAACGCGGCGATGTTATATTTCACGTGTTCGGGTGAACGGTTTGCGATAGCGACCAGCTCGATTTCCGGGTCATTGATGAGTGATTCAAAAGATTGATGTGCTTTGCAGTTTGGGTAACGTTTGGCCATATAATCCATCCGTTCCGCGATTACATCGTATGAACCGGTGATTTCGAATTTATCGCCGAACTTATCCATTTCCACGGTGTGCATTCCCCAGCCTGCGCGGCCGAGACCGACTAACCCAACTTTAATTTTCTGCATTTTTATTTATCCTTGTTTTTTTAA
>CAZITV010000235.1:0-2920 GCA_964542255.1 uncultured Victivallaceae bacterium
CAACCTCGACGCAATCGTCGCCGTTAATATTTTGTAATTAATAAGGCAGCCACAGCGCTATGACAACACAAGAATTGTTAAAGCCGCTATCTGACGGATTAGCTCAATCTCACCCAGGATTTTCAAATAGTGATTTAGAAAAAGCCTTTATTGCCGCTGAAAAAGCACATAGTGGTCAAATAAGAAAATCTGGTGAGGCATATATAACCCACCCAGTTGCTGTTGCTCAAATATTAATTGATCTAGGAATGGATCTACCAACTGTGATGGCTGCTCTTCTTCACGATACTGTCGAGGATACAACTTATTCAATTGAGCAAATTAAAAATGAGTTTGGGGAGGAAGTTACATCCCTAGTTGATGGGGTAACTAAATTAGACAAGTTAACTTATGGCCCAACTGCGGAAGCTGAGACACTTCGTAAAATGGTTGTGGCGATGTCTAGAGATATTAGAGTCCTAGTTATTAAATTAGCTGATCGTCTTCATAATGCAAGAACATGGGAGTTTATTGTTGCAGAGACCGCTCAGCGCAAGGCTAGGGAAACAATAGATATATACGCACCTCTTGCACATCGCCTTGGAATGAATGCAATTAAGTGGGAGCTAGAAGACCTTTCATTTAAAGTTTTAGAACCTAAAAAGTTTGAAGAAATTGAACGCTTAGTTGGGGAGCGATCACCAGCTCGTGATCAATTAACGCAAGAAGTAGTTACGGCAATTGATCAAGACTTAAAACTAGAAGGCATAACAGCGCAGGTAAATGGTAGGCAAAAGCATTTTTATAGTGTTTATCAAAAGATGGTGGTTCGCGGTCGTGAATTTAACGATATATATGACTTGGTAGGAATACGGATATTAGTTGAATCAGTGCGCGATTGTTATGGTGTTTTAGGTTCGATACACGCAAGGTGGAGCCCGGTACCGGGGCGGTTTAAAGATTACATTGCGATGCCAAAATTTAATCTATATCAGTCATTACACACCACAGTTATTGGCCCAAATGGTAAGGCTGTTGAAATTCAAATTCGTACATTTGATATGCATACTAGAGCTGAGTTTGGAATTGCAGCACACTGGAAATATAAATCTAAAAATACCGAACCTGGCAAGAGCCCTGAGGTTCTCTGGCTTCGTCAGTTACACGAGTGGCAGCAAGAAAGTGGTGACGTTAGTGATTTCCTAGAAACATTGCGATATGACCTGCGAACACCAGAAGTATTTGTTTTTACACCTAAAGGAAGTGTGATTGCATTACCATCTGGTGCAACTCCAGTTGATTTTGCCTACGCGGTTCATACTGAAGTAGGTAATAAGTGCGTTGGAGCCAAAGTAAATGGAAAATTAGTTCCGCTTGAATCCCATCTAGTAAATGGTGATGTTGTAGATGTTCTTACAAATAAAAATGTTAATGCTGCCCCTAGTCATGATTGGCTTAACTTTGTTACCTCCTCTCGAGCACGTTCGAAGATAAAGGCTTGGTTCTCAAAAGAGCGTAAGGAAGAAGCGATTGAAGCTGGTCAAGAATCAATATCTAGACAAATGAGAAAAGCTGGATTACCACTACAGAAAATTTTAGGTGGTCATGCACTTCTTGAATTAGCTCATGAGCTTCGGTATGAAGATATTGAGAGTATGTATGAATCAGTAGGTAATGGTCATGTTTCAGCACATTCAGTAATTGAGAAATTAATGGTCCTACTTGGTACAACTGATGCCCATCCAGAAAATGATCTAACTCCATTAATTAATCCAGTAAAGCGTGAGCGAAAGAGTGTTACAGGAATTGATGTCGAAGGCGCTGGAGATGTACTAGTAAAACTTGCAAGATGTTGTGCGCCTGTGCCTGGTGATCAAATTACGGGATTTATTACACGCGGTAGTGGCGTTTCTGTTCATAGAGCAGATTGTGTAAACATTGTCGATCTAAGAATTCACCAAGGTGATCGAATGGTAGGGGTTAAATGGAATCTCTCCGCTAAAAGCACATTTTTAGTAAACATCCAGGTTCAAGCACTTGATCGAGCACGATTACTTTCAGATGTGACCAAGGCATTATCTGATCAGCACGTTAATATTTTAAGTGCTTCCGTTGTGACAAATAAAGATCAAACAGCAATTTGTAGATTCTCTTTTGAAATGGCAGATGCTTCACATCTAGACGCAGTACTAACTGCAGTTAGAGCAATTGAAGGTGTTTATGATGTAGATAGGGTATTTAATAATTAGCTTGTGTACTCAGTTAAACCTTTTTGGGCCTGTTCTAACCATTCTCTACGTGCAGCAGCAGCTTCACGCGCCAGCATAGCTTTTGCACTTTGACCAGCAGCTTCTGCTTTTGCTGCTTGCTTTTCATAATTCTCAATTGCCTCAGCTAGTCCCTGAACAACCTTGTTAGCTTGCGCCTTAGCAGTTGGATCACTCTTACGTTGGAAGTTTCTCTCTATCTCAGAAATCTCTTCTTCTACCTTTTTAATTCGCTTTTCAAATACATCACGTTTTTTGCGATCAGTCATACCAATTTTCTGCCACTTACCCATTAAGTCATAGAAATTCTTTTTTGCAGATTTAAAATCAGAAATTGGCAGCAATGCTTCAAATTCAACAATTAATGCTTCACGCTTGATCAAATTTTCTGCCATTGATCCTTTACGCTTTGCCATGTCAGCATTCTTGGCCGTAAAAAAAGTATCTTGAGAGGCTTTAAACCTATTCCATAATGCATCATCGGTAGATTTTTTACCCCGACCAGAGGCTTTCCATTGATCCATTAATTCTTTAAATCGCTTTGCTGTATTTAACCAATCCTTTGAGTTAGCAAGACTCTCAGCTTCCTTCACAATTACTTCTTTAGTTGATGCAACTAACTTTTGCTCAGAAGAAAGGTTTGCAAAGTGGGTACGCCGTCTCTTATCAAACTT
>CAZITV010000236.1:0-2900 GCA_964542255.1 uncultured Victivallaceae bacterium
AACAGCCAACAGCCCGGCGGCGACGGAGCACCGCCCTCCACAGGCGGGCAAGCCCTCCACATAACAGCCGAAACAGCCCGGGAGCGAATATTACTCCGCAAACATTGGAGGGTTTACCCGCCCGTGGAGGGTTGACCTCTGTGTCAACCGTGTTCCAAGGTTTTATCCGGTCATTCACGGTTTGGATATTGGGAGTTGATATGAGTTCATTTTTCCTTAGCTTGATAGCTATGTGCGCTATCCCGCTGCCGAAAAGAGATTCCCGCATCAATTTTTCAAAATGATGGTGCTGCTATGAGTTGAAAAAAATATATAAAAGTGTATTGTAATTGGATTATAATGGTTGGTGTCCGGGCTTTTATCAAGTAGCAAATCTATGTAAGATTGTAATACCTGCCAAATTAACTCAAGGGTAAATAATTATGATTCGCAATAAAAATCAATATGTTACGGAGTTTAAAGAAAATCTCCGTGGCGGCAAAGGTAAAATTAAAGTTGAGCATTATTGGCAGCAAGGCCAGGAACTCCTCGCTGAAAATCGTCTTTTTGCAAAATTGACCATTGAACCTGGCGATAATATTGGGTACCACCTGCACGAAAATGAAGAAGAGGTTTTCATTATTTTATCCGGCATCGCTGAAGCCGATGATAATGGTAAAATAGTTATTCTCGAACCAGGCGATACCATTTTAACAGGTAATGGCAATGGACATTCAATAAAATGTATAAGCTCAGAACCTCTGACACTTTTGGCAGTTATCTCGAAATACCACTAAATACAGGATGATTTGTTATGACACTCGATAGAGCACTGTTGTTAGACGTTGCCAATAAATTCGGCACTCCGCTATTCGTCTACGATGCCGATATGATTTTAGCGCGCTATAAAGAACTTTATGCTTACATTCAATACCCGCGTTTAAGAATTCATTATGCGATGAAAGCCAATTATAACTTCCACATACTGCAGTTGCTTAATGAAGCGGGAGCGGCATTGGATACGGTTAGTCCGGGCGAGGTTTTGCTGGCATTGCGTGCAGGTTTTTCACCTGACCGTATTATATATACTGCCAATAATATGACCGCTGGTGAAATTGACGAAGTCGTCAAATGCGGTGTACTGATGAATATTGGTTCACTCTCTGAACTTGAAAAGTTTGGTCAAAAATATCCTGACTGCGATTTGTGCATAAGATTTAATCCTGACGTAGTTGACGGTGAGCATGTAAATATGATGACGGGAGGAGACCTAACCAAATTTGGTATTTTACTAAAAGACGTGGACAAGGTCATTGAAATCGTAAATAAATATCACTTAAAAGTTATTGGTCTTCACGAACATACCGGCTCGGGGTTACAACATGCCGAATCGGTATTTCAAAGCATGAAAAACCTTATCGCCATTGCTGATAAGGATAATTTTCCACATTTAAAATTTCTTGATTTTGGCGGCGGCTTTAAAGTCCCATATAAACCTGACGAAAACAGAATTGATTACGTTGCGATGGGGGCTGAGATTAGCCGTTTATTTACAGAATTCTGCAATTCAAGAGGTCAACAGCTTGATATGTATTTTGAGCCGGGCAAATATATTGTTGCCGAAGCAGGTTGTCTTTTGGTAAAAATAGTTGCCATCAAAAACAATAATGGACGTTTGATTGCCGGATGTAATTCAGGTTTTCCGCAACTAATCAGACCGGTATTTTACGGTGCATATCATCAGATAACTAATTTGAGCAATCCGGATGGCAATCCGGCAGTTTATGATGTCTGCGGCAATATTTGTGAAACTGGCGATAGATTCGCGGAACAGCGCAGCATCCCGGAAATTAGAGAGGGTGATGTTTTAGCAATCCATAATGCCGGAGCATATTGTTATTCCATGGGCGGGGTCTATAATCTTCGACCAATGCCGGGAGAAGTTTTAGTTCGTGACGGTGCGGCAAAACTTGTCAGAAAAAAATTATCTAACGCTGATTTGGTCAAACAAATCATTGAGGAATCCAGTTTATGAACTTGAACTTTACCAAGATGCACGGACTAGGCAATGACTATATATATTTCGATTGTATTAACAATCCGCAGTTAATTCCTAATCCGGAAATCGTTGCACCGCTGCTCTCCGACCGTCATTTTGGCATTGGCGGCGACGGCATTGTTTTAATCTTAAAGTCCGCTAATCACGAATTCCAAATGCGGATGTTTAATGCTGATGGCTCCGAAGCTGAAATGTGCGGCAACGCAATTCGCTGTGTCGCAAAATACTTGTGTGACAATAATTACGTCACCTCAAATAGCGTAAATATTCAGACGAAATGCGGTATAAAACCCATTGAAATTATCCGCGATAACAGTGGCACGTTCCGCGCAGCAAGAGTTGACATGGGCATACCTGAACTGCGCGGTCTGTTTATACCTGTTAACATTGATAAAGAGATAATTATCAATGAACCTATCACAGTTTCTAACGGCAAAAAATATAATATGACTTGCGTTTCTATGGGGAATCCTCACGCCGTAATTTTTGTTGATGAAATAACCGACGAACTAATTTTTACTGACGGCCGTTTACTCGAAGTACATGAAATGTTTCCGCGTAAAATTAACGTTCATTTCGTCAAAATTATTTCCCCAACTGAAGTTAGCATGAGGGTTTGGGAACGTGGTTCCGGCGAAACCCTGGCCTGTGGAACTGGAGCTTCTGCTGTAACGGTTGCCGCAATTCTGAATAAATTAACTGCCAGTAAAATTACCGTACATTTACTTGGTGGTGACTTAGAAATGGAATGGGCAGAAAATAAGCACGTGTATATGACAGGACCAGCCACAACTGTATTTGCCGGCAGCATAAAAATATAACTTATCAGATTATGCCAATACTGTGATGACAAAACCGTTAC
>CAZITV010000237.1:0-2900 GCA_964542255.1 uncultured Victivallaceae bacterium
CTTAACCCTTAACCCTTAACCCTTAGCACGTGGCGAACAGCCACTCCCTCACCAGTCACCCATCCGCACTTTCCCCTACAACATTTTGTGGATATGGTATAAAAAACTGCTTGAGTTTTGTGAATCGGGGTTTATATTCAAAGTTGATAATTAATTAAATCGTAACGGAAATGATAATGGGTAAAATTATTTTGCTGTTAGCGTTGGTGCTGCTGCTTAGTTTCTCGGGTGAAACTGCAGAAACTTCACGCTGCCGGGCTGGATGGATTGGGGCGGCGGAAATCGGCACACAGTCAATTGGTAATTTACAGCTCGACCCAATGGCGTTTCCGGAAAAATATTCTAACACGGTTTATGCGGTTATTGCGATAAAACTCGACCCAGGCCGGTCACTGAGTATTTATGATTTTACCCTGCGCTACAATGGGCGCAAATTCCCCTGTGTGGCGCTGCGGCAAGGCGATAATAGTATTGATAGCACTCAATGGATTATCCGCGAAACACGGCCGGAAGAGCTCTATTCACTGCTGTTTATTCTGGATTATCCGGCGCTGGCGAATGCCGGTGGCGAAATAACTTTGGAATTGCTCTATAATCTTACTGACCAGCCGGTTCAAGTTTCTCAGGAACTGCGTTTCAAAAATGTCTGTGGCAGCAGTTTTACCACGGTGCCGGATATTTTAGCGTCCTGGGGCAAAAAACCAGAGCCGCCGCCACCACCACCGCCAGCTCCAGAACCCGCGGCTGCGCCAGCCGCATCATCAACACCGCAACCGGAAACCAATACCGCTGCCGCAGTTCCGGCATCCCCGGCAAATACGCAGCCGGTGCCGCCGCAAATGCCGCCAGGGGCTAACCCGCCACAAGGCGCACCGGGAATGCCGCCAAACGGGCCACCGTTGCCGCCAGGCGCACCGTCAATGCCGCCAGGAGCGCCGTTGCCGCCAGGGGTCAAACCGCCGTCAATGCCGCCAGGAGCGCCAGGAGCGCCTGGGGTTGTTCCGGCGGCAGTGCCGCCGAATCAGCCGGTTAAGCCTGCATCAACCGTATCGGTGCCGCCAAAAACCTCGAAGCCTAAGGCAAAACCGGGACAAACCGCAAAATAATATACCGATAGTTTTGGATTATTTTTATCGGTGAGGGTAAAGTTATGGATGGGTTGAAACCGGAATTTATGCCAATGTCCAGAGCAGAAATGTCTAAATTGGGCTGGGATGAACTGGACATTCTGCTGGTTACCGGAGATTGTTATGTTGACCATCCTTCATACGGAGTTGCGGTCATCGGCCGGACACTGCTGGATGCCGGATACCGTACCGGAATCGTGGCTCAGCCGGATTGGAAGAATGCTGCTGCATTGCAGGTAATGGGGCGTCCCAAAATTGCCTGTGCTGTAACCTCCGGCAATATGGATTCGATGGTCAATCTCTATACTGCCGCACGGCGTTTGCGCCAGGACGATGTTTATGCTGAAAATGGTGTTCCAGGTTTGCGTCCGCCGCACGCGGCGGTGGTATATTCGCAGCTCGCCAGACAGGCGTTTCCAAAACTGCCGGTAATCCTGGGCGGACTGGAGGCGAGTCTGCGCCGTATTGCGCATTATGATTACTGGCAGGACAAACTGCGTCCCGGTATTCTCTGCGACAGCCGCGCTGAAATTTTGATTTACGGTATGGGCGAACGTCCTGTGCTTGAGATATTCCGCCGTTTAAGCACAGGTGAGAATAATCTCCGCGGTATTCGCGGCACCTCAACTTTCCTCGGAAAAAAAGAGAGCGAATCATTTGACCAGACTAATTATGTAATGCTGCCGGATTGGGATGCGATGAATGCCAACCGTGATGCGCTGATGGATAGTACCAAAATTGTTGAATTTGAAATCAATCCGTATTGCGGGCGGGGGTTGCTGCAGCGTTACGGGGACCGCCTCCTCGTTATAGAACCGCCGCAAGAACCATTGACCGTGGCGGAAATGGATAAAGTGTACGCATTCCCTTACAGTTACCGGCCGCATCCGGTTTATAAGGGACGAATTCCCGCCTATGAAACAATTAAGGATTCTATTCCGGCGGTGCGCGGCTGTCCGGGTGGCTGCTCGTTTTGCGGTTTGGTTTCGCATCAGGGACGGATGGTGATGTCGCGGAGTAAAGATTCGGTTATCCGCGAAGTTAAACAGATGAGCTGCCGCAAAAGTTTTCGTGGTACTATAAGCGATATCGGCGGCGCCGCCGGCAATATTTATGCGAGTGGCCCGTATTCAGTGGAACGTTGTCAGCGCTGTCACCGAACCTCATGCTTATTCCCCGCGCCCTGTGATAATTTTCAAGCCGATGGTGAAGAGCTGCGGCAGTTACTGCGTGAAGTCAGGGCTATTCCTGAAGTCAAACATCTCTATATTAATTCAGGGATCCGTCTCGACCTGGCGGTCAAACAAAAGGAATTAATGCGCGACATCGTGCAGCATCACGTTTCAGGACATATGAAAGTGGCACCGGAGCACCTCCATCCAGAAGTACTCAAGTTGATGCGTAAAAATCCCGCAGCCGATTTCTACAAATTTATGGAATTTTTTGAACAGGAAAGCAAAAATGCAGGCAAAGAGCAATATTTGATTCCACTATTCATTTCCAACTTTCCCGGATGCGGCGATAAAGAGATGGCAGTGGTGGACGAGTTCCTTAACCGTCACCATTGGAGTCCGCAGCAGGTTCAGGACTATATCCCGCTGCCAATGACAATGGGCGCCGCTATCTATTATACCGGCAAAACCCCCGAAGGACGCTCGGTTCCGGTAAACCGCGGCCTTAAAGAGCGCCGTCCCCAATTACATATACTCAAGAAGAAAAGATGATAGGCGAGGGAAGTGGCTGTAGGCCACGTGTTGAGTGTTGAGTGTTAAG
>CAZITV010000238.1:0-2842 GCA_964542255.1 uncultured Victivallaceae bacterium
AGTCTGGTAAAGATTTTGATGATGTTTGTAATCTTTTTGCTACAAAGAGTAAAGAGCGTGGAATTCCTGAACCAGTTATTGATGAAGTATTAGCATTGATGGCAAAATTCGGTGGATATGCATTCAATAGATCTCACGCTTGTTCATATGCTTTATTGTCTTATTACACTGCTTATTTACGTAATTATTATCCTTCTGAGTGGTTAGCTGCTTGTATACAAATTGATAGGTTGGATGAAGATAAGCTTGCTGTTTTACTTAAAGAATGTAGTATGGATAGAATTATAGTAAAACCAGCAAATGTAAATGAATCTGGTGTTGAAACTACAGTAAATAAGAAGGGTGAGATTCTTCTTCCTCTTTCTGCAATCAAGGGTGTCGGAGCTAGAGCAATTGATATAGTTCAACATCAACCTTATGAAGATTGTAAAGACTTAGCATACAGAGCAAGACCCAATCGTGGAATGGTAGCTTTCTTGGCTGAACAAGATGCACTATGTTGTTTGCCAGATACTTTGCAATTTGAAGTTGTAGAAGATTTCTTAGAATACTGGGACAATATTGTTGCAGAAAGAAACAAAGAAGAGAAAAATTCTTTAAGGATGCAGAAACTTGCAGAGAAAAATTCTGTGTCATATGATGATATAATTAATAACAAAGAAAGAACAATAAAATCCACTTCATCATCTGTCAAGACATTATTGAGTGATGGATTATTTGATTGAGGCTAATATGGGAATTTTTGACGAATACGAAGAATACGACGATCCTGAATTCAAAATCAGCACTGTAGAAGATGAAGATTTTGATGAAGAAAAATCAGTTTTGCTTGCAACTTTAGAATGGTCCCCTATGCCAGAAACAGTTTCTTGGCAGGATCCAAACTTTTCAAAAGATTTAGTAAGTCGCCTCAAAGGTGTCACTGAAGATTCATTTGCTAAAGAAGTTCAGATTTGGCAAGATGCAATTAGTCTTCTCCCACACTACGATGAAATTGAAATTCGCACAGAAGTAAGGCAATGGGATATTTCTATTCCTAGTAAAGATGATTATGAATTTGAATCATTTTCAGCTGCTTACGCTTTACAAGTTCAATATAGAAACAGATTGACTGAAATTATGTCTGTTGTTTTTGCGCACTATGAAATGATTTCTCAGGCACATAAAAACCTTCGAGAAATGGCTATCAAATTATCTACAGGAACAGCAAAAGATAAAGATGCTAATGCTGCTTTCACTGTACACCCATTTGTCATTCCGATGACAAACTCCAAAAGGCTGCTAACATATTTGGAGCAATATTTAAAAAATATTGAATTTGCAGCATCTCAAATGGATAGAATTTTGCGTGAGCATCAAGCTTTATCCAGAATCAACCAATCCTTTAATAATGAGGGAATGTCAAATCTTTTTGCGAAAGATAAGACTCCTATGAATAAGGGAAATGCTACAGTAAGAACTAGAAATTCAAGAATGTAAAATATTTTTTGAATCACTATTGCTTGAGCTAAAAACATACAGTAAACTAATAAATGTGGGACGGAAGAGCCCAATTGGAGAAAATATAAAATGACTCGACGTGTTTCTGCTACAAAGATGGTTGCTTCACAGCCAAACCCATCCACTCCTCGTAACTCATTTCCTCGCTTGCAGGATATCCTCGTAAACCTTTCAGTTAAGGACTCACCAAAGGTTGTGCGTCGCCTGAAGCTTATCGGTGATCCAATTTCATTTGTTGAATTCACTGACAAGGTTTATATTCCAAACCCAAACAATGATCCTTCCCTTCGTGGTAAGACTCAGCGTGTACCATTCCCTGATGCTGATTTGAACAAGTCTTTTGTTCGAATTGGACACGATGATCCAAAGCAATGCCCTTGGAAGAAGATGGGATATGTCGGTTCAACTCAGTATGCTCAGAATGTTCTTGAGAAGCAAGAAGATGGATCCTGGGAAGCAAAGATCTTGAAGAAGGGTAAGAGCATTTTCAACCGTATTGCTGAACAAACCATTCAGAATTATGAAGATGCAGAGAATGAAGATGGTGATGGTCGTCACTATGGTACTCGTAATTCTCCTTGTGTGAAGATTACAGCTACAGCTACAGGTCAACCACCTCCCCTTTCAGTTGATTACACCCTTTACTTTGAAGGTAAGCCAACTTACATCACTGATGAGATGATTGAGCTTCTTCGTAAAGCTGGAGAGCCATCAACAGAAGATCTCGTTGCAGAGCGAGTAAATTACAACAATGATCGTGAAGATGATCCTAATATGCCAGAGTGGGAAGATTTCTTTACCTATGGCTTTCCTCTGACAAAGATTTTCAAGTTCACTGTTCCAAAGAATGCTGATGCTGAAGTTGTCACTGCATCTTATAAGGTTTCTCCACCAGTTGAAGAACGAAAGCCTTATGTCAAGCCAGCCCCTGTGGTTGAAGATGAAGATGATGATGAGGAAGAATTCGTTCCAGCACCAAAGCCAGCTCGTCCTGCTAAGAAGCCTGTTATCTTAGAAGAGGATGATGAAGATGGTGATGATGATGACGCTCCTTCTCTTGGATGGATGGGCAAGAAATAATTAATAAAAGGGATGGATTTATTCCATCCCTTTTTTGAGGATAAATTATGGCTAGAAAAGAACTAAACGAAGCTATTGATAAAGATCAAGAGCGTTTATTAAAGCAAAAACTTAAAGCACTTGGAATTGATGAGAAGTGTGTTAAGTCTGGTGATGTAGAGAATATTGAATTTATTCCTACAGGTGTTTTTGAAGTTGATTCAATCCTTGGTGCAGGTATGGGAATTCCTGCTGGCACATTGATTGAATTTTGTGGTGAATC
>CAZITV010000239.1:0-2733 GCA_964542255.1 uncultured Victivallaceae bacterium
CGACGGTCGTGTTGATCACGATCTTCTCGTCGCGATCGGTGAGCGTGATCCCGAAGGTGTGTGTGCGGCCCACGAGCGGCTCGATCGCGGACCCGTCGGCCTTGAAGCGGAAGTCGGCCGCCGGCAGGTCCACCGGCTCCTTCAGGTGCGGCCCGGTGATCCGGCCGCCGCCTGCCCCCGCGCCCGCGTAGATCCAGTCGTCGTGGCCCCACTGCGGCTGGTTGATGCTCCGCTCGAAGATGCCCGTAGCAAAACCCTCATAGAGCACCTCGCGGACCTCGGCCACACCGTCGCCGTCGCGGTCGGCGAGGTAGATGATCTGCGGGGCGGCCGTGGCGATGATGCCGTCGCGGGCGGCGCAGATCCCGTAGCAGGCTGGCAGGTGGTCGGCGAAGACCGTCGCCTTGTCCATCACGCCGTCGCCGTCGGTGTCGGCGAGCAGTTTGATCGTGCCGTAGGTCTCGGCGTCGGCCTTGGCCTTGGCCTCCGGCGGCGCGGCAATCCGCCGCACCTCCGTGTCGAGCTTGCCGGTCTTGTTGGCCTCCTCGATGTCGAACTGCCCCTCGAGGTTGTAGCCATGGAGTTCCGAGACGAAGAGCCGGCCCTTCGCATCCCAGCAGACGCCCGACGGCTCGTGGATAAGCGGCTCAGCCGCGACGAGCTGCACCTTCAATCCCGCGGGCACGCGGAAGGTGGCATGCGAATCCTGTGGCGAGAGCGGCCGGGGCGCGTCGGCGGGTTTTGGGATCTCGGCCACCGCCGCCTGTTGGAGGCCCGCGGCCAAGGCGGCTGCCACCGCCACGGCCAGCCAACGCTGTGAGATGTCGTGAGTCATGATGTCTCCTCGAAGGGGATGCCCCTGCGGCAAAGCAAGAGGATCGTACCTAACATTGTAGTTCCCCGTGGCGATGGCGACGAGGCCACGCAGCGTCGGATTGAAAAGGGGACGCAGCTCTTTTCCGTTCCGGCCTCTATCCCCCGGCTGACGCCGGGGGCTTTTATGGGAACGTGGACGAAAAGAGCTGCGTCCCCTTTTCGTGCCTGTGCTATGATATGTCAGCACCAAGGCGAGGAGGTATCGTCATGCTGATTTCCATGCTCCGTCGTCGCGTGATCCCACTGGCCGCGATGCTCTGCCTGACGGCCACTGCGGCTCTGGCCGCGGCGGCCGATATCTCGTGCGACGTGGCCATCTATGGTGGCACGTCGGGGGGCGTGGTGGCGGCTGTGCAGGCAGCCCGCATGGGGAAGAACGTGGTGCTTGTCGAGCCGGGGCGGCACCTCGGCGGCATGACCTCGGGCGGCCTCTCCGCCGTCGATATCGGCGATCCACGGACGATCGGCGGCATCACGCGGGAGTTTTTCACGCGGCTCGTGGCCCGCTACGGCAAGAAGCTCGCCTGGGACGAGCCACACAAGGCGGTCGGAGGCAGCGGCGGCGGCACCGGCGGCGCCTACGCAATCGAGCCGCATGTGGCCGAGGAGGTGTTCGAGGAACTCGTCAAAGAGGCGGGAGTGCCCGTGCTCCGCGACGCGCGGCTCATCGAGGTGACCAAGGAGGGGCCGCGGATCAGCCGCATCGTCGTCGCCGGCCCGGACGGCACGCGGCGCGAGATCGCCGCGAAGATGTTCATCGACACGACCTACGAGGGTGACCTCATGGCAGCGGCGGGCGTCTCGCACACGCTCACCCGCGAAGGCCGCGACCAGTATGACGAATCGCTGGCCGGCATCCGCTACGCCGACTGGTGTCGTCCGCGAGCGCCGCACGAGCAGCCTGGGCCGAACGGCCGCAAGCCGGGTGGTCAGGGCGTGTGGGATCGCGACTTCCCGCTCGACCCTTACGTGCGCAAGGGGGATCCTTCGAGCGGCCTGCTCCCCTTGATCAATCCGGGCGAACCCGGCACGCCCGGCGAGGCGGCCCCGGGCGTGCAGGCCTATTGCTTCCGGCTTTGTCTCACCACCGCCGCCGACCGGCTGCCGATCGAGCCGCCCCCCGGCTACGACCCGGCCCGCTACGAGATCGTCGTGCGGTTCATCGAGGCCTGCCTGGCCAACGGCGACGACATGGACCTCCGCTGGTTCTCGAAGCACGACCCCGTGCCGAACGACAAATACGACTTCAATACGGCGACGTTCGGCGGGAATCTCCCCGGCGCGAGCTGGGGCTGGTGCGAGGCCAGCCCCGAGCGGCGGCAGGAACTGTTTCGCGAGCACGAGCATCACCAGCGTGGACTCCTGCACTTTCTGGCCACCGACCCGCGGGTGCCCGCCAAGGTGCGGGCCGACATGCGGCGGTTCGGCCTGCCCCGCGACGAGTTTCGCGACACGGGCGGCTGGCCCCATCAGCTCTATGTCCGCGAGGGGCGGCGAATGATCGGCGACCTCGTGATGACCCAAGATCACGTATGCGGCAAGCGGGTGGCTGCTGATCCGGTGAGCCTCGGCAGCTACGGCATCGACGCCCACGAGATCCGCCGGATCGTCAAGGACGGGGTGGTGACCCGCGAGGGCAAGCTGGCGGAAGGCCGCGGCACCGGCGACCCCTACGGAATCAGCTACCGGTCGATCGTTCCCAAGCAGGCCGAGTGCGACAACCTGCTCGTCACGTTCGCACTCTCGGCCAGCCACGTCGCCTTCTCGAGCATCCGGATGGAGCCGGTGTTCATGGTGTCGAGCCAGACCGCCGCCACCGCGGCCGCGATGGCGATCGACGCCGGCGTGCCGGTGCAG
>CAZITV010000240.1:0-2717 GCA_964542255.1 uncultured Victivallaceae bacterium
AGTTTTCGGGATCACCGCTTCCAAGGACTCCCTTGAATTCGCCATCAACAATAGCCATGGTTTCCAAGGCTCCGGTCTTTGCACAAATGAAAACTTTCCTGCCCGCAACAGCATCCGGCATAGTGAATGAAGTCTTGAACCAGCGAGTCAACCAGTCACCGCCCCACCTCTGCCCCCGGACTATTGGCTTCCAGTTACCATTCGCTGGCGTTGTCCTGAAATGCTTTTTTGTGTCGTAGTACACAGAGTCAAGTTCAAGTAATTTCTCAAAGCGCAGAGCTCTGTAGCGGTTTTCGATTTTTTCAATCTTTTGTAAAGTTTGCAAATTTATAAGCATTGTTAATTTACTCCTTGGGTTGGTTCAATAATTTATGCATGTTAATTTATGTAAAACAAAGCATATTATAACATGTATGATATATTTTATTCATAAGTATAGAAAATATTTTAATTTATTATATTATGTAAATATTATGCAACTTAAAATAAGCAATTCTTTCAATATTTTCCAATGTTACTTGTTAATATAATAACAAAACTGTTATATATAACATAATATTAAAAAATGGCATGTCAATACCTCAGTCCGAAAATATTGATTAAAAAAGAAAAGTGCTTAGCACGGGTGATTATCCATCCAATTCAGTCACATCGATAGACGCCTGATTGATCTTTGCCGTCGACTTTTATCTTTGACTAATCGCTTATTATCTCATTTGTCTATTTATTTCACGCTCATAGCACTTAATATTAGTGTCAAACTTTAGCTTTTGTGTTTTTGTGCAGTAGTTCATTGATTTTCAGTAATTGTTTGATTAATTATTTATTAAAAGCTCTTCTTCGCAGACATGAATTGACACTGAGTCCATTATTTTCCTCAATTTTTTTGCTTTTTTTTAGAAACATCATTGACTTTTCGTGGAAAATCTGACTCAATGTCCCTAGGGATTTGGCGATAGCTCTTGGCGGTTAATCTCTGTTGAATTTTGGGTAATGCTTTATGGTGCGGGAATGATATGGAAGTAGTCGGGCAGTCCGGACAGGTTATTTTGCATTGCTGCCAGGTTGGATTCGATGTCTATGTCGTTCTCTGAACCGGAGGAGAGGGTAGGGTGGTGTATAATCTTGCCGGTGAATTTCCCGCCGGTTACACTGCCCGTCAACTTTATCTGCCGGTATGTGCGGGGGGATACTGCCGGAATGGTCGGTGACGGATATTCATGGTCAAAAATAAACATATTACAGTTTCCGGTAATCACATTATTGTACTTTACATTCGCCTTCACATTTTTGGTATATACAGGAGCCTCAAGCGGCCCCTGATTGTAAAAATGCACCATTCCAGAGTAATTGCTTATATTGCCGGTCACAGTCAAATCAATAGAGATATTTTCGACCGATTGAGAAGACGGATAAGAGCCAAACTGACCAATAGGAACCACTTCAATGAGCCCGTTGCTGCCGGGCGATACACCGTCCGAGGCTGCATTAACAACAACATCCCAGTTCTTGCAGCCATAAGAGATAAAGGCACGCCGCACATTTTCAACAGTTAAATTACACTTGGAAAAACTGCCTATATGATTTGAATTAACGCCGTAATAAGAGTTCAAAACTTTAGCTTGAATATCAAACCCGGTAAAGGAATACGCGGTTGATGCCCATTGCCCCGTGGATTGAAGAAAAGTAACAACTTTTTCAGCCGTACAATCTCTGGTTATAAAGCCGGAATGCGGCGTATTGCTTGAGACGGCTAAACATATTGCGCCTTTCCAATTAATCTTCAAATCGCATCCATAGTCATAAAAACTCATGCCTTTGACCGTTATATTGCTGCAGTTATGAAATTGAAAGAATACAGGGGAGCCGCTGGTGGTGGTCATAAAAAACTTAGCCCCGTACCCGGAGATGGTAACATTGTCCATATCCTGAGCAAAGGCTAATACCCCGTCTGAATCTTGTCTATTCCCTATATTATACACTCCTGGATTTACAGTTAACGTACCGCCCCCTGCGTTCTTTAATGCCTGGAACGCCTGACTGAAGGCGCTGGTAATCTGTGCCGGAGCGGCTCCCGGTATGCCACCATATGCGGCTAGGTTTACATCGGCTGCCGCAAATGAGTTTGAAGCGGCGAACGCAAGAGAAAGAAAAACTGTCGCCATGATTATTTGCGGAAACAGTTTGGTATTTAAACGGCGGCTATCTGAAAAAATGATCATTTTATTTATCTTTCTAATCTCTATTATTTGTTTTTCTTCATGACTTTAACTTGCCTTTGAATGCGGCCGGAGAACTCTTCTCATTTTTCTTGAACCAGGTTGAGAAATACGAGAGGTGGACAAAACCAAGCTCATTAGCTACATCCTTAATTCTAACTCCGGGAACAGACAGTCGGCGGCGGGCATGTTCCAGCCTCCGGTGATTATGATAATCACTGGGCGTTGTGCCGATATGTTTTAGAAAAATCCGGGTGAGATGTACTGGACTGAGTCCAATGTCTCTGGCAAATTTTTCTCTGTCAAGTTGCTGATCTAAGGGTAGCGATTGCAGCAAACGCAAACCTCTCAATGCATTCTCGTCAATTCCGCCGCGTCGTGATGTTTCGATACCGTTTTCAGAGAGTGCTGCCGCCAGTGCTCTCAGCCAGCGGGCGAGGTTGGCATGAAGCTCAAAAAAATCGTCGCGATTGATGCGATGCTCGAAAATATACCATC
>CAZITV010000241.1:0-2607 GCA_964542255.1 uncultured Victivallaceae bacterium
TCTTTGACTATTGATTTTTGATTAGATTTCACCAAATTTTCTGCCAGTCATGCTCCGGCATGATTTTATTCAGGCAAATGGTTATTTTTCGTCAAAACCCCAAAATTAAGATACAATCATCCTGTGGTTTTATTTGTTGCCTCCTGTTTTTTGGTTGATTTTCAACATCATACGTATAACTCCAGTTTTTAAGTTTTTAACCGTCCCACGGGATAGCTGTGATATTTTTCCCACATTGGCAAATGTCATTGTGTCGAGCTTTGTTAAATTTTTTACATCACGGAGCAGTGCTCAGATTAATGAAATTCCGCCATTGGAATTGATTTGTTTTCCTTAACGGATTCAAGCTGGTATTTTCTTTATATTTGCAATAATCAACCTGCACTGGCCAAACTCGAATAATATTTTTTCATCCTAACTTTACCGGTTTGCCTGAGGCAGCGGATTTATAGATGGCATCTAGTAGTTTCATTACGGTTACGCCCTGTTCGGGAGTTACCACAAATGGAATTTTCTTAACGATGCAGTCAATGAAGGTGTAATAACTGTTTTTGCAGGCAGGAACCGGCGGATGAAGGTGCATGTCGTACTGACAACCCGCTTTTTCCTGATAACATTCAACATGAAACTCATAGCCTTCTTCAAGATTGCGCTGGAAGAGGCCACCTTTCGTCCCGAGCAGACGGGTGGACATATGTTCGCGTTCTTTAATATTCGCGGCCCATGATGCCTCAATTTCCAAGGTGGCACCGTTTTTAAATTTAATCATACCGCAGGCAAAATCTTCGACATCATAAGTTTTATTGTTCTTTTTTGCAATAGCCGAAGCGATATGGCTGTAAGTACTTCCAATCACCCATTCCGGTTCAGGATAATTCATGAGCCAGAGTGCAAGGTCAAGCCGGTGAACCCCGAGGTCAATCAACGGGCCTCCTCCTGAAAGTGCCTTGGTGCCGAACCAACCACCGAAACCCGGCATGCCGCGGCGGCGATGCCAGACAGAGCGTCCAAAATAAATATCTCCGAGTTCACCGCTATCAACAAGTTGTTTCATTGCGAATGATTGCGGGGTGAAACGGAATGAAAAGTTGATACCCAGCCGTTTTTTGCAGCGTTTTGCGGCGGCAAGCATTGCTTCGGCTTCTGATGCGTTCATGGCCATCGGCTTTTCGCAGAGAACGTGTGCTCCGGATTCAAGGGCGGCGATGGTCAGTGGTTTATGGAATTTATTCGGCACGGCAATACTTACGACGTCAAGTTTCTCTTTTTTGAACATTTCGAAAGCATCGGTATGAAATTTGGCAATGCCTAGTTCTTTCGCCGCTTTTTCGACTTTGTTCTTGTCTATATCAACGATGGCGGCAACTTCTGCGTCAGGGTGTTCCTGGTAACCCTTAACGTGCGCCTGTCCCACGCCGAGACCAATAACTCCAATTCTAATTTTTTTCATATTCAAGATTCCTATTTATTTTTGCCGTCAGCATCTTGTACTACGCCGGCGCTGACAGTATGCGGATTGGGTGTCTTAATTACTTCCAACGGTGCGGTATTCGGAGCAGTATGCTCTTGATAGATTAACGGCTTTGCCCAGCGGACGGCATTGCCGATTACTTTCAGCACGTTTTTATCATAGTATGTCGGATAGGTTTCATGGCCTGGGCTAAAGTAGAACACTTTGCCGTGACCACGTTCAAACGTTACGCCACTGCGGAAAACTTCTCCGCCTTCAAACCATGAAATAAAAATGATTTTGCCGTCCTGGGGGATATCAAAACGTTCGCCGTACATTTCCTCATTCTTCAGTTCAAAATATTCGCCAATGCCTTGGGTAATCGGATGGGACGGTTCAATATTCCAAAGACGTTCCCTTTCCCCCACTTCACGCCATTTCAGAGAACAGTTGGTTCCCATAACGGCTTTGAAAATTTTTGAGAAGTGACCGGAATGGAGAACAATCAACCCCATGCCTTCAAGCACGCGTTTGTGGACGCGCTTGACAATTTCGTCTTTTACATCAGCGTGGTGACAATGTCCCCACCAGAGCAGTACATCGGTGCTGTTGACCACTTCTTCGGTAAGCCCATGCTCCGGGTCATCGAGGGTAGCCAGACGGATATTCAGGTCATTCGAGCTGATGCCGTCAGCAATGGCTTTATGCATTCCTAGCGGGTACAGTTTCTTTACGATTTCATTGGTTTTTTCGTGGCGGAATTCATTCCAGATGGTTACATTGATTTTTTCGCTCATATTATTTCCCTGTTTTTTGTTATTGATAGATTTGTGTTGATTCTATCAATATATTTTAGTTGCAATATTTTAAATTGTGATATATTATTTAGTCTATAATCTATAGTATATCTGATACTTTTTGTATTGTCAATTATATAATATATACGTTTTGTGATACTAATAAACAATATGTGAGATTGTGAAAAATTATGCGGCTTTGGCAGGTCAACTTTCAAGTTTATAAGACACTTGATACATTGCCATATCCCGGGGATATGGTCGAAGAAATTCAAGAATCACCAGATTACCAGCAATATGGATATCGCCGCCCAGTACTGCCCGTCGTGCGGCATACAATAAACCACCGCGGTCGGATGG
>CAZITV010000242.1:0-2553 GCA_964542255.1 uncultured Victivallaceae bacterium
GCTCCACTGAAACACCAAGCTGCTCCAACGCACTAAGCACTGGTCCAATTGGACGCTGGTGAGATCTTTCATCGCCATCAAAATGAATTAAGCCAGTTGCAAGAGCGGCGATTGGCGGCAGAAAGCGCATTACAGTTCCTGCATTTCCAACATCAATTTGAGTTGGTCCCGTTAACTTGCCAGGAGTCACTTGATAATCAAAGCCTTGATCAGTTTTTATCTGCTCAATCTTGCATCCTAAACTTTGTAAACCTTTAACCATCAAATCAGTATCACGAGAGGAAAGAGGTTTTCGGATCCTTGATGGTGTTGTCGCTAGAGCGGCCAGAATCAAAGCCCGGTTAGTTGCTGACTTTGATCCAGGGATGATAACTGTGGCTGATATTGGCTTACTTGCAGCGGTTAATCCACTGCGAAAAGGAGCGCTCCAGTTACTCATATCTCCCAGTCTACCTTCCGTCATCTAAATCAAATTGGGCATTTGTACTGCTAAACCCTCACCTCACCGGGGAATAAACCTTTCGTAAGAAGGGTTTTACCTCTATGCATGCATTACGTCCATCAACTGGGCAAACTAAGAATTATCTAGTTAATGACAAGACCCCCTTCGAGGTAGCCTTGTCCCAAATGAGCAACGAAGATTTACTGCCAGCGATTATCGATCGAAGCAAAGAGAGTTTAGAAGAGCGCAAATCTAGATTCGAAAGAGATGCCTTGGTATTTACATCTCAGCTATATGGCGCAGCACTTCGTTATACAAAAAACACACATGATGCTCAAGATTTAGTACAAGACACTTATGCAAAAGCGTTTACAAGTTTTCATCAATTTGAACCTGGTACAAATCTCAAAGCATGGTTGTACAGAATTCTCACCACTACATTTATAAATAATTATCGCAAAGATCAGCGCAGGCCTCAGATTTCAGCAGGTGAGATAGAGGACTGGCAAATAGCAGATGCCTCTTCCCATACAAGTGATCAAGGCAAATCTGCAGAGGATGAAGTTTTAGAAAATATCGCTGACAAGGATGTTAAAGAGGCCTTAGCTGCTATGCCAGAGGATTTTCGAATGGCAGTTTACCTCTCTGATGTGGAAGGTTTTTCTTACAAAGAGGTAGCCGAGATAACAGGAGTGCCAACCGGCACAGTTATGTCCAGGCTACATCGAGGAAGAAAATTATTAAGAGCATCACTGTCTGCTTACGCAACTGAGCGCGGCTTTGGTAGCAAAAAAGCAGGTGATAACAAATGAGTTTTTCAAATAATGATTTCATGCCATGTGAGCAAGTTCTACCAAACATAGTTTTATACATTGATCATGAGATATTTGATGATCAACAACTTAACGCTGTCGAGCTGCACTTTGGTACATGCACAGATTGCCGAGATCAAATGGAGCAAGAAAGCGCTGCGCTACTGTTGATGAAAAATCTTTTATGCAATGCCCTGAATGAAGAGCTGCCAGAGAGTTTATGTGATCGCATAAATCAGCAAACTGAGGATTTATACATTCAAATGAAGCAAGGCGCCCAATCAAGTGGTATTACTGAAATTACCTATACCCAAACCACTTATACGGAGATTACCTCTGATGGTGCAACTCAAATTGAAATAACTAGCGAAATACGCAGGGAGTTCCCGCAAGAGTAATTCCCTGATCACTAATGTTCTGATTATGAAAGCAGAGCAGGTAATCGGTGCAATTGGAATGGCCAGCATGTCTATCAGACCTGGCGACACATCAGTTGCTCAAGGAATTAATGATCTGCCAGTTATTGGCTCAAACCAGATACTAGGTTTAGTTGAAAGTGCATGCAGCACAGCAATTATTGAGTTTTTAGATTTTGGTGAAACCACCGTTACATCATCTTCTGAATTAGATATTAAAGGCGCAGCAGGAGTAGGTAGTGAAATACATGCCACTTCTAGATGTCTTGGTTTAGTAGATAACGTTTTAAAATTTGAAGTTGAGGTTCATCAGAACTCTAGATTAGTTGCCACTGGTTTAATCACAAGAAAATTTGTGGAAAGAGTTTCATTCATGGCACGGGTTGCTGCTGAAACAATTGTTGCTGATAAGGCTACTTACTCAAACAATGAAAAAATCGCTAGCGGTTTAAACTTCTAAACCACTAGCGATTAGAAAAAACTTACTTTTTAGTCGCCCAGAAGATCTCAGCAATCTCATCAATCTTGCCGATAAGTTTTTCAGCAACTGCAACATCATTAGTGCCTTTGCTTCCACCAGCACCAGCTAATTTAGTAGCCTCATTAAATAATGAGTGCAGATTTGGATACGCCTCAAAGTGATTTGGCTTGAAGTAATCTGTCCAAAGTACCCAAAGGTGGTGCTTTACTAACTCAGAACGCTCTTCTTTGATAGCAACTGCACGGGCTTTGAAGTCAGCATCACTGCTGGCTGCGTATTTTTCCATACAAGCCTTAACAGATTGCGCCTCAATTTTTGCCTGTGCTGGATCATAAACACCACATGGCAGATCGCAATGAGCAAAAACTGTTTGCTTTGGTTTTACAAACTTGATTAAAGATT
>CAZITV010000243.1:0-2535 GCA_964542255.1 uncultured Victivallaceae bacterium
GTCTATCAATGAAAGCAAATTGGTATTAGTTTGGATTTTCAACCTAATTGAGTATAACCATGAACACTCCGGAAGATATTATTGCGCGCCTGGGGTTGCGTCCTTTGACAGTAGAAGGCGGATATTTTACAGAGACCTACCGTTCGACGATGATTTTGCCGGACGGCATACATTGCTGCGGCACCTCCATCTATTACCTGCTGGCGAAGAATATGCGCTCTGATTGGCATCAGGTCGCAAATGATGAAATATGGTTCTACCACGGCGGCGCTCCGGCAATTCAACTACTGATATTTCCTGACGGACGCTGTGAAGAGCGGGTTATCGGCAATGATATTACCTCCGGACAAACTCCACAAAGCGCAATCCCGGCCGGTGTTTGGCAGGCAGCAAAGCTGCTGCCGGATCAGGCTGACTGGGGGTTGTTTGGCGCGGCAGTAATGCCTGGATTTGAATACTCAGATTTCACCATTGGGAATGCTGCCGAACTGTGTCTTCAATTTCCCGCGCTGGCTGCAAAAATCAACGATTTTGAATATTGCTAACCTTGCCGTCTGTAGTCAAAAACATCTTCGTTAACGCCATTCTTGAAAAAGCATTACCGGCATTTAAAGAGAAAAAAACTTGATTTACCGTAAATGCACGGTATATTATATGGTGACATTTGATGAATTATATTTAAAAATACCGCCTTGCCTGATAATTATATTTTTAAAAATTAAAGAATCATTGAACTACTTTCATGCAGCATAAATTGTGGCATTGTAACGCCATAAATATGACGCTTAGAATAACAATATAGTGCAGGCGATACATCCTGATTGGTGTATTGTGGCCGAGCTGGTTTTACCGGCAACAGGAAATAAAACCTGTGGGACTATGATTTTAACAAATTATGGTACCGCGGGTTTTTTATTTTTTTGGTACCGGGAAGTAACTAATGGCAATTGTAAATAATAATACCGGCATATCCAGCGGGTGCAACATATCGCATAATTGGAACAATCAACCTGTTTCTGACAGCCTTGTCGCGTTTCCAACAGCTCCGCTTAATCATGTTCTTTGTTCCTATCCATACCGGCGTGAACTAAATGATGTCGGTTTTTTCCCGCCCATTGGGCTTGAGTTCATCGCCAAAGTAATACAGCCATTTTCGAAGCAGATTGAAATTGTTGATATGCGGAAAGAGTCCGGGCACACCCGTGATTTTATTCGTCCGGAGACAGGAATGGTCTGCTTCTCCATCAACTGGGATCGGGATCAAGATTTTCTGGCCGAAGAAATCCGTTCGGTGCCGGATGGAATTTTTGTTCTTCTGGGTGGGCGTCACGCCTCAGAGAATCCTGAACGCTGGCTCGTTGATTTCCACAATGTAAACGCGGTGGTCAGAGGTGATGGCGAGGAAGCCGTTGAAGAGATCTGCCGCGGAGTCCCATTCAAAGATATCACCGGGTTGAGTTTTCGTTCTGGAGATGAAATAATTCACAATAAAAACCGTGTACCCGGTCCAATTCAGGATTATCTTTTCCCCGACCGCAGCCTTAGAAAATACAAATATGAGATGGTATTTGGAGGCGCTAAACTTGGACTTGAAGTGGATATGATTGCCGCGTCAAGAGGGTGTCCGTTTAATTGCAAATTCTGTTCCTTCAGCCGCAACCCTTGGGGTTCAAAAAGAGACTGGACACCGCGTTCCGCTGAATCTGTTGTAGCAGAAATTGAACAGTCACGCGGCCGCATAATTGGCTTTACCGATGATATCTTTACTTATGATATGGACCGGGTTGAAAAAATATGCGACCTGATAATGGCCCGAGGAATCCGCAAAAAATATGTAATAAATGCCCGATTGGAGATAGCAAAAAGACCGGACGTCATACGAAAAATGGAGCAAGCCGGTTTTATCCTGCTGATGTTGGGCATCGAATCGGCGCATGATAAAACACTTAAATCCATGGGCAAAGGATTCAATACTGCTCAGATAAAAAAATATTTTGAGGTACTGTCCAGAACGAACATGATTTTACACGGTTATTTTATTTTAGGTAATATTGGCGAGTCCCGCGATGATATGGAGCAAATTGTTCCGTTCGCCAAACAACTCCGGTTGGACACGATAGCCCTTTCCACTTTACGGGTTGCCCCATATTCAGGTCTTGAAGAACTTGTCAATGCAAATCCAATGTATCACATCGCGCCTGACGGGAAGGTATTCTCCGATGAATGTTCCGCTAAATTTCTCCATGTATTCAGGCGTCAGCAATACCATAAATTTTATAATGTTGCCCAAATACTCAAAATCACCAATAAAGGCATCCGGCTAGGCGGGTTGACTTTCGCCCCGACTATCCTGTTACGCCTCCCCAATTTTATCCTAAATATAATTAAGCATCGCCGTCAAAGAGCAAAACGGCGGGCAGAGAAAAGGGCGAAATCAGTAGAACTCCAGTAAGAAATCGCGTTATACCAATGAGTGGTCTGTCATAGACAATAACGATTAGGAATTTGGCGATGGATTTTGGTTATAAACCGCAG
>CAZITV010000244.1:0-2526 GCA_964542255.1 uncultured Victivallaceae bacterium
AGGTCTCTGTTATCGCCCATTTTAAACAGGGCAGCATTCTGGTAAAGACCGGTGACACGGTCAAAAAGGGACAGCTCCTCGGCCTGTGCGGAAATTCCGGCAACTCCTCCGAGGCTCATATCCATTATCATCTGCAGAATACGCCAATTATTCAGAATGGTACTGGAATAAAGTGCATTTTTGAACGGGTGAATGTGTCACATGTCGGCTCAACCGAATCCAAAGAGAACTATTCACCGGTTAAGGGCGACACCGTCAAACCGCAGTAAAATTAATTTAAGTTTAAGTTACTTGTGATTAAGTGCTTATATGCGGAACGCAGACATCCCACATCAGTTCCCAATGCCACGAAGTTGAATCCACGATCAACATATTGTTGTGCGTTCATTCCCTGCTTTAGCAGCATCCCGGCTACTTTGCCGTGTTCATGAGCTGATTTCAGTACCGCATTTTCTGCGTCAATTATTTGTTTGTCATCGAAATTGCCGAAACATCCCATGCTGAGAGACAGGTCGGAGTGTCCAATAAAGAGCACATCAACACCATCCACGGCTGCGATTAAATCAATATTTTGCACTGCGCTTTCATGTTCAATTTGAGCAACGCACAACAATTCTGAATTGGCGCGGGCAAAATAGTCCTTGAGTCCGGTGCCATAGTCTGAGGCCAGGGAACCACCGCTAAATCCACGGCTTCCTGCCGGCGGATAGCGCATAAAATCAACGATATCGCGGGCATCCTGAGCCGATTTTATCATCGGGCACATTATTCCAGCCGCCCCAAAATCCAAAACCTTCTTGATGTACTCACTGCGAAGTTGCGGGATTCTGACAATCGGCGCGGTAGCAGAAGCGCGCAACGCTCGAATCATTCTTAAAATATCCCCTTCATCGCCTAAGCCATGTTCCATATCCAGTACCAGCCAGTCAAAGCCGGTAAATGCCGCCAATTCAACCGCGAAATCGCTCCCGGAGGCGATAAATAAACCCCGTGAGATCTGGTTTTTAACTTTGTTTTTGATAAAATTCATATTTTCTCCAATGCATTAATTGACTGTTTTATTTTTTCTAAACTGTACGCTTTGAGCGACAAATTTAGCTCGTTTTTGTTAAGAAAGAATTGATCATCTTTATCAAAATAACCCATATAATGGCGAATCATTATTTTCCAAAGCATGTTGCGCAGTGTGTAAAAATGGATTTTTCGCCGAAATATTTCATCGACAGGAACTATCTGGTTATATGATTTTAATAAATTTTCCATAAATTCCGGAGAGTTAAAACAATTAACAATGCCGAGGTCATCTGCTGGATCACCGATTACTGCATCATCCCAGTCGATTACCGCTAGAATTTTATTTGAAGTTCCAAGAATATTCCAATAGGCGAAATCCCGATGCAGCAATGAGCCTTCATTCAGCTCCAATAACTTCTTATTTTGCGCGAAAATCTTTTCAATCTGTTGAATCACCTTACCGGTTACGATTTTCTTTTCACGCAAATAGCCGATATGTTTGGGTAAGCATTTATTAAAATAGTCAGCCCAGGTTGAATCTATGCCGCAAAATCTTTTCTCTTTTAATAAAATATCAGTATTAATAAATCCAAAGTTTGGGTATTTAAGTTGATGCAACTCCGCCAGAAATAGACCGAACTCCTTCGCGATACTCTTGAGATTTATGGTGTTTTTATGATATAACTGTTGCAGTGACGGCGCGTCAATAAATTCCATAATTTGATAACGTACCGGATATTTTACTGCGTCAATATTAGTGGCATAGATTTTCGGAACCGGCAGTTTGCGGCGGTTAAGTTCTTCAAGAATCGCACTTTCAGCCAGCATATAATTGTCATTCGATAAACCATCGTCAGTCCGCAACAGAAACTTCGTTTTTTTATTGGCGAACCAATAGGCAAAATGATTGCCGTCCACTTTCAGTCGATCAAATCCGGCAGGTTTTTCTCCTAGGAAATCACATGCAATAGCCTGAGCTACGCTGGTGGTATCAGACGTATGTTTGTTAGAGAAATATAACTGTTTTTTGCTTTCGGTACTAACCGCGCAGTCACATTTCCAGTAAAAGATATCATTGCGCATTTAATGTCCCTTCCAAACGCGCAGAAAAACTTTGAATTACCGGATGTTTCAGCAACAGTTTTCCTGAAATATTTTTTCCTGCCAGTACATCTTCTTCAGTGAAGATTGACAGCAAAATTTCACCGGATTCTCTTTTCCGGTCATATTGCACAAAAATGCGTCCGTCCGGAGCCTGAAAACCGTCCGGGTAACTAATGCCGTAACGTTCATCCAGTAACAGACCGCCTTGCCATGACGCGCCGTCATCTTTGGATATATATGCCGTCAAGTGTGACCGGGCTTCCGTTTGAGTCGGATTTGAATATTTTACCAGCAGCGCGTTTCCTGAAGACAATTTAGTCAAAAAAAATCTGGCGGATGCAGAATAAAATGGTGTCTTAACTGGATCGCTCCAGGTATAACCTTCATCCTGAGATTCGCTTTGTGTCA
>CAZITV010000245.1:0-2280 GCA_964542255.1 uncultured Victivallaceae bacterium
AAAATTTCCAGGCGGCTTCGGGGACGTTGTCGAAATACTGCGTGGAGTTGATGAAAACTTTGCCGGAAGTAGGGCGGTGTTTCAACCCGCCATCTTCATTTGTCGGGCTAAAGCCCAACATACTTTCGTTGATGAAGACTTTGCCGGAAAGAGTAGCACGGACATTCCTGTCTGTGGCTGAATTCGGATTGCATGACTGTCCTTGCGAAGAAGCAGAAGAATCGCAGACCAGCCTACGCGAAGATGCTACGGCATGGCACGCAGGAATGTCCGCGCTACTTTTGAAAAGAACCTTCTCGACAATGTTGCTACCGCTGATTGGATAGCTTGTCAACGGGGTGTCCAGTTCCGGGGATTCCATGAGGTGTAGTTTGCGGAGTTCGCAGCCTTTTTCTGAGAATTTCCAGAACTCTTCCGCGTTTTCCGGCAATGGGATTCTCGGGAAGTCTATCTTCAGGAATTCCTTGTATTTCTCCCGGTAGTTCGGGGAATGAAGAACCGCGTAAATGTAGTCGAGAAGAGCTTCCGGAGTGAATTTGTTGGAGTTCACAGCTTCAGCGTGGGTTTTTGGATTGAATTCGTTGGAGTTCACAGCTTTAGCGTGCGGTTTTAGATTTGTTTCCTGAGAGTCAGAGTAGCGAGGAGATTCAGAAGGGGACACGCTAAAGCCGTGAACTCCAACGGGGGAGAATTCCAACCCGATCTTCTCTGCGAATTTCGCAACTATTTCCATGTTCAGGTTCGGTGTCCGGGCCGCATCCTTCTCTTCCTGTTAATCATTATCAGCCGGCATCCCTGTCTACTCTGCCTTTGAATTCCGGAAAAGTTCGGAAAATGCGTTCGACACAGCTAAGACTCTCAGAATGAGCCTTCTTGACGAGTTCAGCAAGCTCTGTTGCCTCATCAGTTATCTTGCCGATATCCTGTACTGGAAGGATATGCAGATGGTTGAGATAACGGTGGAAATATATAATCCCCTGTAGTATCGCCATTGACGGAATGCTCCTGACATATAGGAAGATGCTATTGTTTCTGGAGATAAAACTGTCCAGTTCTCTTGAATTAAAATCCAACGGAGACTTGTTTTTCCTCTCAAAAACAAGATTCCACAGGTATTCAACGACCATCTCGGACATTAAATGCGAAGCAGTCAGGCTGCATCCAAGCTCATGCGCAAGAAATCCTGTAAAACGGCATCCTAGATCCTGGTAGAACAGACTCTCCTTGTTTTTGCAGCTGAGCAAGACCGGATCGAAAGGGACATTGTAATTTATGTAGTTTTCAAGGTGTCGTAAAATATCGTCCTTCCCGATTCCGTCCACAAACAGTCCGCTGGCATTGAGTTTTTCTGAAATTGAGAGCGCAGCCTCGTCCGAGCAGTCTTTTGCGCTAATGAAGGGATTGTAATAGAGCATCGGCAGTTTGTCAGCCACAAAACCACCGCCTATCACATCTTTGGAATTCAGAACCGCAAGGGCGCTAGGCTCAACGAGCGCTTTCAGCTCATCCTGCCTGCCGGTTATTGACAGCGCATCAAGAACCTCGGATAAATAGTCCGGATATCTGTCTGGCCGCCTTATGAAGTTCTGAAGATATGGCGATATGTCCGCGTCATGACCAAGCGAGATATTATACTCGATCATTGCGCTGTCAAACGCACCAAAGGAGCTCAGGTATGTATCTGGACATTCGATGCGTATCTTTTCGAGAAGGGATATGTACTCGTCGTATCTGCCCACCTTGTCCATGGCAGGAGCCAATTCATAAAGACATTCCTCATGCAGGCCTAAATCAAAGAAGTCCTGAGGATGCTCCCGCAGGAACGCATATATCATTGGCAGCATCCTGTCAATGTCGCTGGTTTTGTAGTAAGGCATGAATTCATCCCACCATGCGCTTACAAACGGCTTTTCATCCGGGAGCTTTCCTGTTATTTGGGATTTTGGTGATGACACTTCAGGAAAGGGGATATATGGCTCTTGGAAAAGGTACTTGAGCCTGTCCGCCTCCTTTTCCTCACCTGTCATACAGCACAGCTTGTATTTTTTCCCGCTTCCGCACGGGCACTGGGCATTTTTTCCGATTTTGTTCATTTGAAGAATCGATTCTCCTTTTGTTGTTTATTGAGAGTCCCTTATTTCAAAATTTTCTGACACTGTCAATATCTTCCATTATTTCACCTGTCCTTTTCAGGGCTACGATGATTCTCTGGTAGTGGATTATGTCGTCGTAGGAGAGCGTGCGGCCCTTGCGGTCTTTCAACCATTTCTGGGCGGGCTG
>CAZITV010000245.1:2290-2522 GCA_964542255.1 uncultured Victivallaceae bacterium
GAAAATTACAGGACGAGAATAGGAGATTCAAGGGATTTCCCAAATTTTACTTTTTCTGAAGCGTGTTTACTATGTTAAGTTTCTGAAAATAACCAAAGAAATGGGAGGAGTCAAGGATGAACGGAGCGAAAGCGCGGAATTCTTTTACTGTCATCCTACAGGATGACGGATGAATGGATTGTCCGCCTTCGTAAAGATACTACGGCGTGACATGTTGGATGAATGGATGATT